>JBMDWZ010000130.1:0-22423 GCA_048594865.1 Beutenbergiaceae bacterium
GGGAAGGAGCTGGACCGCGGCGCGTACGATGCGCCCGGCGTCCTTATCGACGACGATCGCGCCGTCCATCTTCGCCAGCTCACGGAGCCTGGTGGAGGAGAAGGGCACATCCAGTTCGAATCCACCGGAGCAGATACTTGCTACGACGTCGTCGTAGCCGAGCACGATCAGCGCACCAGTACGACCCCGCAGGACGCGCTCGAGGCCGTCACGCAATTCGGTCCCCGGTGCCACATCGCGCAGCGTTTGTCGCATGAGTGCTGGCAGAGCCGGATCGGCCACGTAACACCTTCCCGGTTGCTTCGGTGGTTCCTCGAGTGTCGCGAGATGTGCCGCGACGCGTGCTTAGGGTGAAGTCTACGGCCTAGATGGGCGACTTTGGGGTGTCACCTGTCACTAGTTCATCGCCCGCGGCCTGGGACGTGCAAGGTCGATTGCCTCGGTGAGGTTTGCCGCCTGCAGCACCTGCATCCCGGCCGGATACCGCTCGGGTTCCAGGCCTGGCCGGGGCTTGGGGACCAGGGCGGTGTGGAAACCAAGGCGGTGGGCTTCGGCGAGCCGTCGTTCGGTGCCATTGATCGTTCGCAACTCACCGGCGAGCCCCACCTCGCCCACTGCCACCATCCCGGCAGCGACGGGTAGTTCGCTGATCGCGCTGATCACAGCGAGCGCGATTCCGAGATCGGCGGCCGGCTCGGTGGCGCGCGAGCCACCCACGGTGGAGACGTAGATGTCTGTGCCGGTGGTGTTAGTGCCGTGCCGAGCGTGCAGAACTGCCAAGGTCATCGCGAGCCGTGCCGAGTCGATCCCGGAGGTGGTCCGGCGGGCGTGCGGGTTCGTGGTGGGCGCCGCCAGGGCCTGGATTTCGGTGGGCATTGGCCGTCGGCCGTCGAGCGTGACGGTCACGCAGGTGCCCGGCACCGGGTAGCGGGCGCCGGACAGGAAGATGCCGCTGGGGTCGGATAGGGAGTGGATGCCGGACTCGGTGAGCGTGAAGCAGCCGACCTCATCGGTGGGCCCGTAGCGGTTCTTCAGCGCCCGGACCATCCGTAGTTGGTTGTATTTGTCGCCCTCGAACTGACACACGACGTCCACCAGGTGCTCCAGAACGCGCGGGCCGGCGATGGAGCCGTCCTTGGTGACGTGCCCAACGAGAACCACGGGCAGGTTCATCCGCTTGGCGACAGCGATCAGGCTTGCCGCGACCTCGCGAACTTGGGTCACCGAACCGGCGGAGGACTCCACTTGCGCCGAGGCGATCGTCTGCACCGAGTCGATGACCAGGAGGTCGGGGGTGTGGTGTTCGATCTGGGCGAGCACCGACGCCAGGTCAATCTCCGCTGCGAGCAGCAGGCCTGGAGCCAGGGCGCCGATTCGCTCGGCGCGCAGCCGAACCTGGCTGGCCGACTCTTCACCGGAGATGTACAGCACCTTGGACCCGCCGGTCGCGGTCCGGGCGGCGACATCGAGCAGCAGGGTCGACTTGCCCACGCCCGGCTCGCCCGCCAGCAAAACCACCGCGCCCGGGACCATCCCACCGCCGAGCACCCGGTCGAACTCATCCACGCCGGTGGACCGGAACCGCGCCGCCTCGGCGTCAACCTGGTCGATCGGTATCGCCGGGGACCGGACGCTGCTCGCCGCCGTCGTCCGCGGACCTGCCTGTGGCGAACCCGCCTCGGTGACGCTGCCCCACGCCTGGCACTCCCCGCAGCGCCCGACCCACTTGGCCGTGGTCCAGCCACATTCGGCACAGTGATACGCAGGCTTGGTCTTTGCGGACATGCCCGAAACCTTAGCCATGCCCACCGACACCCGAGCTCATCCGCCCACACAGGCACCCAGCACGCAGCCGCCCAGCACGCGGGCACCCAGCACGCAGGCACTCAGCGCGCGCGTTCACGCCCTGCCCACTCACGCCCTGCCCACTCACGCCGTGCCCACTCACGCCGTGCCTACTCACGCCCTGCCCACTCACAAGGCCTATTGCCGCCAACTGAACCGCACCTTGCCGCTGGCGAGTTTCTGGTTTCGGTAGCGATGGTCGTGGATTCGGTGATGGTGGAAGTTGCACAGAGGTATCGCGTTCGCCAGATCCGTTGGCCCGCCGTCTTCCCAGGCGGTGAGGTGGTGCAACTCCGACCAGGCGAAGGGTCGGTCGCAGTCCTCGGCCGCGCACGTGGTGTGGTTGACCGCCAGGGCCTTGCGGTGAGTTTCGGTGAAGAGCCGTTTCTCCCGGCCCAGGTCCAGGACCTGTGACTGGCCGCCGAGCACCGCGGGGACGATCCCGGCGGTGCAGGCCAACTGCCTGGCCTTGGCTGCGCTGATGGTCTCACCGGATTCGAGTCCGGCGACCGCAAGCTTTTCGCGAAGCACCTCGTGGTCGACGGTGACGATCAGAGTCGCCGCGGACCTGCCGGTGATGTGGTCGGTCGGTAGGTGCTCGATCAAATCGCACAGTGCATTCCCACTGGCCTTCGCCCAGTCCGCATTCTCGGCCTGCTTACTGACCGCCGCGATCCGGGAGTCAGTGCCGCCGCCGATACGCGAGGAGTTGGCTCCGGCAGCACTGCCACCCGCTTCGATGGCGCCGCTGCCAGCTACTGCCCCAGCTTTGGGCTTGTGGTCGTTGCCCTCATGCTGCCGTCGCGGCGCGGTCATGCTGTGGATGATCTTGCGAAGCAGGTGACCGTGGAACACCGGCACCGTGAAGTTGCCCGTGACGGTCCCATCGTGGTTATCGCGTAGCCAGAGCTTGGTCTTGGCGCGAGCGCGTTCCTCTTCGCTGAGCACTTGGGCGTCCTCATGGGCATCGACGTCCTTCTTCGACGCCTCGATGGCCTCCAGCGCCCGGCGTGCCTTCTTGCGCAACTCTTCGGGGGAGGAGGTCTGGGCCTTAGCGATCAGATCGGCTTCTACTCGATCCCGCTCAACCTGCGTCAGGTCGCCGGGGAGCTGCTTGGTGACCCCGACGATGATCTCGGCATGGGGAGCGTGGATGCTTCCTTTGATGAAAGCCTTACGAGTGGCCGAGGCGCCGTCGAGTCCGGTAGCGAGCTTCAGTTCTCGGTGTGCCGCCGCACCGTTGGTGCGGGTGGCCTTCGCCGCCCACTGAGAGGTGTTGGCCGCCCCGCTGCTCTTGGCAGCGTTCGACTTTTCCGCGTGTGCGAGTAGCCCAATCTTGAAGGACGTCATCCGCGCGATTGCTCGCTCAGCGCTACCAAGCAGCGAAGCCAACTCTTGGGCGCCCATGCGGGATGGGTCGAACGCTTCCAGCCGATCGAGCGCCGCATGCACTGGCCGTAATGGCGAGATGCCGCGAACCTGCCCGGAGGTCGGGGTCGGTGCGGCCATTTTCAGCGCCGAAGAACCCGCGAGTACAGCCCCAACAGGCGGGGTGCTCTGAGGTTTCGACAACGGTGCCATAGAACAAAGATACTACGTACGACAGTTCGGGTCAAGGGTTTCTTCGAACTATTTTTCGAATCTCTTCGGCGCAGCCCGGGTAACCCGGGGCCCACGCGCAACTCACCGCCACCGCTGCACCCGCAACCCGCGACCAGTGCTGCACCCGCAACCCGCGACCCTCGCTACACCGCAATCCGCCCAGCCCTACGCCGCCCAGCCCAACGCCACCCGGCCCGATGCCACCCAGACCAACGCCGCCCAGCCCAAACCCCCGCGCCCCACCCGAGAGGCGCCTACTATGTCGCTTCATGAGCGACCCCTCCGCTCTCCGCAGCGCAAGGCCGCCTATGGAGACCGGCGACATCTACGTCTACGCCCACGGCAACGGCGGGATCTTCATGTTGCGCGCCGAGAAGTACGGTGAAATCAGCGATCTAGTCTCGAGCAACACCATGCGCGGGGCGGTCGCCGCCGCCCAGGAGCAGGGGAGTCGAGTGTTCCTCGGCCGAGACCACTCCCAATATGCCGATGCTGTGGTGCGGATGGTCGAAGACGCCGGCCCGGTGCTCCCGTTCCACCCTGGATCTCCGCCACTGATCTGGCGTGAGGGCACCAGCGCCCTGACCCAAGCGGCGGCGACCGGCGAGGTTGAGATGCTTGAAGACCTGGTTGGCCGCGGCATCCCCATCGACGACGGCGATGATCACGGAGCGCGTCCGCTGCACCATGCTGCCGCGCGCGGCCAGGTCGCCGCGATCCGCCGGTTACTCGCCCTCGGAGCCGATCCAACACTCACCAACCGGACCGGCGACACACCCTTGGACATGGCCCGCAAAGCCAACAAGCCCGAATCGGCCAAAGTCCTTCAGGGAGACTCCCAGGCGACGACGCAGACACAGACGACGACGAACCCGGCGCAAGCGACGGCCCCGGGTTCGGGGGAACACCGCTTCGGCTACGCCGGCATGGTGGTCCTAAACCTTCAGTTCCTTCTGATGGTCTTCCCAACCGCGGTCCTGGTGCTCATGGCCGTGGTGGGTGAACTGAACATCTGGATGCTTCTCTTCTTCGTGGGGCTGATCCTGCTTCCATTGATCGTGGTGCCGCTGCCACTGTCCTGGAGGAGGAGCACGCCGGTGCGGCTCGAGGGCACGGTTCTGCACCTGCGCAACTGGCTCGGCGCCGCGCGCACCCTAGATATCGCACAGGCCCGGATCGCTGGCCTCACCGGCCGACCCACGCCAAACCGTCCCCGAAGCCTGCTGTTGGCGCACCCCGAAGGTCGCTCGATCCCAGTGGAGAAGCTCGAGAGATTGGGTACCCCTGGCGAGGAAGCGGTCGAATACCACTCCCAACCCATCGTCGAACTGATCCTATCGGCGGGCATGCTGGACAAGGTGGTCCGAGCGACCGGTCCCCTGATGCGAAGCTCAGGCGTCAGGCTGCTGCCGTCCTTCATCACCGCCAGCCGGTGGGCACAACTCACGCCGAAGCAGGCCCGGAGGGTTCGCCTCCGCGCGCTCGGTCGCGCGATCACCCGGCGTCGTCCACCCGGCCCAAACCCGTAAACCGGCCAAACCCGTAGACCGGCCAAACCCGCAAACCGGCCCAGCCCAAACGAACCTACTTAGCCAACCACTGCGCAAACGCATCAAAGGAGTACGGCCGGCCCAGGAAGTCCGCCACCAGGTCCGCGGCGTCCTTGTTGCCGCCAGGCACCAGCACCCGGTCCCGGTACAGCGCGGCAACCTCGGGGTTGAACATGTCCCCGGAGTCGAACGCGGAGAACATGTCTTTGGCGATCACCAGGGACCACATGTAGGTGTAGTAACCCGAGGAGTACCCATCCAGGTGCCCAAACGAGGCAGACATATGGGTGTCGGGGATGTAGTCCAGCAGCGAGTACTTGGCCTGCAGTTCCTTGGTGCGCTGCGTCAGGTCTTCAACGTCCTCGGTGTGGAAGTAGTAGGACATCGCCGCGTAGAACATTTGAGTCCGCGCCAGCAGCCCCTTGCCGAAGTTGTCGGCTTCGCGCATCTGCGCCACCAAATCGGCCGGAATCGGCTCACCATCGGCGTTCAGTGCGAATGACGCCAACACATCGGCGTCCCACGCCCACTCCTCCAGCATCTGACTCGGCGCCTCCACGAAGTCCCACTCGGTCGCCACCCCGGAGAACCGCACCCACTTCCCGTGACCGGCAAGGATGTGGTGCAGAAGGTGACCGAACTCGTGAAACAGCGTGACGACGTCGTCGTGCTCCATGAGTCCGCGGGAGAAGTTGCACGCCAGCACCCCCTGCGGGAGCGCGACGCCAGCCACGCCCGGGATCAGATCGAACTGGGCGGCGTGCTTGAACTTGCCATCGCGAGGATGCAGATCCAGCAGGATTCGGCCCACGTGCCGCTCGGTCTCGGTCTCAAAGACGTCATAGGTGGCCACGTCCTCATGCCAGACGACGGCGTCTACTTCCCGATACTCAAGCCCGAATAGCCGTCCGGTCACCTCGAGCAGTCCCTGGCGCACTCGCGCGAAGTCGAAGTAGGTGCGGACCTTCTGGGAGTCCACCCCGAAGCGCTCCTTGCTGACCAGCTCGTTGTAATAGGTCAGGTCTGCGGCGTCGATCGATACGGCGGCGGGGCGGTCCTCGCGTAGTCGGTCCAAGATGACCTCCCGGTCGGCAACCGCCGACTCGGCAGCTGCCTCGGAGATCGAATCGATGAACTCGGCGATCGCGGTATCGGTGCCGATCATCTTCACTTCGGCGTCATACGCGGCCCAGTTCGCATACCCCAGCAGCTGGGCGTACTCGGCGCGCAGCGCAAAGATCTCCTTCAACACCGCATCATTCGCCGGCCACGCCTGATTGAGGAACTGCACCCGCAACTCACGTCGCGCTGCACCATCGTGAGCGAACGTGGAGAACGGGATGAGGTCGGGGTAGTCGGTGGTGATGCGAACCAGCCCGTCATCCCCGGCAGGGTGTTCCTCGATCCAGTCCTGCGGCATCCCGTCAAGGGACGACGGCGGAACCTGGATCGAGCGCACGTCGTCACGGATGTTCTTACTAAAGTCTTGGCCCAACACCACCAGCCGCTCGGAGATATCCCGTAGCCGGTCGCGAACCTCCTGGTCCCGGTCCACGCCCGAACGGCGGAAGTCGCGCAGCACCTTGCCGTATAGCCGGGCCGCCAGCGCGTCCAAACCGTCGGCGCTCGCGCCATCGAAGAGGGCGAACAGTTCGGTGTCCTGGGAGAACTCGGTGCTGAGCTTGTCAACGTCCTGAACCACCTGATCGCCGGCCTCTCGGACGGCGGCCTCGGTGTGCAGTTCGGAGAAGGTCGATGCGACCGAGGCTAGGTTGCCCAGCGTGCGCTCCACCTCATCCCATCGGGTCAGGAGCTCGGTGGCGTCGGCGCCGTTCGCGGCCTTGAGCTCGGCGACGAGCGCGCGAGCGCGGTCCAGATCGGCGACCGCTCGATCGGTCAGCCACCGCTCGGCAACGTCATTGGTGGGCAGTTCCAGGATGTGTAGTTCGCTCACGGTTCCCGAGCGTAACTGGCGCCGCCAACGTTTTTCACTCCGTGGTCCCCGCCGGCCCTCCAGCGCGCCCGCGGCAGGTGCCCGCGTAGGGTAAGCCCATGGCCGACACCACTTCCTCTCGGAAACCGCGAGTGGTGATCATCGCTGCCATCGCGTTCATCGCGGTGGTGGCAATCGTGGTGGCGGTGGTGCTGATCAATCGGAGCAACTCCGAGCCAGCCTCCGAACCGGAGCGGCCCGACCCCATCACCACCACGCTCCCGGCGCCCACCCCACAAGGCGAACCGATCGAACTCAGCGGTGACACCGAACTTTCCCAGGCGCTGCCCGACGTCGTCCTCGATCACGTGCTCACCGCCCAGAGCCGCGATGCCGAAGCGTTCGTGCACCACCGGGCCCTGGAAGGGTGGCACCTGACCTACAGCGCCCCCGGTTCGGACATCGATGTGTACGTGCTGCAGTGGGAGACCAGGGCGCAGGCCAACGAGTTCTTCGAAGGTGGGATCTGGGGCCCCAACGCGTTTGCCGACGGGGATGGCCGGCGCAGCGGCGATGTTGCCGTTGAGGGTGAAAGTGTTGGCTTGTATGAGATCGGGGTGCTCACCGAATTCGAGGAACCGTCGGATCCGAGCACTCCGGCGTCCGAAGAGGATCTGGCCCAAGCGCCGCAGGAGCTCGGCCCCGGGGTGGCATTGTGGACCAATGGCACCGTGGCGTTCGTGGCAACCGGAGACGCCGCACGCCTGTCACAGTTCTACGATCACTTCCCGTACTAGGGGCGCCCACCGCGCTCAGCGAGCCACCACGTCCCGACCTACCCACCTACCCGCGGTCACGACCCTTCGATGATCGCTGAGTCCCGTATGAAGGAGAACCGATGAGCCAGGTCACGTTGATCGGCACCGGCGTGATGGGCAGCGCCGTGCTGGCCTCCGCCGTCAGCCATGTTGGGCCGGAGCAGGTCCGGGTCTTCGATGTCCGAGCCGATGTGGGCAAGAGCGTTGCCGCGGACCATGGCGTGCGGTTTGCTGCAGGGCTCACCGAGGCCGTTACCGATGCCGACGTGGTGGTCCTGGCGGTCAAGCCGTATCAAATCGCCGACGTCCTAGGCGACATCGGCCCAAACCTGCAGGCCGGTGCGATCGTGGTCAGCCTCGCGGTCGGGGTCACCACCGCGAGCATGGCCAAGCACCTGCCCGACGGCGCCATCATTGTGCGGGTGATGCCCAACACCCCGGCCACTATTGGCCAGGGCGTCAGCGTGCTCAGCGGCGGTTCACATGCCAAGCCAGAGCACCTGGACCTGGTCTCAGATCTGCTCGCCGGCACCGGGTATGTCACCACCGTGCCCGAAAACCAGCAGGACGTGGTCTCGGCGATTAGCGGCTCCGGTCCGGCCTACGTGTTTTACCTGATCGACGCGCTCGCCGAGGCCGGCGTGCTCGGCGGCCTGACTCGCGACCTGGCTCTGGACCTAGCCGCCCGAACGGTCGCCGGCGCCGGGGCGATGGCCGCGCAGTCCTCGGAATCGCCGTCGAGGCTGCGCGAGCAGGTCTCCTCTCCGGGCGGAACCACGGTGACTGCCCTGAACGAACTGGACGACCGGGCGGTGCGCGCCGCCTTCGTGGCCGCCGCGCGGCGGGCCTGGACTCGCGCAGGCGAACTGGACAACGGCTGATGTCCCTGCGCCTGGCGTTGCCGTGGAGTGCGGACCTGCTCGGCTACAACTTTGGCACCGGGCATCCAATGGCACCGATTCGGGCGCGCTTGGCGATGGAACTCATCACCCAACTGGGTTTGGCCGACGGCCCACAGGCGGGGATCGTGCCGATCCCGGCCGTGGACGATGAGCTACTGCAAACCGTTCACGACCCCGCCTACATCGCCGCGGTGCGGGCCGGGGGGCAAGGCACCAAGGATGAACGTCACGGGCTGGGAACCTCCGATAATCCGATCTTCCCCGCCATGCACGAGGCCTCGGCCTTAGTGGTTGGGGCGACGGTCGCTGCGGCCCAGGCGGTGTGGCGGGGCGAGGCCACCCACGCGGTCAATATCGCTGGCGGACTGCACCATGCGATGCCCCAAGGCGCCGGCGGATTCTGCATCTACAACGACCTAGCGGTGGCGATCCAGTGGCTTTTGGACAATGGCGCCCAGCGGGTGATGTACGTGGACGTGGACGCACACCACGGCGACGGCGTGGAAGCGGTGTTCTGGAACAACCCGAACGTCCTCACGCTCTCGATCCATCAGAGCGGGGCCACGATCTTCCCCGGCACCGGCTTCGCCCACGATATCGGCGGGCCCGACGCCCCCGGTTCCGCCGTGAACGTGGCGATGCCGCCCCGATCTACCGATGAAGGCTGGCTGCGCGCCCTGGATTCGGTACTGATGCCGGTGGCCCGAGAGTTCAAACCGGACATCATCATTTCCCAGCACGGCGCCGACGCTCACCGCAACGACCCGCTCACCGAAATGTGCCTCTCCGTGGACGCGCTGGCGCAGGCGGCGGCCATCATCGGACGGTGTGCCGAAGAGGTCAGTGGGAGTAGGTGGGTTGCCACCGGCGGGGGAGGGTACGACGTCGTAGCTACCGTTCCGAGGGTGTGGGCGCAGCTGGTTGCTCATGCTGTTGGGCGTCCAGTGAGCGGCCAGGATCCGACTCCGCTTGCGTGGCGTGAACTGGTGGAGGAACTCGAGTTGGGCCCAGCGCCGGAGCGGATGGGCGAGGGTGAGGGCCAGGGAAGTCTTGCGCAGGTGCGGCCCTGGGTGGATGGATACGACCCGGCCGATCCCGTTGACCAGGCCATTTTGGCTACTCGGCGAGCGGTGTTTCCGGCCTTGGGCTTGGACCCAATGAGTGCTGTTTAACAGCACCGTTAGGCCCATCAGTCTCGTTCTGCACTTTCGCCCCACCGGTTTTCTGCCCTAGGATGGTCGTGGCGTAACGGGGGGAGCTAAGGGGCTTGCCCGCGCCAGGCAACCGAAATCTGAAGTGAAAGGAACTACATATGGCCGACGAGAAGTCGCCTAAGTTCCTCACGGTTGCCGAAGTAGCCAAACTCGCTCGGGTGTCACGGATGACGGTGTACCGGATGGTGCACGCCGGCGAGCTGCCCGCGATTCGCGTGGGGAAGTCCTACCGAGTGCCGCAGGGTGCCGTCGATGACCTGCTCAGTGGTGGCGCAGAAGACTTCACGGCGTCCGGAACCTGATTCGCCGCGTAGAATCGCTTCTCTGCGGATCACCGTGAAGGACCCTGGTCGCTTTCGGTACGCAATCTTTTTGTTCGTTCAAGTGAGGTAGTGGTCTGAAGTGGGTTCAGTAATCAAGAAGCGCCGCAAGCGGATGGCGAAGAAGAAGCACCGCAAACTGCTGCGCAAGACGCGTCACCAGCGTCGCAACAAGAAGTAGTTTTGGCCGACCCGCTGGCTCGCGATCACGCTAGCCAGCGGGGGAGTGCCGCCTAAGGGGGCCTTCCCGGCGGCCCACTTAATTCCTGTGGCCCATCGGGCATCTTTGCCGGGGCTAGTTTCCGCGCCTGCCGGCAGCCCGCTTAGCCAACACGCGGCCCAGCGCTCGCAAGCCGGTCGCTAGCGCCCAGATCGCGCCGGTGACACCGGCGGTGCGGATGCCGCTCTTGACGTTGCGGCGGCGACGGCGGAAGTCGCGAACCGGCCAGCCGATATCGGCGGCGAAGAGGCGCAACCTCGGATCGGGGTTGATCGCACATGGGTGCCCGACCGACCGCAGCATCGGGATGTCGTGACTTGAATCGCCGTAGGCGGCCGATCGGCTGAGGTCCAGGTTCTCGCGTTCGGCGATCTCGCGAACCCCGGCAGCCTTGTGCCGTCCGTGCATCATGTCGCCATCGAGTTTGCCGGTGTACACGCCGTCGCGATTCTCCGCCACCGTCCCCAGGGCACCGGTGAGACCGAGCCGACGGGCTACCAGCTCACCGACCTCACGGGGAGCTGCGGTGATGATCCACACCTGATCTCCGGCGTCGAGATGGCTGCGAATGAGTTCCCGGGCACCGGGGAAGATTCGATGCGCCAAGACCTGCTCGTAGACCTCTTCGGCAACCGCGAGCATCTCGGCGACCGAGTGCCCCTCGATGAGGGAAAGAGCGCGCCTGCGCACTGCGTCCACGTTGGACTTCTTCTCGCCAAAGAAGAAGTAGTACAGCGCGTGCCCGGCGAAGTAGGCGATGTCCCGACGGCGGGAAAAGCCGCGGCGGTGCAGCTCCCGGGCAAGGTGGTAGGACGACGCACCACGGATCACCGTGTTGTCTACGTCGAAGAACGCTGCGGCCTGAGAACCCACGTCTCCACCCTAACCAGGCCTGGCCAGGTCGGGCGCCGCGGGCGATAGGCTCGCGGTGAGATGAGTGTTGAACCACATGTGCAGTTAATGGTCCGTGAGGGTTGCCACCTGTGCCAGGCCGCCCGCGAGGTAGTGCGGGGCGAATGCGGCGAGGGCAACTGGACCGAGACCGATGTCGACTCCGATGCGGAGTTGCAGCGCCAATACGGCGAACTGGTTCCGGTGGTCCTCGTTGACGGCCGGCAGGTGGGTTACTACCGGATCGACCCGGCGCGGCTGCGCGCGGCCATCGAGGGCGCAGGCGATGGCAAGCCCGCGCCCCGCCGCCGGTGGTGGCAGCGCGGCGCGGGCCGTTGATCGCGGGTAGCTAGCGCGCCTCCCGAGCGACTCAGTTGGCCAGAACGCCGACGATCTCCAACTCGATGCTCACCTTGTCCCCAACCAGCACGCCGCCGCCTTCGAGGGCCACGTTCCAGGTCAGGCCGAACTCCTTGCGGGAGATCGAGGTGCTGGCGGTGAAGGACACCCGGGTCTCGGACTCCATCCCGGTTGCCGAACCGCCGAACTCCGCCTCCAGGGTGACCGGCTTGGTCACACCGTTGATGGTCAGGTTGCCCTCGATGGTGAGGTCTTGCGCCGAGCCGGAGACCGCAGTGGAGGTAAAGGTCCAGTTCGGGTTGCTAGCGGCGTCCCAGAAGTCGGGGCTGGTCAGGTGCTGGTCACGGCCTTCGTTGCCGGTGTCCACGCTGGCTGCGTCGATCGTCACAGCGGCGGAAGACTCGGTGATCGGGTCACCAACGGTGAAGTCACCGGAGAATCCGGTCAGGCGCCCCCGCACCTTGGAGATGCCGGCGTGCCGAACGGTGAAGCCCAACTCGGAGTGGGCGGTGTCGATGCTGTAGTTACCAGCGGTCAAAGTGCTCATCGAGACTCCTTAAGAAAAATGATTGAAGGTTCAAGCAAATAGCATCACGGAACGGTTAACATGTCAACATGTCGCAGATGAAGCCGCCGCAGCGCGGGTGGCTCGATCCCCAACAACAACGTCAGTGGCGCGCGATCGTGCGCGGAATGCCGATGCTCATCGAGCAGCTCGATCGCGATCTGGCCGTCAGTACCGGACTGAGCCACAACGAATATGAAGTGCTGGTTCGACTCTCCGAATCACCCGAGCGGCGGATGCGGATGTCGGCCCTCGCAGACAACCTGGTGCACTCCCGCTCCCGGCTCACGCACACCGTGCGCCGCATGGAAGACAAGGGCTTGGTCAGTCGGTGCCGCGCCGACGGTGATGGCAGGGGAGTGCAGTGCACGCTCACCGAAGCCGGTCATGAGGCCCTGGTCGCAGCCGCCCCGATCCATGTGGACTCGGTTCGCGCCCGGCTTGTGGATGCCCTGGATCCGGTGCAGTTGGAGCAGCTTGGCGCCGCGTTCACGCAGATCATCGCGCAGATCGAAGGCTCGCCCCAGCCGGACCCAGATGAGGCCAAAAACGGTTTGCACTACAGCCCGTAGGAGTTTGTCATACTAGGGCGATGAGTCCAACCGTCGTTCATCTGCTACGCCATGGCGAGGTCCACAATCCCGACGGCGTGTTGTACGGCCGTATCCCCGGGTACCGGTTGTCAGACCGCGGGGAGGCGATGGCCCAGCGAATCGCTGATGTCTTTACCGCGCGCGACGCGGACTTAACGCATCTGGTCGCCTCGCCGTTGCTGCGAGCCCAGCAGACCGCTACCCCCTTGGCGCAGGCATTCAACCTGCCGATCAACACCGACGAACGAGTCATCGAGGCCCGCAACCACTTCGAAGGATTGCGGCTGAGCGCCAACACCAGTGAGTTGCTCAACCCCAAGCACTGGCCCTACCTCATCAACCCCTTCCGGCCGTCCTGGGGCGAGCCGTACACCTCCCAGGTCCGTCGCGTCTTTGACGCGGTGAAGGACGCTCGCCGCGCGGCGCTCGGCCACGAGGCGGTGCTCACCATGCACCAACTGCCGATCTGGCTGACTAGGCTTGAACTCGAAGGCCGGCACAAATTCCATGACCCGCGAAAGCGCGAATGCGCGCTCGCCTCGCTGACCTCTTTGACCTTTGACGATGCCACCCTGGTGGACGTGACCTACACCGAGCCCGCCGCCGATCTCATCGACGAGAACACCATCAGCGTGGGCGCATGAACCGTGTGCAAGGCTCGCCGCGCAAGCCGGCAGGCTCGGGCGTCACGCGCCGAGCCGCCTCGGTGATCGCGGCGCTCGCCGGGCTCGCGCTGTTCGCCGGGTGCGCCGGTGACACCGGCAGTGAGTCTGAGTCCCAGGTTCCCGGCTCCGGGTACGTCTCGGGGGACGGCAGCGTCGAAACCTGGGCACCGGAGGATCGCAGCGAACCGGTCGAACTCGCCGGAGTGAGCTACGACGAAGAAGACATCGACCTGCAGGACTGGCGAGGCGACGTCGTCGTCGTCAATTTTTGGTACGCGAACTGCCCGCCGTGCCGTAAGGAGGCGCCGGACCTGGCGTCGTTGTCGCAGGAATACGGCGAGCAGGGCGTGCAGTTCCTGGGCGTGAACCACGTGGACGCGCCGGGGCGCGCGCAGGCCTTCGAGCGGCGCTTCGAGATTCCCTACCCCTCGCTGTATGACTCCGACTCGGCCGGCGTGGCCGCGATGCAGGGGATCGTGCCGCTGCGGGCGATGCCCACCACGGTTGTCCTGGATTCCGAGGGCCGGGTGGCCGCGCGGATCCTGGGCTTGGCCGAGCGCAGCATCCTGGCCTCGCTCATCGACGAGACGCTCGAAGAGTAGTGGGCTTCCTGGAGGAACTCGGCACATCCTTCGCCGAGACGATCTACAGCGGGCCCGTCCTGGCTGCGTTACCGGTGGCTCTACTCGCCGGTCTGGTGTCGTTCGCCTCACCCTGCGTGCTGCCGTTAGTGCCCGGATACGTCGGCTACGTCAGTGGCATGGCCGGCGCGGACGCCCAAACCGGCAAGGGGGCGCGAGCCTCCCGGTGGCGCCTATTGATCGGAGTACTGGGTTTCATCGCCGGGTTCACCCTGGTGTTCGTTGCGATGACCGTTGCGGTGAGCGCAGCCGGGCTGTGGCTGGTGCGCTGGCAGGACCTCATCACCAGGCTGCTCGGTGTTTTGGTGATCATCATGGGTCTGGTGTTCATCGGCAAGATCCCGTTCATGCAGCGTCAGCGCAAGCTGCCGATCAGCCCCAAAGCTGGTGTCGCCGGAGCACCGGTCCTGGGCATCGTCTTTGGCCTGGGCTGGGCGCCGTGCATGGGCCCAACGCTCGTGGCCGTGATGGCCCTGGCGCACGACGCCGCCGCACCCGGCCGGGCCCTGGCACTGGTCATCGCCTACTGCCTGGGCCTGGGCGTCCCTTTCATCATCGTGGCGCTGGGGCTGAAGTCCTCCAAGCGCTTCATGGAGTTCTTGCGCAAGCACCGCGTGGGGATCATGCGCTTCGGCGGCATCATGCTGGTGCTCATCGGACTCGCCTTGGTCACCGGATTGTGGACGATGTTCACCCAGTGGCTGGGCGGCTTCATCGTGAACTTTGAGACGGTCATCTGATGGCCCGCTACACCCCCGCCGGATTGCGGGGCAGTGAGCAGAACGCAGGAGACAAGGCCGCCGAACGTGGCGGCCTAGGTATCCGTGGCTGGCTGCGCTGGATTTGGCGCCAGCTCACCTCGATGCGGGTGGCATTGCTGCTCCTGCTGCTGTTGACGGTGGTGGCGTTGCCCGGGGCTTTCATCCCGCAGCGCCGCGTCAACCCCAACCTGGTGAACCAGTTCTTCACCGACAACCCAACGCTGGCGCCGTGGTTGGACCGCATCTACATGTTCGATGTGTTCTCCTCGCCGTGGTTCTCAGCGGTCTACCTGCTGCTGTTCACCTCGCTGATCGGGTGCATCATTCCGCGCTCGCTCTCCCACGCCAAGGCGCTGCGCTCACAACCCAGCCGGGTGCCGGCACGGTTCAGCCGCTTCGAGGTGCGCAGCGAACGGGTGGTCGACGCCCCGGCCAAGCAGGTCGCCAGCCAGTTGCACGCCACCATGAAGCGCTACCGCACCAAGCGCGCCTCGGAGAAGGGCGAAGGTGGCAAGACCCTGACGATCTCCGCCGAGCGTGGCTACGGCAAGGAGACTGGCAACCTCATCTTCCACATGGCGCTCGTCGGGTTACTGATCGTGACCGCCTGGGGCGATCTGGTGCACTACCGGGGCCAGGCGATGATCACCGAAGGCCGAACCTTCGTGAACTCCGCCCTGGACTATGACTCCTTTGAGTCCGGCGCGTTGTTCGACGCCGATTCGGTGGATCCCTACCGCATCCGCCTCGATGAGTTCGTGCCGGAGTTCAGTGCTGATGCCCAGCCGCGGGACTTCACCGCAAACGTCACCGTGTTTGAGACCGATGGCACCACCAGCCAAGACACCATCCGGGTCAACCACCCCCTGAGCGTCTCCGGTTCCCGGGTGTACCTCATGGGCAACGGCTTCGCCCCGGACCTCACGCTCACCGACGCCGCCGGGGAGGTCGCCCACGATGGGCCGGTGGTGTTCATCCCGGCCGACAACGATCCCAACTACGGCTCCACCGGGGTGCTGATGGCCCCGGATGCCAACAACGGCGAGGAGCAGCTCGCCTTCAATGGCACCCTGCTTCCCACCGCTGTGGAGGACGAAGAGGGTGGCTTCGTGGGATCGGGCTTCCCGCTGCCCTTGGATCCGGTGCTGGTGCTGCAGATGTACACCGGAGACCTCGGACTGGACGAGGGCGTACCGCGCAACCTCTTCACCCTGGACATCACGGGCTTGGAGCAGGTCACCACCACCGACGACGACGGCTCCGAACGCCCAGTGCAGTTGGTGCTGCGTCCGGGCCAAAGCGTGGACCTTCCAGGTGACCGTGGCACGCTGACGTTCAATGACCTCCCGCGCTTCGTCGCCCTGGACCTGCGCTACGACCCCGCGCCGATCTGGCAGGGGATCTTCGCCACCGCCGCCTTCCTCGGATTGATCGCGGCATTGTTCCTGCCCAGGCGGCGCGTCTGGGTCCGATGCATTCCACAATCGCAGGGGTCTACTGTGGTCCATATTGCGGGTTTGACCCGCAACGAGGACCCTGGGCTTCGCGGCGAACTCGACCGAATCTTGGGTGGCCTTAAGCCGGGCAACCCGGAGGAGAAATGATGGACCTCGCACAACTTGCCACGGTCAGCACGCTGCTGATCTACGGGGCGATCGCCACCTACGCGATCGCCGCTGTCGCGTTCGCCGCAGACCTTTCGGCCTTCGGCAAGGGCGCGGACCCCAAGCGAAGGCGACGCGCGGCCAATATCGCGGTCTCGGTGTCGTGGCTGGGGCTGATGTTCAACGTCGCCGGGCTGGCGCTGCGCGGCATCGCCTCGAGCCGGGCTCCCTGGGCGAACATGTACGAGTTCACCGTGATGTCCACGATGTTCACCGTGCTGGCGTTCCTGGTGGTGAGCCGGTACAAGGACATCCGCTATCTGGGCCTGCCGGTGATGCTGCTCAGCTTCACCGGGCTGTTCGTGGCGATCACGTTCCTGTACGTCGCCGCCGATGGCGTGCAGCCGGCCCTGCAGTCCTACTGGCTGATCATCCACGTTTCGGTGGCCACCGTTGCCACCGCACTGTTCTGCGTGGGCGCGCTGGCCTCCATCTTGCAGTTGTTCCGCGGCCGCGATGAGCGGCTACGCATGATCGAGGCGAGCAAGGCTGGCGAGGGCGACGACGGCGTCCGGCCTGCGGGCGGTCAAGGCACCCAACCCGAGGGCGGGGAAGGCGAGACGGTGTCGCCAGCCGGGGCTGCGACGTCGACCCTGGTGGCCACCTCGACCGACTCCGGCGTCGAAGGCGAGGGGGCACAGCGGCTCGACCTGGGCCACGAGAACGACGGCATGCCGCCTGCGCGTAACACCTTCGGCTCGCGGCTTCTGAACGCCTTCCCGAGCACCAAGTCGCTGGAGCGGCTCTCCTACCGGTTCAACGCCGTCGGCCTGGTCGGATGGACCTTCGTGCTGATTACCGGCGCCATCTGGGCCGAGTACGCATGGGGCCGGGCCTGGGGCTGGGACCCCAAGGAGGTCGTGTCGCTGGTGGTCTGGTTGGCCTACGCGGCGTATTGCCACGTGCGCCTGACCACCGGGTGGAGCCGTAAGACGTTCGCCTACTTCTCACTCGCAGGCTTCGCCGTGGTGCTGTTCAACTATTACGGCGTGAACATCTTCATCAACTCGCTGCACTCCTACTCCGGCATCTAGACACCCGCTGACTTCGTCAAGTTGCCGCCGAGATCGTCACGTTCGTTGACGATGTGGGCGGCAACTTGACTCGCTCGGCGGGCAAGCGGGGCGCGTCCGCGCCAGGGGCGGTTAGCGGTGGTCGGAGTCGGGGCCGGAGCGGTTCTCATCGGGCTGGCCCTCACCGACGTCACGCCCGGTGTCATCCTCGCCGATGTGGCCCGCACCAAACTGGTCCTCACCGGGCCGCTGGTCCGTTTCGCCGAACAGTGACTCATCGAACAGGCTCTCATCGAGTGCACGGTCATCGAGTGAACCGGTCTCGGGCTTGCCGTCATCGGGCTCATCGCTTGTTCCGGCGTCGGGCTCGGGATCGGGACTTGCCGGTGAATCGGGCTTGGGGTCCGCTGTGCCAGCGTCCTGCTCGGCCTTCTTCTGCTGAGCCGCGCGACGCTGCTGCTGCTCCAAACGAAACAGGAAATCCGGGTCGTCGTCGGGCGCGACCGGGCCACGAGGCCGCGTTGGCCGCGGGCGGCTTGGCCGGGCGCCCTCACCGGAGTCGAACCGGCGACGCATGATGTTCGACACGATCAACCACAGCGCAGCCCCGGCGAAGGGCAACACCAGGATCACCACGACCCAGAACCAGTGCGGCAAGCCCAACCGAACTCGCGAATCCTCAGTCTGCACGCAGTCGATCACGGCATAGGTCATCATGCCGATCGTGATCAGACCCAAAAACACGTAACGCATTTAAAGAGCCTACGCTGGGAATCATGGCTGTGTTGACCTACTCCCTCCTGCGCATCGTGCTGATCGTCGGTGCGGGTGCGATTTTGTACGTCCTGGGGGTGCGCAGTTGGCTGCTGGTGGCACTAGCGGTGCTGATCGGAGCGGGTCTGTCCTACGTGCTGCTGCACAAGCAACGCCTAGCCGCGGCCGGAACGCTGCGCGACCGCAGCGACGCCCGTGGCACCAAGTTCGAGCAATCGGTATCCAAAGACGACGACGACGAGGACGCCCAGATCTCACCGGACCGTCCCGTAACGCTCACCGAGGAGGGCGCTGCCTCAACCCAGGATGAGGGCTCCGCCGAGCAGCACACCGAATCCAAGGACTAGCATTCCGGTGCCGGCCAGCACCTTGATGAGGTCCGGCCCGTGTGCCCCGGCAATGACCCGGCGTGCCAGCAGCAAACCCGGGATCGCCAGGGCGGTGACCACCAGCGCCCACGGCTCCCAGATCGCAACCAGGGCGCCAGATGCGATCGCGACGGCGACCATCAGTGCGTAGGCGGTCCGGGCCCGGCCATCGCCCAACCGGACCGCCAGGGTCTTCTTGCCTGCGGGGATGTCGGTGGCGATATCCCGGATGTTGTTGGCCATTAAGATCGCGCAGCTCAGCAGGCCCACTCCGGTTGCACCCAGCAGCGCCGGAGCGTTGATGCTCAACGCCTGGGTGTAGGTGGTGCCCAGGGTCGCCACGTAGCCAAAGAACACCATCACCGCGACCTCACCGAGGCCCGCATAGCCATAGGGGCTGGCGCCGCCGGTGTAGTACCAAGCCGCGATCACGCACAGCACGCCCACACCGATCAGCCACCAGGCCCCGGCGAGGACGCACAACACTAGACCGGCGATTCCAGCGACCCCGAAGGAGGCGAAGGCCGCGCGCTTGACCGTGCCCGGGCTGACGGCCCCGGTCGCGGTCAGCCGGGTGGGGCCAACCCGCTGGGCGTCGGTGCCTCGGATGCCATCGGAGTAGTCATTGGCGTAGTTCACGCCAACTTGGAGCGCCAGGGCCACCAAAGCCGCCAGGGCGGCGCGTAACAGGGAGGCCGACCCGGCCCAGGCCGCGGCACCAGTTCCCACCAGCACCGGCGCGATCGCCGCGGGCAGGGTTCGCACTCGGGCGCCCTGCACCCACACACCAAGACCTGGCATGGTCCTCCGTTCGCTGATTCGGCGCAGATGAGAATACCGCCGCGGCCGCCAGGTCCCGAACCAGCGCCTGGTTCAGTGCAGCTGAGGGTTCGGTGCCTCTGGGGGTTCAGTGCCGCTGGGCCGTCCCGTCCGCCAACGCCGCAGAACCAGCGGCGAGCGCCTCGGCGGCGATCCGCTCTAGGGCGCGCCGATCGGGCTTCCCCGGTCCCAGCAACGGAAACCGGGGCACCGCGACCATGGCTCGTGGCACCTGCGCTCCGGCGCCCAGGGCATCGCGTGCAGCAGCCCGAATCTCGTCGAGTGCGGGGACCGCGCGCGATGTCTGCACCACCGCTGTCAGCATCTGACCCCAGGTGCTGTCGGGTACGCCCACGACGCATACGCCCTGCACGCCTGCGAGCCCAGCCAACGCCTGCTCGACCGCTGCGGGCTGCACATTGACCCCACCGGTGATGACGACGTCGTCGAGCCTTCCCAGAATCCGCAACCGCCCATCGACCCATTCCCCGGCGTCGGAGGTGACGAACCACCTTTTGCCTTGCCAAGTGGTGAATCCGGCGCCCGGGTCGGAGCCCAAGTAGCCGCTGGCCAGGACCGGCCCGCTGATCAGCACCCGGCCGTCATCGATCCGCACCGACACGCCATCCAGGGGGACGCCGTCGTACACGCACCCGCCGCTGGTCTCGCTCATGCCGTAGGTGGTCACCACCCGAACCCCGGCCGATGTCGCCGCCGCGAGCAGCGCAGGATCGGCGGCGCTGCCGCCGATGAGCACCGCGTCGAACGTAGCCAACGCCGCGCACGCCTGGTGCCCGGCGTCCAGGACCTTGCGCAGCTGGGTCGGCACGAGGGAGGTGTAGCGGGGTGCGCCGGGGTCCATCGACGCCGAGGCCGCGGCGAACGCGCCGGGGTCGAAGCTCCCCTCGGCGAGCACCACCGGGGTGGTGCCAGCGCGCAGGGACCGGACCAGCACTTGCACCCCGGCGATGTGCTGGCTCGGCAGCGCCAGCAACCACTGGCCGGGGCCGGACAGGGCCGCGTGCGTGGCGTCAGCGGACGCGGTCAATGCCGCGGGGCTCAGCACCACCGACCGGCCGGTGCCGCTGGTGCTCCCCGAGGTTCGAACAACCACCGCGGCACCGTCCACGGCAACGAAATCATCGCCGTCCAGGCGTACCGTTGGCCCGCCGCCAAGGGCAGCATCGAGCCGTTGGATCAGGGCCAGGGCGGGTGCAGACATCGGCCACTAGCGTAGTTCGCCTAGAGTTGGGCGGGTGGGAGACGTTCGCCGAGGCTCAATTGCCGCCACCCTGTTGGGGCTGACGGCGCTGATCGCCGCCTGCTCACCGACCGGGGTCGCGATCCCGCCGGCCGAGGTCATCACCGAATCGGAGTCCCTGACGCCGGTAGACAAGACCACCGCCCCGCCACCCGAAATCGACGATGCCTGGCCGCTGACCGGCAGCACCGAGGATGTCACCGACCGGGTGGTGATGTCGATCAAGGTGGAGAACTCCGCTCAGTCCCGCCCGCAGACCGGCCTGCAGGAAGCGGATCTGGTGTGGGAGCAGATGATCGAGGGCGGCTACACCCGGTTCGTGGCGATGTACCAGTCCCAGGTGCCCGACGTGGTGGGCCCGATCAGGTCGATGCGCCCGATGGATATCCCGGTCGCCTCACCCTTCGGCGGTCAACTGATCTTCTCCGGGGCCCAGCAGGGTTTCCTCAACCTCGCGAACGCCTCAAACCTGCAGATCCTCACGCATGACAATGGCAACGCCGGCTTCTCTCGCGGCGCCGATCGGCCTGCGCCACACAACGTCTACGGCGACACCAGCACCTTCCTAGACCAGGCCAGCGGTGACGCCGACGTGCCCGACGCCTTCGACTTCGCCCCCGAGCCCGAGTTCGCCAGTGCTGTCATGGACGGCGAAGAGGCGTCCCGGATCGAGGTCAATTTTCCCTCCACCGAGCCCCGTTGGGACTGGGATTCGGACTCCGGCACCTGGCTGCGCAGCGAGGGCGCGGAGGCCGCCACCACCACCGACTCCGGACGGATCGGCGCCGTGAACGTCCTGGTGCTGCGGATGGAGGTCCGCAACACCGAATACCGCGACCCCTCCGGGGCGCCGGTGCCCGAAACAATCGTCGCTGGTTCGGGGCAGGCGCTGATCGCCACCGGCGGACAGGTCATCACCGGTGAGTGGACCAAGGGTGAGGAAGATGAGGTGATCCGGCTGCGTGACGAGGACGGTCAGGACATCTACCTGGCTGCCGGGAACACCTGGATCGAGATGCTCCCGACCGACGACGCCTCGGTCTCCTGGTCTTAAGCGCGGGTCGGCGAGCACGCGGCGCTAACCGCCCCGACTCCACCCGGGGTGTGATACCCCAGTACTGCTAAGGGCTGATAGCGGGGCCGCAAGGTCGATCCCAGCGGCCGATGTGGCAGGCGCCCTTGGCGCAGCAGTATCGGGTTATGGCTACTACAACTCCTCCCAACGCCCGCTCCTTCACCTCCACCTCAACCGATCGGGACCGCGATCGCGATCCGGCCCCCGTCGCTCACGACCTCACCTCCGCGGCCGTGGCGATGGTCCTGGTCATCGGTGCCATGGGCGCCGGGGCCGCGTTCATCACCTGGCTGGGCATGAACATCGCCGATTCGTTCTTCGGCTGAGTCTGTTTAACGGCTGAGTCTGCTAGCTGCTGAGCTTCTTTAGCTGCTGATTTCCTTTAGCTGCCGAGTTCCTTTAACCGCTGAGGTGCGCAAGCACGATGGCTCAGTAGTAGTAAGGAAAGTCTGACCAATCGGGATCGCGGCGCTGCAGGAACGCGTCCCGGCCCTCCACGGCCTCGTCGGTCATGTACGCCAACCTGGTGGCCTCACCGGCGAACACCTGCTGCCCGGCCAGTCCGTCAT
>JBMDWZ010000131.1:0-52881 GCA_048594865.1 Beutenbergiaceae bacterium
ACGCTGCGCACCGATGACCCCGAACAGCTAGCCGATGACATCGTCGGGTACGGCAGTGCCGTCCTGGTGGTGCAGCCCGAGCATCTGCGCACCTCGGTCTTGCGCCGGCTCACAGCGATCGCAAAGGTGGCGCAGCGTGGCTGAGACTTCCGCAGACCGGGTCGTGCGACTGCTCGCGCTGGTCGCCTACCTCGAGGAACATTCCAGCGTCCCGGTGGCGCAGGTCGCCGAGCACTTTGGCGTGACCGAGTCCCAGGTGCTCAAGGACGTCGACACTCTGTGGGTGTCGGGCACGCCCGGCTACCAGCACAACGACCTCATCGACTTCTCCGCCGACGATCGCGAACGGCACATCCTCACCCTGGTCGAACCACAGGGGATGGGCACCCCGCTGCGGCTGGGGCCGGGGGAGGCCGTGGCGCTGTTGGTGGCACTGCGTTCGTTGGCCTCCACCTCCGGCGATGAAGCGTTGGTAGCTAGCGCGCTAGAGAAGCTCACCGTGGCCGCCGGGAGCGCCGCCCGCGCCGCCCACGCGATCGACGTGCACACCGACTCCAGCCAGGTCCGCGAACACTTGAGCAAGGTGCGCACCGCTCTCCAGCGGGGCACCCAGCTGCACCTGAGGTACGTATCAGCGTCCGATGAGGTGAGCGAACGCACCGTGGACCCGCTGCAGATCCTCACCGACTCCCAGCGCTACTTCCTGCACGCCTGGTGCTACCGCGCCGGCGCCCTGCGACAGTTCCGGTTGGACCGGATCCTGCAGTGCGACCTGCTGGACACCCCGGTGGCGCCGCACCCGGACGTCCAACTGGCCCAAAGCCCGGACCCCACCATCACCCCCGAACATGACCGGGTCACCCTGCACCTGGCCTCGCGGGCGAGGTGGGTTGCCGAACGTTTCCCGGTGGCCCAGGTGCGCGACCTGGACGACGGCGAGTTCGCCGTGGACATCGACGTCGTGGACACCTCGTGGTTGCGCAATCTGGTGCTGGCCTTGGGTGCCGACGTGTTGGGTGTGCAGCCGCCGGAGGTGGCCGCACAGTTCGCTAGCGTCGCTCAAGAGGCCCTGGATGCCTATGCCCAGGAACTGCCCGGCGCCCACTAGTGGGTACTGGGACCGGTACTGGGACCGGTGCTAGTAACCGGTGTATCTACCGGGCCGGTGGTTGAGTACCAAAACACTGTTCAGCACGATCGCGCCCACGATCGAGATGAGCAGCCGGGACAGATCGAGCACCGCCAAGGAACTGAGCACCACGATCAGGTCCATCACCATCTGCACGAACCCGGCCCGGACGCCGAACTTCTCCTGCGCGATGACGGCCACGATGCTGAACCCGCCCACGCTGGACTTGTGTCGCACCAGAATCAGGATCCCGATCCCCGCCAGCAGGTTCCCGGCGATCGTGCCATAGGCCGGGTTGATCTGAAGTTCGGGCACCGCGGCGTTGTGCACCAGCGACATCGCCGAAACCAAGACCACCGAAATCAGCGACCGGATGGTGAAGTTCCAGCCCTTCTGCCACAGCGCCAAGCCGAAGAACGGCAGGTTCACCGCCGCGAACACCACCCCGAAGGGCACCCCAGAGACGTAGCTGAGCAGCAGCGACAAGCCTGCGGTTCCTCCGGTGACGGTGCCGGAAGCTTGGAGCAGGAACACGCCAAGGGACACCACGAACGTGCCGCACAGGATCCCAAATACGTCCTCTGCCAGGGTGTGGCGGATGTGGCCATCGGCGTTGATGCCGATCCCGTCCTTCTGGCTCACCTGTGGATTCACTCCCGTTGCATTCTCGCCGTGCGCGCTGCACGGCCCCAGAGCACTCTAGACTCATGAGCATGTGGTTCGTCATTTGGGCTGTGCTGATCGTGGCGGCGTTGGCTTTCTTCGCCGTGCTCGGACTTCGGTTGTGGCGCAACTCGGCTCGACCACTGCTCAATGAACTCGGTGAAGCCACCAAGATGGCCCAGACGCTTTCGGAGCAGGTGGAGGCGCTGCGAGCAGCGAACCCGCCACTGCACCCGCAGCCGAGCATCGTGGCCACCGACGAACAACGCCAGGCCTACCGCCAGGTACGGCTGGACAATAAGTCCGCCAAATCGACACGCAAGTGGGCTCGACGCGAGCGCGCCTACACCCGTTGGGTCAACCTCGGCCGGCAGGTCTGAGCACCGAAAAGTTGAGTTCCTGAAATCGCCGCACCGCGTCCAGCGCCACAGTGGTTGATCGAAGGGGTACTATGAAACAAAACACGCCTCGTCGTGGAGGGAAGTCTCATGCTCCGTAATCCAGCCTTCTGGATCGTCCTGTTCTTGGTCATTGTGCTGCTCTTCGGCGCGAACAAGTTGCCCGGCCTCGCTTCTGGTGTTGGCCGATCGTTGAAGATCTTCAAGCGCGAAGTCAGCGACCTCACCGATGAGGACGACAAGAAGCAGCCGCAAGATGAGGGCCAAGCCACCATCGACTACAACTCTTCGACGGTCTCAGAGCCGCAAGTTGATCGCGGTGCGCAGCAAAACGCCGAACACCCACGGTAGGAGTGGCACGGGGCAACACCCGGCGCGGTAACCCTGAGGGGCGGATGTCACTAGGTGACCACCTGAAGGAATTGCGGCGCCGGTTCATCTTCATTGCGCTCGGCGTTGTGCTCGGTGCGATCGCCGGCTGGTTCCTCTCCGACCTTGTCTACGACGAGATGCAACGTCCGATCATGGACCTGCAACGAGACATGGGCATCGATGCCAGTCTGAACTTCCCAGAGGCGACGTCGGCTCTGGACATCAAGGTTCGGATCTCGCTCACGGTGGGATTGATCGTCTCCAGCCCTTGGTGGATGTACCAGTTCTGGGCGTTCATCAACCCCGGTCTGACCACCAAGGAACGCCGCTACACCCTGGGCTTTGTCGGTGCTGGGGTACCGCTGTTCCTAGGCGGGGTGGCGATGGCCTGGATCGCACTGCCGAACACCATCCGGCTGCTGCACCAGTTCGTGCCCGCCGGTGAGACCGCGTCCTCCTTCCTCACGGCCCAGGTCTATCTGAAGTTCGTCATTAACTTCATCCTGATCTTCGGCTTTGCCTTCTTACTGCCGCTGATCATGGTGGTGATGAACTTCCTCGGCGTGGTTCGGGCGCTCAGTTGGCTCAAGGCGTGGCGCTGGGCGGTCATCGTGATCTTCCTGCTCTCAGCATTGGCCACCCCGACGGCCGAACCGGTCACCTTCATCCTGATGGCGGTGCCGATTATCATCCTGTACTTCCTGGCCATCGGTGTGTGTCTGATACGCGACAGATGGCACGACAAGAAGTTCGGTCCACCCGAACCCAAGTTCGTCGATGACGATGACGAGGATGAGGACGACGACGATGCCGGCAGCTCTCGCGGTCGTTCGGTAAGTAAATCCTCATCGAAGTCCACCACGGCCTCGGGCCGCGGGTCGCGGTCCAGCGGTTCTCACTAGAGCGCCCGCGGCGTGACACGCGTGGGCGTGGTGGTCAACCCGACCGCCGGACGAGGCAGGGCAGCAGGACACGGCGATGGCGTGGCGGATGAGTTCCACAGGCAGGGCATCGAGACGATCGACCTGTCCGGAAAGGACGCCGGGCATGCGCTGGCTCGCGCCCGCGCGGCACTGGATCGGATCGACGCGCTCGTGGTGGTCGGCGGAGACGGGATGGCTCACCTGGGCGTGAACGCGATCGCCGGAACCGGTATCCCGCTGGGATTGGTCCCCGCCGGTTCGGGCAACGATCTGGCTCGCACCCTCCGATTGCCGATCAATAAGGTCCCCGCTGCGGTAGGAATCATTGTCGAGGCCCTTGGAGCTGGTGGGCGCCGGATCGACGCGATCGCCACCACCCGAGAAGACGACCGATCGTTTGTGCCGACGTGGGCGGCCTGCGTGCTGTCAGCGGGAATCGACGCCGCCGTGAACGCCCGGGCCAACTCCTACCGGTGGCCGATGGGCGCTGGCCGTTACGTGCGCGGCGTGTTCGCTGAACTCATGCAGTTCGCCCCCTATTCCTACCGGGTCACCATCGATGGGGACACCTGCGAACAACCGGCAACCTTGGTGACCGTGGCCAATGGGCCCACGTTCGGCGGTGGAATGAGGATTGCCCCCGAGGCGAAGGTCGATGACGGCCTACTGGACGTGGTGCTCGCCGACGGGCTTTCTCGGCGCGAGGTCCTGGGGCTGTTCCCCAAGCTCTATCGGGGCACCCACGTGGGCCACCCGGCCGTGCAGATCCGCCGGGCCCGCGAGGTGATCATCGAACCTGGACCGGGAGTGCGCCCGCCCCGAGCCTTCGCCGATGGTGAAGACCTGTCCGCGCTGCCGCTGACCGCGAGAGTGGCCCCGGGAGCCGTGCACCTGCTCGCGAACACATCCGAGGTGTAGCCGGTGCACGCCCCGAGCATTGGATGCACCTAGAGTGGATGTCATGCCATCTCCGGCCGAGCGTTACGCCGCAGCACGGGCGCGCAGCGCGGAAGAACGCAGCCACTTTGGGGCGTTCCGTTCCGGCTTCGAATTCGAGCTAGACGACTTTCAGACCCAAGCCTGCCTGGCCGTCCAAGAGGGCCGGGGCGTGCTGGTGGCCGCGCCTACCGGGGCGGGCAAAACGGTGGTCGGGGAGTTCGCGGTCTTCCTCGCTGTGCAAACCCACCGCAAGGCTTTCTACACCACGCCCATCAAGGCGTTGTCGAACCAGAAGTACAGCGATCTGGTCAAGCGTCACGGCGCGGCGAACGTAGGCCTGCTCACCGGCGACACCTCCATCAACTCCGAGGCGCCGATCGTGGTGATGACCACCGAGGTACTGCGGAACATGCTGTACTCCGATTCACCCACGCTCACCGACCTGGGGTTCGTGGTCATGGATGAGGTGCACTACCTCGCCGACCGCTTCCGGGGCCCGGTGTGGGAGGAGGTCATCCTGCACCTGAGTGCCGAGGTGCAGGTGGTCTCGCTATCCGCGACGGTCTCCAACGCCGAAGAGTTCGGCGCCTGGCTCACCGAGGTTCGCGGCGATACTGCGGTGATCGTTGCCGAACGGCGTCCGGTGCCGCTGTGGCAGCACGTGATGGTCGGCAACCGGATGCACGACCTGTACGCCCACACCGTGGATCCCACCAACCCGGGCACCGATCCGCCGATCAGCCCCGACCTAGTCGAAGCGATTCGAACCTTGGAACGGCCGCGGGCCGATCGATCCAGGGGCAGGGGCAAGAAGAGCCGCCGCTACCCGCCCCGCAGCAACCGGATCCGCCCGGCTCCGCGCTTCATCGTCGTGGAGCAACTCGAGCGTGCGGCGCTGCTGCCCGCGATCGTTTTCATCTTCTCCCGCGCTGGGTGCGACGCCGCGGTGCATCAGGTGCAGGCCAGTGGCATCAGCCTGACCACGGCGAGCGAACAGCAGCAGATCGAGGACATCATCGAGCAACGATGCGCCGATCTACCTCGCGAGGACTTGGAAGTGTTGGACTACTACTCGTGGTCTGCGGCGCTTCGGCAGGGGGTGGCGGCGCACCACGCCGGGCTGCTGCCGGTGTTCAAGGAGACCGTGGAGGAACTGTTCGCCGCCGGGCTGATCAAGGTGGTCTTCGCTACCGAGACCCTGGCGTTGGGGATCAACATGCCGGCCCGCAGCGTGGTGCTGGAGAAACTGACCAAATGGGACGGCCAGGGCCACGCAGATGTGACCCCGGGGGAGTACACCCAGCTCACCGGCCGCGCCGGGCGCCGCGGTATCGACGTGGAGGGCCACGCGGTGGTGTTGTACTCCTCGGGGATCGACCCGGTGGTGGTCGCGGGGTTGGCGTCCAAGCGCACCTACCCGCTGCGGTCCAGTTTCCGGCCTACGTACAACATGGCCGCCAACCTCATCGCTCGAGTGGGCCGAACCAAGGCGAGGGAAGTGCTGGAGACCTCCTTCGCCCAGTTCCAGGCCGACCGTGGCGTGGTGGGCTTGGCCCGGCGGGCGCGGCAATTGAGCGAGGCCATGGACGGCTACGCGGAGTCGATGAGTTGCCACCTGGGTGACTTCTCGGCCTACATGGACCTACGCAAGAAGATCTCTGCCCGCGAGGGGGACCTGTCCAGGGAACGCTCGCGTGCGCAACGCGACGCCGTGGAATCCATGGCGGGTGAATTGCGCCGCGGCGATGTCATCGCCATCCCATCCGGGCGTCGCTCGGGGTATGCGATCGTCGTGGACCAACCGCAAGGCAGCGGCCTGGATGGACCGGTCGTGGGCGTGGTCACCGAGGACGCGCGCTTCCGCAAACTCAATGGCGCGGACATGCCCTACGGCACCCGCCGGTTGACGTCGGTCCGGGTGGCCAAGGCCTTCAACTCCCGCAAGCCCTCCGAGCGCCGAGACCTGGCCTCCAGCATGCGTGCTGCGCTGGGAGCGCTGGCGAACACCGATCCGGCCACCGGACGCACTAAGCCGCCCTCCACCGCGGCGACCGACACCCAACTTGCCGATCTTAAGAAGGCGTTGGCGGCGCATCCCTGTCACGGCTGCGCGGACCGGGAGAATCACGCCCGGTGGTTTGAACGGTGGAACGGGCTGCGCAAGGAGCACGACGGGGTGGTCAAACGGATCGAGGGCCGTACCTCCTCGATCGCGCGTGACTTCGACCGCGTCTGCGACGTGCTGCTGTCCTTGGGCTACCTGGCCGGGGAAGGGGAGGCGTTGGCGCTGACCGAACAGGGCCGGTGGCTGTGCCGGTTGTATTCGGAGAAGGACTTGGTGTTAGCCGAGTGCCTACGATCCGGGCTCTGGGACGACCTGGATGCCGCTGGTCTTGCGGCCGCAGTCTCGACCGTGGTCTACAACGCTAGGCGTGACGAGGGCACCACTCCGGCCCTGCCCGGCGGCCCCGACAGCGCGGTGCGCCGGGCCGCGGTGGGAACCGAACGCATCGCCCATCAGATCGCTGCCGCCGAACGCGACCGCGGCTTGGCCGCCACCGAGGACGTGGACCTCGGCCTGGTGCGCGCGATCTACCGCTGGGCTCGTGGCACCGACCTGCAGACGGTCCTGGATGACGACCAGTTCGCACCCGGCGACTTTGTGCGCTGGTCCAAGCAGGTGCTGGACGTCCTGGACCAACTGACGGTCGCTGCCCCGTCCAAAGAACTACGCCGAACCGCGCACGAGGCAATTTCCGCCGTCCGACGCGGCATCGTCGCGCACGGAACCGTGTGACTGATGTGACTGGTGTATCTGAAGTGTTAACACCGTAAATTTCTCAGAAGTTTCTTTGCCCGCTTTGACCTGGGCATACATCTGTGACCTGCACAAACGTAGGGTTGGAGGATAGGCGTTAGGCGGGTAAGTTTTCACCCCATACTGATCCGGAAATCGCCGACGTATCGGCGTGCCCTGGCAGTCACCGACTGAGCCCGCACGTTCCATAGAAAACGAGAATCGATTTCGATTCCGGACCGAAGGATGTGCGGGCCGGTCGGTGCCTTTCTTGGTACACCCGGGCGAGTTTTGGCACGTATCCTCATGGGGTGCCTCACGTACAGCCAAACCGCCTCCTGGCCGCGCTCAGCGCCGCCGCGGGTGGTCTGGTCACCGACACCGCCTTCCCCGATCGCGGGATCTGGCCAATGGCGTTCCTCGGGGTGGCCCTGCTGGTGTTTGCCATCCGCCGAGACAGCGCCCGGTGGGCGATGCTTATGGGCACCCTGTGGGGAGTGGGGTTCTTTCTGCCGCACTTGTGGTGGGCGAACTACGCGGTGGGTCCGATCCCATGGGTCGCCCTGGCGCTGTCCCAGGCGTTGATCACCGGTGCCGGGATGGCCACCTGGGCGTGGGTGCGGCGCGGCTGGCCGGTCCGACGGCGAACGTTGGGTGCCGCGGTGCCGTTCGCGATCATTTGGGTGCTGACCGAACAACTGCGCCAGGTGTGGCCCTTCGGCGGGTTCCCGTGGGGTCGGTTAGCGTTCTCCCAGACCGATGCTCCGTTGGTGTCCTTGGCTTCGATTGCTGGGGCCCCGCTGGTGTCCGGGGCGGTCGCAGCGACTGGATTCCTGCTCGCCATGCTCGCGCTAAGCGCCGCCCGCGTGCAGATCTTCCGCGTCGCTGGCGCTGTGGTCGCGGCCTTCGTGATCATCGGTGGGGCCGCGCTGATTCCGCTGCCGTCGCAGGCGGAATCCGGGACGTTGCGCACGGGTTCGGTGCAGGGCAACGTGCAGACCCCGGGCCTTGATGCGTTCAGTCAGGCCAGGGAAGTGTTGAACAATCACGTCACCGGGACCGAAGAACTCGTGGACGAGCATGGCCAGGACGCCTTCGACGTCATCTTCTGGCCAGAGAACTCTTCGGACTACAACCCCCGAGTCGACGAGCAAGCACACGCCGCAGTACAGCGGGCTCTCGACGCCACCGACGTTCCGCTGCTGATGGGCACCGACCGTTACGGAATCGGACCCGACGGCGAGGACGCCCGATTCAACGAGATGGTGTTGTGGATGCCGGGCGAGGGGGACACCTTCGCCTACGCCAAGCAGATCCCCGCTGCGTTCGCCGAGTACATCCCGATGCGCAACGTCGCTCGGGTCTTCTCACCCGCCGTCGACCTGGTCCGCACCGACATGGCCCGCGGGCAGGAGACGGCCGCGGTCCCGATCCCCATTGAACGCCTGGAGCGCGAGGTGATCGTCAGTACGCCCATCTGCTTCGAGGTGGCCTACGACGCTCTGATCCGTGAGTCGGTGCGCGACGGGGCCGAGCTCATCGTGGTGCCCACCAATAACGCCTCCTTTGGGTTCACCGCCGAATCCACCCAGCAGCTCGCAATGTCGCAGTTGCGTGCCGTGGAACACGGCCGGGCCACCATCCAGATCTCCACGGTCGGGGTCAGCGGGATCATCACCCCCAACGGGGTGCTGGTGGAATCCACCGAACTGTTCACACCGGACCAATTAGCCGCCAACGTCCCGCTGCGGACCACGCTGACGATCGCCGACCGGCTCGGTGATTGGCCGATCATCCTGACCACCGTTACCGGAGGGGTCCTGCTCATCGCCGGTCTACTCACCGGCCGTGCCAAGCAGCGGGCGGGCGGCCGCCCAGCCAGGGCCGGGATCGCGCAGGCGCGCACACGGTGATCGAGCCCTCTTCGGTGCTGGTGATCATCCCCACCTACAACGAACGCGCTGCCCTGCCTCAGACGCTGGCGGATCTGCGTGCCGTGTATCCGCACATCGATGTGCTGGTGGTCGATGATGCAAGCCCCGATGGCACCGGGCAGTGGGCGCAGGAGCACAGCGCTGGCGATAAGCACCTAAACGTGTTGCACCGGAAGGGCAAGGAAGGCCTGGGGCCGGCGTACCTCGCAGGATTCACCTGGGCGATGGAGCGCGGCTTTGAGGCGCTGGTGGAGATGGATGCCGACGGTTCGCACCAGGCTTCGGACCTGCCTAAGTTATTGGAGGCGGCCCAGCGCGCGGACTTGGTGATCGGTTCCCGGTGGATACCAGGGGGAGCGGTACAGAACTGGTCCGCTCACCGCCGCTGGTTGAGTCGCTCGGCGAACCGCTACACCAAAGCGGTGCTCGGTTTAGACGTGCGCGATGCCACAGCCGGTTTTCGGCTCTATCGCAGCGCGATGCTCCGTCAGATCGACCTGGCCGGCGTGGAATCCGCCGGTTACTGCTTCCAGATCGACCTGACGTGGCGTGTGGTGCGCGCCTCGGGCGCAGTGGTCGAGGTCCCGATCACGTTCGTTGAACGCCGTGACGGTGTCTCGAAAATGGACCGAAGCATCGTGCTTGAAGCCTTGTGGCGCGTGACCACCTGGGGGGTGTCCAGGCGCTGGCGCCAGTTACGAGGGAACTCTTAGGCGCTTACGCGCTTTGACGGCGCAACTGTCCGCTGCGCAGCAGTTCCAACCGTTCCTGCAGCAGATCTTCCAGTTCCTCGCGGCTGCGACGCTCGAGGAGCATGTCCCAGTGCGTCCGAACCGGCTTGGTGGGCTTGGCCTCGGGGCGTGTCGCGTCCCTCAGGAGTGCTTCGCCGCCGTCTGGTGCTTCCCAAACCGGCGGTACGTCTGCTTCAGCTGAGAACGGAATCACGATCGTGCGCCCGTCTGGGCAGTCATAAATCGCTTCAATCCGTGGAGCCAACTCGACCCCCTGGTCAGTCTCCAGGCTATTCGCGCCGATCTTCATTCCGCGTAGTGCTCGTTCAGCCATCGTTCTGTTCCTCCCGTCGATGGATTGACGAATCGTGCGTGGTGCTCATCTACTACAACGAGTAAGGGTGTCCGGATGTTCCGGGTCACTGGTGAAGGTGATGTGAATTTCACGAGGGAGGAGCGTGCCCATGCCACGCTCCCGTGATCCGAGTCGGCCCGCCCCCACGGCGTAGGCTGGCCACATGAGCGAAACTCCCATGACCTACCGTCAACTCGGCTCCTGCGGACTAACCGTCTCAAGCGTGGGACTGGGCTGCAACTCCTACGGTGTGACCGTCGCCCCACCCGACGTGTCCGATGTGGTGAACGCGGCCCTCGATGCCGGGATCACCCTGTTCGATACCGCAGACGTGTACGGCTCCAGCGCTGGGGAAAGCGAGGAGTTGCTTGGCGCTGCTCTGGGCGCGCGCCGCGATGAGGTGATCGTGGCCACCAAGTTCGGGATGGACACCAAGGGACTCAACGGACCGGACTGGGGAGTGCGCGGCTCGCGCCGGTACATCCGCAAGGCAGTCGAGGGGTCCTTGCGCCGGTTGGGCACCGACTACATCGACCTGTATCAGATGCACGCCCCGGACCCGCTGACCCCGATCAGTGAAACGCTGGCGGCGCTCGGTGAACTCGTCGCCGAGGGCAAGGTGCGTTACATCGGGAGTTCCAACTTCACCGGCTGGCAGATCATCGACGCGGACTGGACCGCGCACACCGCTGGCAGCCCCGCGTTCGTCTCGGCGCAGAACGAGTACAACCTGCTCAACCGGACCCTGGAGCGTGAGGTGGTCCCCGCCGTCGAGCACATTGGTGTTGATGTGTTGCCGTTCTTCCCGCTGGCCTCAGGTTTGCTGACCGGTAAGTACACCCGAGGTCAGGCGGCTCCCGAGGGCACCAGGCTGACGCGTCGCCCGGAACGGCTCGCGAACGCAAATTTCGACACGATCGAGGCGCTGCAGTCCTTTGCGGACGAACGCGACATCACGATGTTGCAGGTCGCGATGGGGTGGTTGGGCGCTCAGCCAAGCGTGTCATCGGTGATCTCCGGAGCCTCAAAGCCGGAGCAGGTCCGATCCAACGCCCAGGCGCTGTGGGTGCCGAGCGAGGAGGACCTCGCCGCCCTCGACGAGCTCACCGGATGAGCCGCGGCACCGATGAGGTCGGAGATGAGTGGGTCTACGTCGTCACCGACATCGAAACCAACGGGCCACGGCCGGGGGAGCACTCGATGCTGTCTTTCGCCTCGGTGGCCGTTGACTCCGGCGGAACCGTCATCGAGGAGTTCGAAGGTGTCCTGACCCCGCTCGATGACACCCGAGGCGATCCCGAGACGATGGCGTGGTTCGCGACCGTTCCACAGGCGTGGGAGGCGGCCACCCGGGATCCCGAGCCCGCCTACCGCGTGATCGAGAAGTACGTGAGTTGGTTGTCGGCTCTGCCGAGTCCACGCCGATTTGCTGCCGCCCCGCTCGGTTTCGATGGGCCGTATATCGACTTCTACCTGCGCCGGTTCTCGCCCTACACCCTGATCCCGGCGATCTACGAACCCGACAATGTGTTCCAGGGTGCGCCGCTGTGCCTCACCAGCTACCTGAGCGCGATCACCGGAAAGCCGATGGAACAGGCGCGGCGGGAGTTGGAACCGTCCTGGCTGGGCAACATCGAGCACACGCATCGCGCGATCGATGACGCGCGCGGGTATGGGCACCTGCTCGGCGAGATGTTTCGCCGAGCAGGTGCGCCTGACTCCTAGGCCTCGTCGAGCGCCCGCAACTCTTCGGGGCTGAGCTCCAAGTCTGCTGCGGCCGCGGAGTCGGAGATCGATTGCGGCCGCTTGGCCCCGGGAATCGGAATGACGACGTCGGCCTGCGCCAGTTGCCAAGCCAGTGCCACCTGCTGCGGGCTCACGCCCCGTGCCTGTGCAACGCCGGCGAACGCTGGGTGCTTCTCAGCGAGTTCCTTGGCATCGCCCAGCCCGCCGAGCGGGCTCCACGGCAAGAACGCGATGCCCAACTGTGCGCACAACTGAAGTTCGGGGAGGCTGCTGCGGAACTTCGGGCTGAACTGGTTCTGCACGCTGACCAGATGGTCACCGAGGACCTCGTGGGCGGCGGTGATCTGCTCGGGGTTGACGTTGGAGAGCCCGATCATGCGCACCTTGCCGGTGTCGGCGATCTCCTTGAGCACACCGATGGTTTCGTTGTAGTCCCGGTTGGGCTCGGGACGGTGGTGTTGCCACAACCAGATCTGCTCCACGCCCAGGCGCCCCAGGCTGGCATCGACGGCGGAGTGCAGGTAAGCCGGGTCGCTGTTCTGGTACCAGGAGCCGCCATCACTTCGTAGGCATCCGCCCTTGGTGGCCAGATGCACTTGGTCGCGGACGCCCAGCTCATCGAGCAGGGAGGTGACGAGCTTTTCGTTCTCGCCTTGGGTATCTGGTCCCAGTAACTCACCTGGGCCATAGGCGTCGGCGGTGTCGAACAGGGTGACGCCGGCATCTAGCGCGGCTCGGACGGTGTCGGCCAACTGTTCACGCGGCTGGTGTCCGGTTTGGTCGAACGTCATCGTTCCCATACCGATGGCGCCGACATCGAAGGTGCCAACGGTCTGATTTCCAATAGTGCGTGTCTGCATGCTTCGCATCCTAGATACGGCCGTGGGCCACTGCCACCGGACTCTCAGCCAGCGAGGACTAACGCTGCAAGGATCCCGGCGGTCATTACCCCGGTGATGATGAGGTTGGCGTTGCTGGGGGACTTGGTCTGGCGGTGCTGCCCAGCCGGTGAGGTGGCACGCACCGAGGCGAACACCATTGCGATGACCACCGCTACCACCGCGATCCACCAAAGAAACCACAGGTGCGCCGGGACCACGCTCGCCACTCCGAGCACCCCGAGCATCAAGGCACAGTTCAGCCCGATCAGGGTGATGGCCAGGGGGTGTTGACGGCGGCGGAACAGCGAGACCACGGCCCACACCACGGCGGCGCTGATGAACACGGCCACCAAAATCGTCAGGACTCCGAACATCACTCAGCCACCTCTCGGTCCAAGATCTGCACACCGAGGCCGTCGACCTCGGTGGCGGTGTCGGTGAGGATGACCACCCCTACGTCACCGTCCTCGCGCCAACCACAGAACGAGGCGAAACCACCGGTCATGCCGTTGTGCCAGACCTGGGCGGTGCCGTCGCTGCCGGGGTTGACGAACCAGCTCACACCCACGGTTCCCTCGCCGCTGGTGGTACCCAGTGACTCCAGGTGCGTCCCACCGGGCAGGTCCCCGGCCATCGCTGCCTGCAGGTAGGTGAGCATGTCCGAGGCGGTCGAACGGACTCCACCGGAGGGTGCTTCGCCCTCCAGCGTCCATGGGCCGGCGCGCCTGCCCAGGGAGTCGTGTCCGCGCGGATGCTCCGACGTCACGTTCTGCACCGCGTACGGCGTCCACGAGGCATCCATGCCCAATGGTTCGAATACCTGCGCCTCAAGGAGTTCTGTGTAGGACGCCGAGGACAACCGTGCGAGCAGCTGACCAAGGAGTGCCACGCCAAGGTTGGAGTAGGTGAACTCACCAGCACCGCTCAGTTCGATACCGAGGGCCTCGTCGATGACGTCTTGGGGGTTGCCCCGGTAGGGATCCTTACGCATGAGGGAACGGCCCAACATGGCAAACGGATTACCCGAGCCCAGTCGCGGCATCCCGGACGTGTGCGAGGCAAGGCCACCCAGAGTTACCTCCGCAATCGGACTACCGGAAGCCTCGTCGCCCAAAACCTCCGCCACGGTGGTCTCCAAGGTGACATCGCCCCGGTCCACCGCGTTCATGAGCAGCGCCCCGGTCATGGTCTTAGTGACCGACCCGATCTCGAATTCGGTCTGCTCATCGGCACCGAAACCGGCGAACCGTGGTTCGCCGTCCTGTAGCAGTCCGACGGCGACCGCCCGGTGGTCAGTCAGGTGCGGTGCGAGGGCGTCAGCGAGAGCCTCATCACCGCTCATCTCACCCAGCGAGGCGGGCCTCGGGGCTGCGGACCAGCCCACAGCGCCGACGGCGGCGATCGCTGGGAGCACGGTCGCCAGGATTGTTCGGCGGGAGTGCTGTGTAGCGGGTTCGTCGCGTCGCGCCTTAGGGGCCGCTGGAGTGGCCGCCTGGGGGCTAGACGAATCAGGCTTTGGCGATTCTGGTTCGGTGTTCATACGTCCTCACAAGCGATGATCACGGTTAGTAGCGGCACCACGCGGCTCACGTTCAGCGCCCAGGTTCCCCGTTCGGGGGAGTGCACCCAGCCGGCATTCTGCAATTGATTGAGGTGGTGGTAGGCCACACCCGTGGAGCCCAGGTGCAACTGGTCCACGAGTTCGGCCACGGTGTGTTGGCCCTGCAGGAGTGTTCGCAAAATGGTGAGCCGCAATGGGTGGCCAAGGGCCGCGATCCGGTCTGCACTGTCGGACCAGTCCATCTGGGTAATCGCCGGCGTGGGCCGGTCCCATTGGTACTCGACGTGTCCGATCCCGAGGTCCACAGATCCGGTGAACGAGACCGCGCCGGGTGCGGCGTACCGCTCCTTCAAGGCAGTAAGGGACCAGAACATCTCCTGATCGCCCAGGCTCACTGAGCGCGGGCCACCAGCGGCGGACGCGCCAGAGGCAGACGCGCGAGATTCAGGCACAGTACTAGCGTCGGCACCAGGAGAACGGCGCAGCAGTTGCTCGACTTGGGCTTCGAGCGTGGTGACGCGGGCACTCAACTCGCGATCGTCGTCGGACATCACTGCGCCTCTCAAGTTTGTTATTACGAAATACCGTAACAGCAAAACTCCAACGAGTCATCTGCGGCCCAAATCCCTATGACGAGCCCACCGCCAGTGGCAGTATTAACGTTCGTGACCTCTACATCGACTTCCCCCCACCTAGCCGACACTCACGATGTCATCGCCGTCACCGGTGCCAGAGAAAACAACCTGCGGGGGATCGACCTGCAGATCCCCAAACGGCGCCTCACGGTTTTCACCGGCGTCTCTGGTTCGGGGAAGAGCTCGCTGGTCTTTGACACCATCGCCGCGGAGTCCCAGCGGATGATCAACGAGACCTACAGCGCCTTCGTGCAGGGGTTCATGCCGCAGATGGACCGCCCCGATGTGGAGTCCCTCAGCGGCTTGACCACGGCGATCATCGTGGACCAAGAGACCATGGCGCCCAATCCGCGATCCACGGTGGGCACGGCAACCGACACCGGAACCATGTTGCGCATCCTGTTCTCCCGGATCGGCGAGCCGCACATCGGCTCACCACAGGCGTTCTCGTTCAACGTGGCCTCGATCTCCGGCGCCGGGGCGGTGACGTTCGAGAAGGACGGGGTCACCACCAAGGAACGCCGTGACTTCAAAGTGGTCGGCGGGATGTGCCCGCGATGCGATGGCACCGGGCACGTCAGCGACATCGACCTGTCCCAACTCTTCGATGAGTCAAAATCCTTGGCGCAGGGCGCCATCACCGTGCCGGGTTACAACGCGGACGGCTGGTACGTGCAGATCTTCAGTGAGTCCGGGTTCGTCGATGCGAACAAGCCGATCAAGGATTACACCAAGCGCGAGCTGAACGACTTCCTGTACAAGGAAGCAACCAAGGTGCCCGTAGGTGGCGCGAACATGACCTACGAGGGCCTGGTGCCCAAGATCCGCAAGTCGATGCTGACCAAGGATCGCGAGGCCATGCAGCCGCACATTCGGCGGTTTGTGGACCGGGCGGTGGTCTTTGCCACATGCCCGGAGTGCGACGGTTCGCGCCTCAGCGAGGGTGCGCGTTCGTCCAAGATTGGGGATGTCGGGATCGCCGATGCCAGCGCCATGCAGATCACCGATCTGCTGGAGTGGGTCCGCGGGCTACAAGAGCCGTCGGTGGCGCCGTTGCTGGCGTCACTCGCCGAGACCCTCGACCACTTCGTTTCCATTGGCTTGGGGTATCTGAGCCTGAACCGTCCCGCCGGGTCACTGTCCGGCGGTGAATCTCAGCGGGTGCGGATGATCCGGCACCTGGGCTCGGCGCTCACCGACGTCACCTACGTGTTCGATGAGCCCACGATCGGGTTGCACCCGCACGATATCGAGCGGATGAACCAACTCCTGTTGCAACTGCGAGACAAGGGCAACACGGTGCTCGTGGTGGAGCACAAGCCCGAGGTGATGGCGATCGCCGATCACATCGTCGACATCGGCCCCGGAGCGGGGAGGGACGGCGGGACCATCGTCTTCGAGGGCGAGCTCGCGGGCCTGCGAGGAAGTGGCACGCTGACCGGCCAGCACTTGGACGATCGGGCCAGCACCAAGGCCTCGGTGCGCACCAGTTCGGAGTCCTTGGAAGTCCGCGGCGCATCGACTAACAACCTCAACGACGTCGACGTCGATATCCCGTTGGGGGTTTTGACCGTCCTGACCGGGGTGGCCGGCTCGGGCAAAAGCTCACTCATCAACTCATCGGTGGCGAAGACCGAGGGGGTGGTGCTGGTAGATCAGACGTCGATCAAGGGCTCACGCCGGAGCACTCCGGCCACGTACACCGGCCTCCTGGAGCCCATCCGCAAGGCGTTCGCCAAGGCCAACGGTGTGAAGCCCGCACTGTTCAGCGCGAACTCCGAGGGCGCGTGCACCGTGTGTAACGGGGTAGGCCTGGTGTTCACCGAGCTGGGGTTCATGGAAACAGTGTCGGCCACCTGTGAGGAGTGCGGCGGCAAGCGGTTCCAGCCGGCGGTGCTGGAGTACGCGCTGGCGGGCAAGAACATCGCCGAAGTGCTGGAGATGTCGGTGGCCCAGGCCGAAGAGTTCTTTAGCGCGGGTGACGCGAAGGTGCCGGCGGCACACAAGATTTTGGAACGACTGGTAGCCGTGGGGCTTGGGTATCTGTCCATTGGCCAGCCGCTGACCACCCTGTCCGGGGGAGAGCGGCAACGCCTCAAGCTCGCCACCCATATGGCCAGCGACGGCGGCATCTACGTCTTGGATGAGCCGACTACGGGGCTGCACCTGGCCGATGTGGACAAGCTTCTGGCGCTACTCGACCGGCTCGTTGATTCGGGCCGATCGGTGATCGTGATCGAGCACCATCAGGCGGTGATGGCTCACGCCGATTGGATCATCGATATGGGACCCGGTGCGGGCAACGACGGCGGAAGCGTCGTCTTCGAGGGCACCCCGGCTGATTTGGTGGCCGCAGCCTCCACCGTCACCGGCGAACACCTAGCCCGGTACGTGAGTAAGGCCTGAGTGCTGGTTCAATCGACCGATGCCTAAGAAGTCCGCGCTACGTGCGCCATTGATCGATGACCTCATCCTGCCGGACCTCGCGAGCGGGTATGCCAGTGACTTGGTCACCGGCGGCAGGTTCGAGGCAACCAGGTTTGAGGGCACCGACCTGAGCGGGATGGACCTGTCAGACATCACGTTCAGCGAGTGCGAACTCATCGATGTGTCCGCCCTGGAGACGCAGTTGCGCGGAGTGCGCTTCGTTGAGTCCAAGATTCAGAGACTGGGTGCTTCCTCGCTCAAGACCCCCGGCGCGGTGTTCCGGGACGTGGAGATCTCCGACTCACGGATTGGTGCAGGGGAGTGGTACGACTCTGAGATCACCTCAGTGCGGATCACTGGCAGCAAGTTGGGGTGGTTTAACCTGCGAGCCTGCGACATTCGCGACGTGCACTTCGTCAACTGCACGATCGATGATTTGGACCTCGGTGAAGCACGAGTAGACCGGCTGGCGTTCACCGGATGCAGCGTCAACATGCTGCACCTAAACGGCGCGCAACTGCGTCACGTCGACCTTCGGGACTTACAGATCAACGGCATCGACGCGCTGGACGGGATGCGCGGGGCCACTATTTCCTCCGACCAGGCGTTGCACTTCGCCAACGCCTTCGCGGGGTACCTCGGCATCGACGTCCGTTGACCATGTACATCCGCTACCAGAGCGCAGTGCCCAACCGCCGTGGGTCCTTTCCGGGGGTCTTTGCCTTGGCCAACGGCTTGGCTCACCACGGCCGCCTGTCCAAGGACGACTGGGAGTGGTGGCGCTGCACGAATGACTACACCAATACCCTGTACACCGATCCGGCTACCGTGGATGCCCGCGTCTTCGATGACCGCGGCGCGCGCAGCTGGTTCAAAGACGGCGGCCGCGTGGAGCTGCGAGAGACCACGCTCGCCTATCTGCGACTCTTGGACCGTTATGCGGTGCCCTGGGTCGAACTGCGCACCGGCAATCCGGGGCACATCATATATTCCGACGATGATCAAGTAGTGGCGGTGCCCTACTCACACGCCGATTGGGCGCTGTAGCGGCGCCGATATTGACTGGCGCAGTCACGGCCTTGTTTGGTGAGATGCCTTGATGCGCAGCACGGCACTTCCCCAAGGTCTGCACCTGCGCGACCCCAGGGAACTCACCGGCGGTCATTCCGGCGCGACCACGTGGCGCGCCACCCTCGACGCCCACGACGTGGTGGTCAAACGAACCGACGCGGTCGAGGCGCAAGTACTGGAGGCGCTGGCGGCCCTGGACGATTCACACATTCCGCCACTTCTGCACTCTGGGGTGGATGAGTCGGGCCAGTGGATCGTGATCCCCTTTCACCCGGGAAAGACCGCCGGCGTCATGGGCGGGCTGCCGTTGGACCTGCACCGAACCATGGGCCGGATTCACGGGTACTTTGCGAACAACCGCTACGCGCTTCCCGATCCCATGGAAGACGTCGCGGTGCACTTTGTCCAAGGGGGGCTAGGCAAGTTTGCGCCAGAGTCACTGGCTGCCGCTCGGCCACTCATGGGTGAGGCGCTCTTTGCCCGTGCCACCGCCCTCGCTCGTGAACTAAGAGAAAGCGCGCTCTTCAACGAGGTCGGGCGTGCCTTTCCCAGCACTCTGACCCACGCCGACCTGTACGGCGAAAACGTCATTCTCGCCGACCCAGATCACGGGATGGACACCCCCTGGGTGATCGACTGGAACAGTGCACGCCTTGGCCCGGCGATGTTCGACGTGGCCATGACGGCCGCATTCGACACCCCCGAGCGCCGTGCCCACGATGAGGGCTACCTCGCCGCCGCCGGCCATACCCGAGACGAAGCCGAGTCCCGACTGGAGCACGTGTGGTCCACCGCGCTCATCTACGCGCTGTACTCCGGTGTCATCGCGCAACGCGGCTCGGTCGATGCCTGCCGTCAGGGGATCGAGAGGGGCGAGCGCGCCTTCGAACTCTTCACGTCACTGGCCTCAAAGAGTCGAGCGCCTCGCATCGAGTCCTAGCGCGGTCCAGCGTGCGACCAGCCCTTTTGACCATTAGCGTGCATTGGGATGAAACTTTCATTACGCCAACCAGTACTTGCCGCCGCTTTGGGGTCCGCGCTCGTTCTCGCAGCGTGCGGATCCGATACGTCCACCGAGCCGAGTCAGCCCGCAGACGAGCAGGAAGAGGCGCCGACTTCCGACGGCCACTCCGAGGACGAGGAGTCAACGACTGGCGAGTCCGAGGATGACGAGACTCCGGACGAAGATGCCCAAGCCGAGGAGTCCGATGGCGGCGACCAGGGGAGCGCGCCGGTAGCGGAGGGAGACCTTCCCGGTGATGAGCACGAAATGCACTTCAGCGGTGAGGGCGCGACGGTCAGCGTCATCGAGGTCGAGCACGACGATGTGCTGTTCGTTCGCGAATTGCCCGATCCGGAGGCCGCCGAGGTCGGCAGGTTCGCCCCGGTGGACGAGCTCACGCTCGCCGGCCGCGAACGGAGCGTGGAGTCTGGACTATGGACCGAGGTCAACGTCGGTGAGGGCGTGGGCTGGGTGAATGCCAGTTACCTCGCCTACATCCCCGACCAGGGCGAAGATGTGAGCGCCGAATTCGAGTCCGTCCAGGGATCCGATGCCGAGGATGTAGTGACCCAGGTCGCCGACGCGCACGCCGAAGACAAGAGTTCAGGCGAACAGCACGCCAGTTGGACGTTGGTGGAAGTTGCGCACGACAGCCCGGTGTACCGGGTTGATGTAGCCCCGTTCTTTGACGACGCCCAGTACGGCGACCGGCTCGAGATCACCGTGAGCGATGACGGCACAGCGGTGGAACGGGTCACCAGACTGTCGTTATGCACCAGGGGTGTCACTGACGACGCCTTATGCACCTAAGCGTCACTAGCCGCTTAGCTCGAGCATAAGAACCGCGGCATCGTGGCGATTGCGCCCGTAGGTCTCCATCGCCGTGTCGAACTCCGCTGGCTGCCTGAGGGCGACATTCAGCGGGTAGGTCGAAGCGAGGGTGTATGCGGCGCCGACCGCGACGGACGCGTCTAGGTCCGCCTGCCGCGCGCCCGGATTCGCCGCCACGTAAGACTCGCGGAACCTGCCGAACGCGGGCTCCACGCCTCCGTGTCGTGCCACCGCCCTGGGGTCGCACGCTATCCGTGCGATCTCCCAGGCCACGAAGTGCGGTGATGGGCGTTGGAAATCGATGATCGCCGCGACTTCCTGCCCACGCATCAGTACGTTCAGCGCCGAGAGATCACCGTGCACCACCTGGACCGTCAGATCCGGGAGTTCGGCTAGCGCTCGCTCAGCGCGGGGGAGTAGCGATCGACGAAGTTTGAGGGCAGCGCGCGCCCATGCCGCAAAAGTGCCCGGTGCCGGGCCGAGCTCGGCATACTCGTCAATCAGTTCGTCATACATAGCCGTGCAGCGGTCGACGTCGAGGATTTCCGACGGCGGACGACGGTGCGGCCGGTGGGATGGGTGCGTCGCCAGATGGGTGTGCAGTCGCCCGACGACCTCACCGAGGTTCCGCCACCCATCGGTGTTCAGTGCCGCTTCCGCAGTCGTCGCGTTTGTCACAAACTCCCAAACGGACAGGTGAGCTTCCGGGGCGTGAGCGATCGACTCCCCGTCGATGGTCGGGATCACCCGCGGCACCGGAACCCCGCCGCTACCCGCGAAGTTGGTGACCTCGATGGCCTCGGCCGCCTCGATAGCGGCGCCTGCGGAGCGGTAGGCCTTGAGGAAAACCGGCTGGCTGCCCGTGGACGCCACAAAGTTGTCGGTGGCGGTTCCGGATTCGATGCGCTCGATGGTGCCGGCGGCGATGCCGAACTGGTTCTTGAGGATATTCGCGAGTCGCTGAATGCTGGGCGCGGTCGATGGCTCTGGCTCAGGCATGGAGATCCGTTTCGATGCGTTGCTGGTAGGCCTCAAACCAGTCGCCGCCCGCCTGGTACTCATACGTCAGCGCAGTGAGGTTCCACAGCACACGGTACGTCCCCAGCCGCGATTCCAGATCATGGTCGACGCCGTAGCCTTGCGCGAGCGCGTCGTAGATTGCCGGATCCATCATCGAAGCCCGGGCGAGATCCCACGCCGGATCGCCGACACTGGCAGCGCCCCAATCGATGAGCGCGGTCAGCGATCCGTTAGTTGAGAAGATGTGGGGCTCTTTGATGTCGCCGTGCAGGAGTACCCCGTCCGATGAGTAGTCCACGGTCTCTCGCGCTAGCGCAGCGATCTTCGTAAGCCTTTCACGGGCCAGTAGACCGACATCGACCAACACGTCGCCGCCGCTGACGATCGAGTCGAGGTATGCCTGCCAGGTCTCGAACACCCCGCGCACGCCGTCCGGCGTCCGGGGATCACCGTGCACCTCCAGTGGTCCATAGCCTTCGACGGTAATTCTGTGGACCGCTCTCAGGCCCGCGCCAGCCTGGCGACAAGCGGCGATCGCAGGAGTTGCATCATGCGCAACCTTGCCAAGGACGAGCAGGCAAGCCGGCCAGTCCGCATCGGGAGCCCGATATCCCAGCACTCGGGGCACCGGGACACCAGCGCGAGTCTCCACGTTCTGCAGTGCCCAGGCCTCTGCGACTAACTCGACCTGCGGGCCGACCTTGGCGAACACGGTGCGACCGTCGGCCAATGTGGCCAGAAAGTCCTGGTTCGCGACCGAACCCATCACGGGGGTGGCTTCGAGGACGGGCGAGCCGATGAGCGCGCGGATGGCGTGTGCTACCTCTCTCAAGTCGTGATCTGGGGTCATGTCAGCGACCCTCCCATAGCACCGATCATCACAGCACCTTGATACTTCACCGCGCATTAGACATTACTTCTCCGCCAGATGGGGGAGACGATTTCCGACTCGTGGCTGATCACAGCGGGAGCGGATCTTCCTAATCTCGAAGGTATGTTGACAACCACCGCACACGCGCCGAGCCAACGGGCTCGGTCCACTCGACTCGGAACGTTGGCCATCGCCCTGGGTGCTTCCACCGCGATGCTTCTAGGTTGCGTCAGTGATGTGCAGGGCGATGAGGAGCCCGAGCCAACCCCTGAACCGATCGGAACGCCGGACGCCCAGGTGACCGAGGCGGCACAGGCGATGCTCGATGGGGGCGCGACCGCCGTCGTCGTCGAGGTTCGAAATGGTGACGACGTGACGCAACTGACCCTGGGCGAAGCGGACGTTGAGGAGGCGCGCGACGCGGCGGCGGCCGATCCGCTGCGGGTCGCGAGCGTGACCAAGACCGCTGTGGCCATCGCAGTCATGGACCTAGTCGACGAGGGATCGGTCGATCTGGACACGTCTGTGCACGAGTACCTACCCGAGGTTCTGGGGGCACGCGACGACGTCACCGTACGCCAGCTGCTCAACCACACCAGCGGGCTACCGGACTACACCGCGCCGATGTACGCCGACTTGGAGGGCATCACGACCGCTCAGGAAGCGAGTTACAGCGAGGAGGAGCTGGTTGACCTCGCGTTGGAGCAGGACTGGCTGGACGAGCCAGGCGAGGAGTTCCACTACAGCAACACCAACTATGTGGTGCTCGGGATGCTCATCGCCGAGGTCACGGGGGAGGAGACCACATCGGTTCTGCAGAGCACGGTCTTTGATCCTGCCCAGATGGCGGACACCCAAATCCCGACCGATGCAACGATGCCCGACATCGCCCTGCGCGGGTACATGACCGTCGACGGCGAGCAACTCGACATGACCGAATTCTCACCGGACGTCCCATCGTGGGGTGCCTCCATGGTCTCCACCGTGCCGGACGTGACCTCGATGATGCAGGCACTGAATCGAGGCGAGTTAGTGTCGTACTCGAACCTGGGGGAGATGCGGGACCTGGGGACCAGTGGCTATGGACTCGGGATCCTCGGGGGCCCCGACCCGTGCGAGCCGATGACCGCGGCCTACGGGCAGCGAGGTAATGGCTTCGGTTACAACACCGCCTCCTTCTCTAGCGCGGATGGCGAACGCGTGACGACGGTCAGTTGGACCGGCGGCACCGACGATCCGGGAACCGACCCGCTCTTGCCGGCTAGCGCCGAAGTGATCAACGCCGGGCTCGGAGCCGGGTGCGCATAGCATCGGCGGCGCTTGGAGCGCTTTGGTAGCGTCCTCAATATTGACCAATTGAGGGGTAACAATCATGGCAGTTGAGTCAGTGCTGATCTGGGGCACCGAGGCGGCTTACCTTCGCGGTGCCGGGAATCTCATCGTCAGCGTTTCCAGGGATGTGTGAGCCTGCCCGTGACCGATCGAGGATCCGTTAGCGACTGGGCAGTCCTGCACGGGACGCCGGTGACGTGGTTTGACGCGAGTTCTCTGGGCGTCGTCGCTGCGTTTGCATCGCAGGTTGTGAACATCGACCCCAGCGCGATCATCGAACTACGCGCCTGCGGAGCGCGGGTGCACCTGACATCCACCGAATTCGCGTTGGACGTATCTGACGTCGCAACTGGCCTCGGCCTACGGGCGGACCCGGCGGGGTTGCAGTACCTAGACCTGGTGTTTCAGGCGAGGGAACCTGGCGCAATCCAAGACTTCTGGCAGCACGTGCTCGGTTACGAACGCGATAGCGCGGGCGGCCTTGCCGACCCTTTGCGACTCGACCCCGATGCGTCAATCACTCAACTCGATGGACCCCGGCCAGTGCGCAATCGCATCCATCTCGATGTGGTGCGCCCGCAGGTCGCGCTCGAGGCTCTGGGTCTCGGCGACGGAGACGGCCCCTATGGGGTTCTGCACCGTGACTCGGAGGGAAACGAGGTGGACGTGGTGCCGGGGGACTCGCTGGGAGACACGGCCGAGACTTCAGATTGGCACAACGTGTTCAGCACCATGGCCTGCTATCGCACCGGTTCAACGCAACAACAGGGGGAGCTGGCAAAGGCCGCCGCGACGCTAGCGGACGACGCCGGATTCCCGCTGTTCATCGATCTGCGGCCGAGCCTGGTGATTCTCAGCACCGGAAAGGATCAGTCGGACGCCGATGCCCACGGCTTGGACCTCGACTTCGAGGAGTTGGCCGCCAGGTTGCAGGCCGCGGCTCGATCGCTCGGCGCAATGGCAGACCTCACCCTGCCGCGGTATGTCCAGGCCTTCTTTGACGCCGCGGACGTCCCGACGGTCCGCGCCTTTTGGATCGCCACACTCGGCTACCGTCCCGACCGCCGGGCCGAGGTGACCGACATTGCCGATCCGCGGGGGATAGGCCCGGCGCTGGTGTTCCAGGAGCTCGACGCTACTGAGGCCGAGCGCCGCGCCCAGCGCAATCGGATCCATCTCCAACTTCGGGTTCCGGGCGGGCAGCTGCCCCTGCGCCGGGACGCCGCCCTTGAAGCCGGAGGACGGGTGCTCCAGGAATCCACAGGCCGCCTGCTAATCGCCGATCCCGAAGGAAACGAATTGGCGCTCATCGCGATGGCCTAGGACCCGACCACAACACTGCATTCCATGGCGCCCGGGGAGTGCGCGCAGTTAACCGACCGGACGACCTGCCGCGTCCCACTGCGCCGCACGGGCAGAGATCTCATCAATTGCAGGCGCCTTGCTGGCCCGGTATCGAACCCGGTCGTCAGAATCGTCCTTCGCGAGACGCGCTTTGAGCTCGCCATAGGCCTTGGCATCGGCGGCGTGGCTGCGCAGGTAATCGCGGAACAGCAGCCAGGCACGCCAACGCGGCGAGCGATGCTCCACGACATGCAGGTGGTGAGAGCGATGCTCGACACTCGGATAGCAAACGGACCACTTGCGCGAATCCTCATCACCGGGCTCTGGTGCCAACACCCAGCCCACTCCAGCCAGGACTTCGAACGCCCGATCGAACACGTCGTAATCTGCAACAACAGCGACCATGTCGATGATCGCCTTGGCAGGAAGGTCAGGTACCGAGGTAGATCCGATGTGCGCGACTGGCAACGTCAACCATGTGCCCAGCACGTCATCTAGCACGGCCCGTTGTTGCTCAAACATCTGCGGCCATCGCGAATCGTAGTCCTGAATGAGGATGGGGTCACGGCGTACGTTCACGGGCGGCCTTCTCGCGGACATGACGTGCGTGCTGGCCGCGTGGAGATCTTCAGCGCCCATTCGGCGTGCCTTGATGTGAGCGGCATGTGGTCAGTCTCGCGCAGGTACACCCAAATATGAGGGCTGGCGTCGTAGAGTGCAGGCAGGTGGGAAGGGGTCATCGTGGAGCAGAGCACACAGCAATCCACACAGGAATCGCCGATATCTCGGTTCCGTGCCGACAGGCGTCGCTGGCTGCGAGCGTTCGTGATCTGGATCGTGGTGACGTGCATTGTCGCCTTCTCTCCAGGACCCGGAATCAACTGGTTCGCCGTGGCCGGACTCCAGGTGATTATCGTCGCAAGCCTCGTCATCTTCGCATTGGGCCGGCGCAGACAGTAAGGAACGAGCAGAACGCCGATAATGCACATTATGTCATTTTAGCGCGCATTGGCCGCGCAGGGGCACACCTTCGCCCCACCCCCGCTCCCGTGTCGCCCTAGCGCACCGTGTCACCGCCACGACGTATCGTGCTGGCATGGGCGCTGACGCTGAGCCAACGACTGAGGTGCAGGCCACGGCACAGATGTGGTGTCACCGACTAGGGCTCGCGAACCCACAGACGTCCGCCCTGTACACACCGGCCAATCCGGATCGACCATCATGGCAGTGATGAGCGATGAAACACCGCTGGTACTCAAGTGCACCACCGCGCCGGGCCAACTTGAGCGCGCACATCTGGAGATCGACCTCTACAGTTCCGGGGAACTCCACGGCCTTGCACCCACTCTTGCAGCTAGCGCCTTTGCGGGCGGTTGGGCGGCCATCGCGACCAGCCAGTGCACACCGCTCCCCTCGTTGGACCGCATCTCGCCAGACACCCGGATGGAAGTGTGCGCGAGCCTCGCGGACATCCACGGGCGAACGCCACGCAACCAGAACCTCAAGCCGCGCCAACGAGTCCAAGACTCAACCAAGCACCAGGATTTCGCGCCATGGCGCGATCTTAACAGTGGTGAGATTGTGATGCAAGGTGTCGAACTACTTCGCGAACCACGGCCGTGGCTGACTCCCCCGGGCCTGCAGCACGGCGACGCTCATGTCGAGAACGTCCTGCGTGCCTATGACGGCCGCATCGTTTGGGTCGACTGGCACGAGGCGAACCTTGGCGACGGCGTCAGCGATCTGGTCTTCTGCTGGCAACGTGCGGAGTTCGCGGGCGGGAACCCGCCACGGGAGGCGATGACGGCCGCCTACGCACGCGCACGCAAGCTCGATCCGCGCGCCCTGCGCACCGCCATCGCGTGGGCCGAGCTTCAGCTCCTGGTCCACAGCTGGCCACCGTTCCTGCAGTACGGAACCCCGCAGGCACGTGAGTTTATGCGCACCCGCCTGGAAGCGTTGGTGACCGAACTTGCCGACTAGATTCGGACTGCCTAAGACTAGTTAGGGCCGATCTGCGAAGAACGCCCACCGCACCATGGCCGCGAACTCCGCATCCCACAACTCGCTGCCATGGCCGCCTTCCCGCTCGGCCATGACCACTTCCACACCGGCGTCCTGCAGTGCCGAAGCCCAACGTGTGGCGTTGTCCAAGAAGAACGGCTCCAAGGTGCCACCGACCAAGTACGTCCGTGGAATCTCTGGCGGCAACTCCTCGCTGGGCCTGAAACCGCCACCGGGCGAACCGGCCAGGATCGCACCATAGAGATCCGGGTGGGCAAGACCAAGCGCCAAGGCCAACTCTCCCCCGGCCGATGCCCCGAAGATCGCGGTCTGTGCAGCCGGATAATCCCGCCCGAGCACTTCCCACGCCCACTGGCGCACCGGGCCGGTGAAGAACGCTTCATGGGCGGCGAACCTCGCGCCGTCAAAACCTTGCGAGTACTCCTTGAGCCGTTCCATTTCATCGGTAAGTCCCTGCACCCCGACCACGGCCACCGCCAGGTCCGGCGCCAACAGTTCACCAAGTCTCGCGGTCGCCTGCCCATCGGCAGCGAAGACGACGGCGGTAGCCGGCTTGGTAGGCAAGCAGGCACTGACGTCGCGCCCGCCATCAAAGTCAAACGTCTTGGTGATCAACACGGCCCACCGCCCTCCCTGATGATCGAACGCTAGCCCACGCACCAACCCAACCGGATACCAACCGCGAATCGAGATGCACGGCCCAACCTGGGCATCTCGACACCAGCCCAGCACTGGTTGACCGAACCCGGGCGGCCCCAGCACCGAATGTTCCGGGCCGCCGGTTGAAAGCCAAATGGCACAATTGCGCCCATGCCGTTGACCAATCCGTGGCTTGCCGGCCCTGCGCCCACCACTCCCCTGCCCCGCGAGGCGCTGGAGGAGCGGATCCTGAATCTATTCTCTTCACAGAACATGGCGGTGGTCGCCACCATCAACGCCGACGGCTCCCCCGGCGCCACCCCGGTGCGCTACTTCCACCTGGACTTCGAGATTGTCTACACCAGCTGGGATGCCTCGGTGAAGTCGCGCAACGTTCAGCGTGATCCGCGCGTATCAGCGGGGATCTTCGCCCCGCTCGTGGGCCAGGCCAGCAGTCGCGGCGCCCAACTCTTCGGCACCGCGCGCACCTTGCAGCACGACGACCCCCAGGCGAAGCAGTACTGGGAGGCGATCCATTGGCAGTCGGTTTACGCCGAACGTGGCCGGCCAATAGACGAACCACCCACCGACCCGATCACGGTCATCACACCCACGCGGATCCTGTACACCGAGCACTGGCTCCGGCGCGAGGGCTACGCGCCGCGCCAGACCTGGCGACCGGGCCCAGCCGATGAGTAATCGCGCGCGCGTGGTGACCGTTCTGGTGCTGGTCAGCGTGCTTTTGGCCGTAGCGTCGTTTGCGGTTCCGTACCTGATGAACGTCAACGACGGCGCCAACCTGTGCCGTCAAGCCCCGTTCGACGTTCCTGCGATCTTGAAGGTCGACGTCTACCCGCCAGCCATCACGTGCACCTTTGACTATGGCTTTTCGGTGACCACGCTGACGTTTCCCAGTGGTTCACCGTTGATGGCTGTGATCGCCGGACTAGCTGTCGCTTGCCTGGCTGCCGCCCTGGTGTTGGCAGTCAGGAACCTGTTGAAGTCCCGCGCTTAGCGCGGGCAGGTGCACCAATCGGCGTCAGCCACCTTGGCTTTTACGTCGGCGATGTGTTCGCCGCATCCTTCCCAGGTGGTCTTGTGACAGTTGGGGCATTCGATTGGCTTGCACATACACCCAGTCTATTACGCCCCGCTCCCCCGGCTTCGCCACCGCTACTCGAAGGGCTCGGGGTCCCCGGCGCCGACGCGCACCACCTCGGCCAACCCGGAGGCGAAGTCCACCACAGTGGTCGGCACATCCCCGCACTCCCCCGAGTCCAGGATCGCGTCCAGGCTGTGGTCCAACTCTTCCTTGATCTGCCAGCCCTCGGTCAACGGCTCGTTCTCTCCGGGAAGCAGCAAGGTTGAGGACAGGATCGGCTCGCCGAGTTCCTCCAGCAGCGCCTGCACCACGGTGTGCTTGGGAATCCGCACACCTACGGTCTTGCGCTTGGGCTGTTGCAACCGCCGGGGTACCTCCTTGGTGGCCGGCAAAATGAACGTGTACTGACCGGGCGTCGCGGCCTTAATCGCACGAAATACCCGATTGTCTACATGGACGAATTGGCCTAATTGTGCAAAGTCTCGGCACACCAAAGTGAAATGGTGCTTGTCATCCAATTGCCGTAAAGACAGGATCCGGTCGCGCGCTTCAATGCTGCCTAGCGCCGCGCCCAGGGCATAACAGGAGTCCGTCGGATAGGCGATCAGCCCACCCTCGCGCAGGATCTCCACGGCCTGCCGAATGGAACGCGGTTGAGGGTTAGCCGGATGAAGATCAAAATAGTGCGCCATTGCCCAATGCTACGCGCAGTCGGGCTACGGCGGTCAACGAAAACGACGTCACGCACCCTCGCTTGTACAGTGTGCCGGGTGCAGGTGATGAGTGCTCCGGTCTGGCGCGATCGCGCCCAAGCGCATGCACAGCGCGTCGATGCACTCCTGGGCCAGCACCTCAAACGCCGTGACGCCGGGATCGCCCATCCGGTCGATGACTTCATGTTCAGCTACTACAGCTACCGGCCCGGGCAGCTGCGCACCTGGCACCCGGGATACGGCGTCGTGCTCGACGGGGGCTCTGAGAGGTATGGGCACCTGCGCGGTTATGAGATCACGGACGACGGCGGAGCGTCTGTGCCGCAGCAGTACCTCACCTCCCAGCAGCGAACGATCCGTGGGATCCGGAATCTGTTGCGAGCCACGGAACAAAGGGAGGCCAGCTACTCCTGCTTTGGCCTGCATGAGTGGGCGATGGTGTATCGCTCCGACAGCACTCGACACGGCCAGTTCGGCTTGCGGTTAGGCGCCAAGGCGACAGACGCCGTCGTCGATTCACATCGGATCGCATGTACCCACTTCGATGCGTTCCGGTTCTTCACCGAGCCGGCAATCCCGCTCAACGAGCTACAGCCGACAAGCGCAACCCGGGAAGCCTTTGAACAGCCGGGTTGTCTGCACGCCGGGATGGACCTGTACAAGCATGCCTACCGCCTGGCGCCGCTCATCGACTCCGGGCTGATCGTCGATTGCTTCGCCCATGCGCACGCCGTGCGCGAACTGGATATTCGCGCCTCGCCCTACGATCTGCGCGAACTCGGCTACCAACCGGTTGCGATCGAAACGGCCGAGGGCAAAGCAGCCTACGTCCGGGCCCAGCGCTCGTTCGAGCACTCTGGACAGTTGCTGCGCGCACGCCTCATCGATGCGAGTGAGGCGCTACTTCGCGTGAGCGTCTAGCGCTCAGCCGGTTTTGCGAGCCGCGCGCCGACGCGCGAGTTCGTCGTTCTTGTCGTCCGCAGGCGCTTCGCCCGCCTTCTCCGCCGGGAACTGAGCGAGGTTGTCTTCGACCTCGCGCCACACACGGCCAACGGCGATTCCGAAGACGCCCTGTCCGCCCTGGACCAGATCGAAGACCTCATCCGCCGACGTGCATTCGTACACGCTGGCACCGTCGCTCATCAAAGTGATCTGCGCCAGGTCCTCAACGCCACGCTCGTGCAGGTGATTGACGGCCGAGCGGATCTGCTGAAGTGAAACGCCAGTGTCCAGCAGCCGCTTGACGACCTTGAGCACCAGGATGTCGCGGAAGCTGTACAGGCGCTGGGTACCCGAACCGGTCGCCGGGCGGATCGCGGGCTCAACCAAGCCGGTGCGCGCCCAGTAGTCCAACTGCCGGTATGTGATACCGGCCGCCCGGCAGGCCGTGGGCCCGCGGTAGCCGGTGTCTGCATCGAGGTCCGGCAGGGTGTCGCCGAACAGCATGCCCTGCACTCGTTGCAGGGAGTTGTTGGCGGCGTCCGCCTGTGCATCTGTGCCGCTGACACCCATTGCTCTTCCTCTGTTTGGCCTATTCACACTCTACGCTGCTATCGGCCCGGGTGTGCTACCGCTGAGTCCGACATAGACAAGGTATTGCCGTTGGACAGACAGGTCAACGAGGTGGGGCTTGAAACGCGTTCGGCGTGTCGCGGCGGCGAGTCTCACCTTCAAGTCAAAGTCGAGACTTTGCCCGTCGAGGCTCACTCGTTCCCCTCATCGGGACCAAAGTCATCAGCCTCAACACTGTCCAAAAATTGGCGGAAATACGCCACTTCTTCCTCCGCTTCGGCCTCGCTAGCCGGCCCGTCGAGTTGCACCCGCACGCTTCCATCCTCATCGGTGCTGAGGATCACTCCGGCCTCGTCAAGGATTTCCTCGGTGCACCAGATGTCCACGTCTGCGCGCAGCGCCACCGCGATGGCATCCGATGCCCGGGAATCGACCCGGATCCCGGTGGACAACACCAACTCAGCGATGAACGTGCCGTCGGACAACTCCACGATGTCCACCTGCTTCAGACTCACGCCGCATGCTTCCATCGTGTTCAGCAACAGGTCATGGGTCCCGGGCCGTTGCGGCCGCATCCCGGCGCGAGCCGTGGCGATCGCCACTCCCTCATGCGGGCCGATCACAATCGGCAACGATCGCGTGCCTTCTTCCTCGGCGAGCAGCACAAGGACGTCCTGTTCGGGGGCTTGCATCCGCACCCGAACACCTGTGACGTCCATTTTCCGCACGTACCTAAACTTACGCCGTCGGGGCGCTGTACCCAACCAGGCCGAACCGGCCCGGAGGCGATCAGACCAGCCGGTCGGTCCCGGCGCGCACCAAAGCGGTGTGCAAGGTGGCGAACGATTCGGCAAGGTCTCCGGCCATGCTCTGCGCCTTGGCGCGGGCTCCCGCCGAGGATGGGCCGCTGCGCACCGAGGCCACCGGGGCGATCACCTGACTAATGATGTCGACCTGGCGTTCGGCAGCGGTCCGAAGGGCCCGCAGGTGCCGGGCTTCGATGCCGTGCTCGGCCAGTTCTGCAGCCGCCTTGGCCACCGGCACCAGCGCCGCTGGGAACTTCCCGCCGGCGTCGGCGACCAGCAGTCCGCCGGCCACGAGTTCCTGGATCTGCTCGGGCGTCTGGCCACACTCATGCGCCAACTGCTCGGCGGTGTACCGGCTGCGCTCCTCGTTGACGATCAGTTCGCCATCCTCGCTCACCACTCGGGCGCCCGGGGTGGGTGCCTGCGAGGCTCCGGCGTCCAACTCGGCCAGGCGTTCCCGGATCACCTTCAGCGGAAGGAAGGAGTCACGTTGCGCGGCGAGCACAAACCGAAGCCGTTCCACATCCGCTGCGGAGTAGGTTCGATAGCCCGAGTGGGTTCGGTGCGGTGAAACAAGTTCCTGGTCCTCCAGGAACCGGATCTTGGACAGTGTCACCGCCGGGAACTCGCTCTTGAGGATGCTGAGTGCAGCCCCAATGCTCATCGACGGTATGTGCGAGACCCCCGGGGGCCAGGGATTGCTGGAGGCCTGGGCACGCGCGGTGTTACCGCTCAACTGTCTGAGTCGCCTGCGTCTGCGTCGTTATCGCCAGCATGGTTATCGCCGGCTGTTGGGTCCTCGGAGTCGGTCTCGGCGTCGGCCCGCTGCGGCGAGGGGTGGAAGGTCAGGCGGTACTTGCCGATCTGAACCTCATCACCCACGTTCAGGATGCCTTCGTCCACGCGGTCTCGGTTCACGTAGGTGCCATTCAGGCTGCCGACGTCGCGCACCACAAAGTTCTCGCCGTCCTTAATGAACTCCACGTGCTTACGGGAAACGGTGACGTCATCGAGGAAGATGTCGGCCTTCGTGTCCCGGCCCACGGTGGTGCGCTCGGAGTCGAGGAGGAACCGAGCACCGACATTCGGGCCGTGTTGGACGATCAAAAGCGCGGACTCAGCGGGCAGCGCGTTGATGGCGGCCTGCGAGTCGTTGTCCATCGGGCTACCGACAAGTTCCTCGGAATCTGTCGCTTCGACCTTCCCCAAATGGGCGGTCGTGTGTGCCGGTGGACCGCTTTGGCCCTGCGCCCATTCCTGGCCGCTTGTCATTGCCCAACCTCCGTTATGGCCTGCAACTTGATCGTCCTACCCTGAGCTCGGCGTCGTGACCGGGTGCGAGGTAGTGAGACCACTCTAGGCCCCAACCGACCGTGCAGGAAACGCATTGCGCCCATCGGTTGATCAGCGCAGCCGGCCACACCGACGGGTGCCTACTCCTCGGGGTCAGCTGGCTCCGCGTGCTCCGGCGGCGGCACGTCCTTGACCGCGGTGATCTGAACCAGGTCCCGTTGAGCCATTTCCACCACCGCGTCCACCCGGCGGAAACCGGCGAGTCCGCCGCCGGCGATGTCGATCGCAACAGCCATGGTTTGCGGGTTCCCGATCGCGCGCCACTCCTGGTCACCCTGAACCAGCACGCCGTCCACGAGCACGCCCTCGTCAGAGTCCACGAACGCGGAGGTGGCCGTCAGTCGCTGCCCCGACACCTCTACGGCTTCGGCTCCAGCGTTTCGGAGCTCCTCCAGCATGTGCACCATCGTTTGGGCACGCACACCATCGGCCTGGCGCACCGTGACCACGATCCCCCGGCCCTCGGCCGGCTCGGTCCCGGCCAGCACTCCCAGCGCCAATTGGTATTCCTCTGCCAGTCGCTGAGCATCCACACCACTGCGCAGGGATGATCGGTCGGCGATCAGCTGTTCACGTTCAGCGGTGAGGTCCTCATTGCGTTCGGTGATTTCATCCAGCAGGCGCACCAGGTCGTCTTGGCGCAGGGCCGCGAACTCATCGCCTTGGGTCTGTCGCACTTGGGTGACGATTCCGAACCCGACGAGCACACACAGCACCCCGATGAGAATCTGAGAGCGCCGTGAAATGGGTGTGCGCTTACGGCCCGCCTTCGCCGGTGGCGAGGATGACTTGGCCGACTCCTCGTTCGCCGTCATGCCTTAAATACCTGGCGGCGGATCGCCGCCGCATTGGAGAAGATGCGGATACCCAGGACCACCACCACAGCGGTCGACAACTGAGACCCGACGCCCAATTGGTCACCGAGGAACACCAGGAAGGCCGCGATCGTCACGTTGAAGACGAAGGAGGTGATAAACACTCGGTCGTCGAACTTGTCTTCCAATCGCGCACGCAGCGCACCAAAGAGCGCATCCAAAGCCGCGACGACGGCGATCGGCAAGTACGGCTGTAATTCCACCGGTACCGCGGGTTGCAGCAGAAGGCCCAACAGAATGCCAAGCACCAGCCCGATGACTGCGAACATGCCCTGCCTTCCGATGGGGTCGTGGTGTGGTGTTTTAGTCTCGCACGCTCGTTAGCAAACGCGCAGCGCCTGTGTTGGCCAACCGCGTACCGCTTTCATCACGGTTCGGACACCATCTCGGCGTGTTCCAGTTGGACACTGCCCGAACCGGGCAAGGCCAGATCCTCTTCGGTGCGGATGGAATTCGGGATGCCGTGCCTGGAGGAAATGCCGTCGAGGTAGGACTGTGCCGCAGAGCGCGCGAACTCGGCGCGCATGTCGTCGGGATCTCCGATCGCCTCGATCGTGTACGGCGAACTGAGTGGTTGCAGGTCCACCATGATCGTGGATCCCGCACGCCGGATGGCTGTGAGGTTGGTGAGCCGGTGGCCGTTGACGGCGATCGATTCGGCACCCGAGGACCACAACCCGTTGACCACCACCTGAATGTCAAGGTCCTTGACGAAGTAGTCCTCGGACTCCCCGTCCGCTGCACGCGCGGAATCTTCCAGAGTCACCACCACCCCCGGTCCTTGCACGTCAACGAGTCCGACGGCGATTTCCAAGTCCGTGGTGCGGGCCAAGAACTCCTGGGCTTCTGGACCGAGAACATCGGTCTGCAGTTCGGTGAGTTCCTCCCGTACCGTCGCGTTTTCGACGCGAAGCTCCTCCCCGATCGCCCGGCGTTCCCCGATCTGCTCGATCAGCAACTCCCGCCCTTCGGACCCTTCGGGTGAGGGGGTGCGCAACTGTTGGGCCGCCAGCACAATGCCCATCCCGGTGATAACCGCCAGCAACAACACCACGATCCGCACCGGCCACGAACTGGACCGGCGAACACCGGCGGCCCGCTCCTGAGCCACCGCCTCATAACCGGGATCCAACGGGTTCTCCATGACCGCTGTAATCAGCGTCATCGAAGCGTCGGGGCGTAGCCGCTTACTCTCCGTCATTACGGCCGAGCAGTGTTAGTAGACCGAGAACGACGGCCCGGGCCGGACATAATCATCCGGAACTGATTCAGGTACGCCAGGCCCGCGCTCCAGTACAAGTACACGCCCCACAACGCCGCCGCCCAGCCAACAACCCACGCGCCATCGGCCACCAGGGTGCCCTTGAGGTAAGGAATTTGTGCCAGAAGCAGCAACGGGAACGCATACATCAGGGCAAACGTGCCCGCCTTACCCACGTCATGAACGGGGAAGCCCGGGTAGCCGCGGCGCATCATGAACGGGATACATAGCCCCACCACCACATCGCGGGCGAAGACTGCCACCACGAGCCACCACGGGATCAGGTCGTTGGCCGCCAGACCAATGGTCGTCACTGCGATGAACAACCGGTCGGCGCTCGGGTCCAGAAAGGTGCCCAACTTCGAGGTCTGGTTAAACGCCCGAGCGATCCGGCCATCGACCCAGTCGCTGATCCCGGCGAGGGCCAGGACCACCACGGCCCACATGTACTGACCCTGGAAGATCAACACCGCGACCACCGGCACCATCAGCAGCCGCAAGAAGGAGATGACGTTCGGGATCGTGAAGATTCGATCCGACACGGCCTCCTCGTCCGCACCATTGGTCGTGGTGGGGGCAGCATCGGACGTCGCAGTGCTCTGCGCCGTCTGGCTAGAGATAGGCCGGTTGTTCACTGCATCACTCTAACCGTCGCCCGGCCGCCGGGAGGCCAGGCGAGACCGTTTCGTAATCACCTCAGCGAGGCGCCACCGGTCACCCGCCGGACGCCTACCGGTACCCTCGGAACGTGATCGAGGTGTTGACCGGGCTGGGTCTAGCGATGTCTGCGGGGCTGAACGCCTACGTCCCACTTCTGGCTCTGGGTCTGCTCACCCGTTACACCTCCTTGGTTGAGCTCCCCAGCCAGTGGGCGTGGTTGGGCAATGGGTGGGTATTGACCACTTTGGCGGTGCTCCTGGTCATCGAGGTGCTCGCCGACAAAGTGCCCGCTTTAGACCACGTGAACGACCTGGTACAAACCCTGATCAGGCCGCTGTCCGGTGGCGTGGTGTTCGCCAGTGGCGCCGAAGCGGTCACCCCCGGTAACGGCAACCCCACACTCTTTGATGACTCCACCCTCACCCCGTTCATCGTCGGCCTGCTCATCGCCCTGGGCGTGCACATCGCCAAGGCCGGTATGCGCTCGGTGGTGAACCTGTCCACGGGCGGTCTCGGGGCCCCGGTGGTGTCCACGGTGGAGGATGTTTCGGCAGTTTCGATGACCGTGTTCGCGGTCTTATTGCCAGTTCTGGTCTTGGTTTTCTTGGTCTGTGCGGTGGTCCTTGCCGTGTGGGTGATCCGACGACGGCGTAACGCGCCTCACAGGTAGCCGTAACCTTGGGTTATGGAACTCGGACTCTTCATTCCCCAAGGTTGGCGTTTCGATCTAGTCGGGCTGGAGCCCGCCGTCCACTGGGACGTCATGAAGTCATTGGCCACACGCGCCGACTCCCCCGACACCCCGTGGGATTCGGTGTGGGTCTATGACCACTTCCACACCACCCCGGTGCCCAGCGACGAGGCTACGCACGAGGTGTGGACTCTGATGGCGGCGTTCGCTGCCAGTACCCACAACGTCAAGCTCGGCCAGATGTGCACCTGCATGGCCTACCGCAACCCCGCATACCTCGCCAAGGTCGCGGCCACCGTAGACATCATCTCCGGCGGTCGCGCCCAGATGGGCATCGGCGGCGGTTGGTATGAGCACGAGTGGCGCGCCTACGGCTACGGATTCCCCCGCGCCGGTGTGCGATTGGGGATGCTTGATGAGGGCGTGCAGATCATGCGCCAGGCCTGGAGCCAGGGCACGGCCACCTTGGACGGCAAGTACTACCAAGTGGACGGTGCGATCGTTCAGCCACAGCCGCTACAGCCCGAGGGGATCCCTCTTTGGATCGCCGGCGGCGGGGAGAAAGTGACGCTGCGGATCGCGGCGAAGTACGCCCAGTACACCAACTTTGATGGCAGCCCCGAGGGCTTCGCTCACAAGAGCGCGATCCTCGCCGAGCACTGCAAGAACGAGGGCACCGACTTTGGCGCGATCACCCGTTCGGCGAGCTACAACGTCGTCGTCGGTGACACCGAGGCGGAGGTTTCAGACCGGCTGGCGGCGTTGCGCGCCCGGCTGCTGCCTCACCTCGGCGAAGACAAGACCGAAGGCGTCATGTCCGGCTACACCTCCGAAAACGCCCTGGGCGTCGGCACCCACGAGAAGGTCGCCGAACGGCTGGCCGCCATGGGCGATGCCGGTGTTGGCTACGGGATCCTCTACTTCCCCGACGCCGCCTACGACACCTCGAACCTGGAACTGTTCGAAAAGCAGGTCGCCCCGGCGCTGGCAGGTTCTGCCGAATGACCCAGATCGACCCACAGTTCACTGCACTGGGCTATGAGAAGTTGGGGCAGATCGCGCTCGCCCGGGCCACCGAACTCGGTGCTAGTCATGCCGACTTCCGGTTTGAGCGGCTCATCGGCCAGGATCTGGTCATCCGTGATGGCGTCATCCAAACCAACCGGAACTCCGAGGATGTGGGGTTTGCGGTTAGGGTGATCGCCAATGGCGCTTGGGGGTTCGCCAGCGGCGTGGAGCTCACCGAGCACTCCGTGCGCGCCGTGACCCAAAGGGCCATCGATGTGGCCGCCGTCGCGGCACCGATGACCACGGAGCCGGTGGTTCTCGCCCCCGAGCCGGTGTACGCCGGGGTCACCTGGATCAGTCCTTATGAGGTCAACCCGCTCCAGGTGGCCGCGAAAGACAAAACCGAGCTCCTCATCGACTGGACAAACAGGTTACTGTCCCACGACGTCGTCGCTCATGCGGTCGGGATCCTTCGGCAGGTGCAGGAGAACAAGTACTACGCCGACACCGCAGGGACCTCCACCACTCAGCAGCGCGTGCGCCTGGAACCCAAGTTTGAGGTGTACGGCACCGACGACAAGACCGGGGTGTTCGATTCGATGGCGAGCATCGCTCCCCCGGTCGGCCGCGGGTGGGAGTACCTCACCGGCGACTTGTACGACTGGGACAGCGAACTGGCTTCCCTTCCTCAGTTCCTGGCCGAAAAGCTTGCCGCGCCGAGCGTGCAGGCCGGGGAGTATGACCTGGTCGTCCACCCCTCCAACCTCTGGCTGACCATCCACGAATCCATTGGGCACGCCACCGAACTCGACCGCGCGCTCGGGTACGAAGCGAACTACGCCGGAACCTCGTTCGCCACCCTGGACAAGCTCGGCACCCTGCAGTACGGCTCACCGGTCATGAACGTCACCGGTGACCGAACCGCCAAGCACGGCCTGGCGAGCGTCGGGTACGACGATGAGGGGGTCGCGGCCCAGTCGTGGGACATCATCTCCCAAGGTGTCCTCACGGGCTACCAACTGGACCGGTCCATGGGTGCCGCCCACCCGGAGATCAACGAAGGCCGCTCCAACGGGTGCGCCTACGCCGACTCCCCCGGGCACATCCCCATCCAACGGATGGCCAACGTGTCCCTGCAGCCCGATGCCGATGGCCCCGACACGGCGGGCCTGATCTCCGGAGTCGAACGCGGCCTATATGTGGTGGGCGATAAGTCCTGGTCTATCGACATGCAGCGGTACAACTTTCAGTTCACTGGCCAGCGCTTCTTCACCATCGAGAATGGTGAGTTGACCGGCCAGGTTCGGGATGTCGCCTATCAGGCCACCACCACCGACTTTTGGGGCTCTATGGACGCAGTCGGTGGTCCGCAAACCTACGAGCTCGGTGGCGCGTTCAACTGCGGCAAGGCCCAACCGGGACAGGTCGCGGCGGTCTCCCACGGCTGCCCCTCGGCACGATTCCGCAACGTCCGAATTCTTAACACCGCAGCAGAGGCAGGACGCGACTGATGAGCGCCGCGACACCCCAAGAACTCGTTGAACACGCACTGAAGACCTCAACGTCGACCGACGTCATCGCGATCGTCACCGACTCCTCAAGTGCGAACCTGCGCTGGGCCAACAACACCCTCACCACCAACGGCTCGATGGAGTCCGGCGACGTCACCATCATTGCCTTCGCCGACACCCCTAAGGGCCGGGCCAGTGCCGCCGTCACCGGGACGGCGACCGGCATCGAAGGCGTGGACGCATTAGTACAGCAGGCCGACGCCGCCGCCAACAAGGCCACTGCCGCGCCCGACGCCGCCCCGCTGCTGACACCCGATGACGTGCCATACGGCGCCGCTGACTGGGATGCGGCCCCCGAACGCACCTCGATTGGGGTGTACCGGACTTTCGCACAGGATCTCGGTGATATCTTCACCCGCGCCAAGGCCGATGATCGGGTGCTCTATGGGTTCGTGGACCACGAGGTGTCCACCACCTACCTGGGCTCGAGCACCGGGATCCGCGCTCGGCACACTCAACCGAGCGGTCACTACGGGATCACCGGCAAGAACGGTGCCCTGACTTCGAGCGCGTGGGTTGGTGGGGCCACACGGGACTTCACCGACGTGGACGTAGAGGCCCTGGAAGCAGACCTCATTCAGCGGCTCACCTGGGCCAAGCGCAGCATCGACCTGCCAGCGGGCCGGTATGACACCGTGCTGCCTCCCACCGCGGTAGCTGACTTGTTGATCTACGCGTACTGGAGCGCCGGTGCGCGGGTGGCACACGAGGGCCAGTCTGTGTACTCCAAGCCTGGCGGCGGCACCAAAATCTCCGAACAGATCGCCGCACCTGGGGTGAACCTGTACTCCGACCCGGCCTACCCCGGCCTGGAGTGCGAGTCGGTGCTCACCGCGGCGGCAAGTTCAACCATGACCAGCGTGTTCGACAATGGCCTGGCGTTGGACAAGACCGAGTGGATCTCCGCAGGGAACCTCGCCGCGCTCATCCAGAACCGGCATTCGGCCACGCTCACCGGTCAACCCACCACCCCGGCGATCTCGAATCTGATCCTGGACGTGGACGGGGGCTCGGGCAGCACGGCCGATCTGGTGGCGAACACCGAGCGCGGGCTCCTGCTCACCTGCCTGTGGTACATCCGCGAAGTCGATCCGCAGAACCTGCTTCTGACCGGGCTCACCCGCGACGGGGTTTACCTCGTCGAGGGCGGCGAGGTCGTTGGCGCGGTGAACAACTTCCGGTTCAATGAATCCCCGATCGACCTCCTGAACCGGTTCGGTGGCGCGAGCGAAACCGAGTTGAGTTTCTCTCGCGAATGGGGCGACTACTTCCCGCGGACCGCTACCCCGGCGCTGCGCGTGGGTGACTTCAACATGTCTTCGGTGTCCCAGGCACAGTGAGCAACGAAACGCCCCTAACCCCTGCCGGGCGGTTAGCCATCACGCTGCTGTTGGTCTCCGGTTTCGTGATGATCCTCAACGAGACCATCATGTCCATCGCGGTGCTCGCGGTGTCCCGCGACTTCGAGATCGAGCTTTCCACCGCGCAGTGGATCCTCACCGCGTTCGTGTTGACGATGGCGGTGGTCATCCCGATCACCGGCTATCTCATCCAACGGCTTTCCACCCGCACGCTGTTCCTCACCGCACTGTCTCTGTTTGTGGCCGGCACCCTGATCAGTGCGCTATCCCCGGCATTCAGCGTGCTCGTCATCGGCCGGGTGATCCAGGCCTGCGGCACGGCGATCATCATGCCGCTGCTGATGACGACGGTGATGAACCTGGTCCCGGCCAGCCGCCGGGGCCGGATCATGGGCAACATCTCCATCGTGATCTCGGTGGCACCAGCGATCGGGCCGGCGGTCTCGGGGTTCATCCTTCGCTACCTGCCGTGGCCGTACCTGTTTTGGATCACCCTGCCGATCGCCGTCGTCATTCTGGTGATCGGAGCACGCAGCGTCCCCAACGTCTCCGAGCCCGCCAAGAAGTCGCTGGACATAATTTCGGTGGTGCTGGCCGCATTGGCGTTCAGTTCATTGGTATTCGGCTTGGCCAGCATCGGGGAGTCGGTGCACGCTCCCCCGCCGATCCCCCCGGCCATCCCGATCGCCATCGGTGCGGTGGTCCTGGTGGCGTTCGTCTACCGGCAAATCGCTTTGCAAAGGCGTGGGTCGAACCCGCTGCTGGACCTTCGCACGTTCCTGCGCCCCACGTACGCCGCCGGCGTCGGGATCGCCTCGGGCATGTTCGTGGTGTTGTTCGGAGTGATCATTCTGCTACCGATCTACCTCCAGAACGTGCTGTTGTTTGAACCGGAACGGGCTGGGTTGCTCCTGCTTCCGGGCGGTTTGCTGATGGGCATACTGGGGCCGATCTCAGGGCGTATTTACGACCGGTTCGGGCCCCGAGTCCTGCTACTGCCAGGCTCGCTGATCATCAGCGCGGCGCTGTGGTGGATGTCCACCCTCACCGCCGACGCCACCTTCGGCATGGTGTTGACCAAGCACCTTTTGCTCAGCGTGGGCCTTGGGCTGATGTTCACGCCGCTGTTCACCACGGCGCTGGGAGCGTTACCCCGCTCGATGTACTCGCACGGCAGCGCCACCATCAGCACGCTGCAACAGTTGGGGGCGGCCTGTGGTGCGGCCTTGTTTGTGGTGATCTACACGGTGCGGTCGGTCTCGCTCGCCGATGGCGGGGAGCCAACGGTGGCCCAGGAATCTGGTGGCATCCAACTCGCCTTCGCCGTCGGCGGCGCCCTGGCGTTGGGGGTCGCCGCGCTCACCCTCTTGCTACGCCGCGCCGACCCCGAACCGCTTCCCTCCGATCCGGGCCACGCCCAGACGGACTAGCCGAACCTAGCCTGCACCGCGATCGTGTCACCGCCGGAGAGTGAGAGGTCAACGAGTCGGAACCACGGCGGCAACTCCTCATTGAGGTCATAGGTGCGGTGGGTGTAGGAGTCGAGCTTGCCGCGGATGACCGCCAGCACCAGTCCAACGATTGGGTTGCCCGAGCGCGCCCGCACATCCCCGACGGTCGCGATCATGTCGTTGTTCACGCTCGCTTCCAGGCTGAGCTGCACCGGTGCACCGAAGATCCCCTTGCGCACCCGCGCCGAAGCCTGAAGGACCAGGCGCCGCGGATCGGGGGTGCGCACATCCACCTCAAGTGAGGTGATCGTGACGCCCGCCTCCTTGGCCTGCGCCATCACGGTCCGCTGCGCATAGGCCACCACGTCATCCACCGCCGTGGACACGTAGGCGTCGCCGACCAGCGCTTCGCGGCTACGATCCGGATCTTCCAACGCCCACAGGTCGCCGCCGGAATCCCGGACCAACACCATCGCCACGTTGTGCAGGTTTAGCCGCAGGTCCACGGCCACACCCTCCACGTAGACCGGGCGTCCAACGATCTCCACGTGCTCGATCGTCACCTGCTCGCCACCCTCCGCAGGCGGCGCGGTCCCGTAATCAGGCTCGGTGACGTCGTCGAAGTCGGATTCGTTGACTTGGAAACCCGAAAGGTCGACGGCGATTCGCCTCACCAGCTCAGGGGTTTCGGGCGTCACCGAAATTCTGATCGCATCCAAGTCCCGTGACCTGGAATCGCCCGGCAACCAGCGCCCCATTTCGGTTCGCATTGCCGATTCCCAGTCCACTGCGGTGGTGGGGCGTGGACCCGGCCCAAGTTTGAATCCGTCGGGTGAAGCACTCATGGGATCAACGTACGCAAGAATGGGACAACCAGTCACATCGACCGCCACAATTGGTGGACCGATTCTCGCAGCGCACAGCAGGAGGTTGACCAATGCGCCTGACCCGAACGCAACTCGATGCCCTCTACGAGTTGACCGTCGTGACCGATGACGGTCAGACGTTGGGGCCCGTTGGGCATGTCTACTTAGACGACCACACCCAAGACGCCACCTGGGTCAGTGCGCGTACCGGATTCTTTGGCATGCGCGAGGTGTTCATGCCAATCCAGGGCGCCAAGGTTGAAGAGGGCCTCATTCGGGTGCGGTTCACCAAGGACTACATCATGGACGCTCCCCGGATCGACTCCGAGGGCCACATCAGCGAGACCGAGCAGGACGAGTTGTACGCCTACTACCGGGTGGTGCGCCCCGGTTCGGCACCCACCAACTGAGTCACACCGTGCCCGACGTCGTTATCGGCCCCGATGGCCTAGCTCGCCCGCACTGGGCCGCGCAGGATGAGATGCTGCAGCGCTACTACGACACCGAATGGGGCATGCCCATTCGCGACGAGCAAGGCATGTTTGAACGGCTCAGCCTGGAGGCGTTCCAGTCTGGGCTGTCGTGGGCCACGATCCTGCGCAAACGCGAAGCGTTCCGCAGCGCCTTCAGCGACTTCGATCCCGATGCGGTTGCCGCGTTCGGGCCCGAGGACGTACAGCGCTTGCTCGGCGACGCTGGCATCGTGCGAAACCGGGCCAAGATTCTGGCGACGATCAAGAACGCCGCCGCCACCGTGGCATTGCGGGACGACGGCGGACTGGTGGACTTCATCTGGTCCTTCAAGCCATCGACGACGCCGGAGCCTAAGACCATTGCGGAGGTCCCGACCACGTCGGCTGAGTCCCGCGCCTTGGCCAAGGCCCTGCGCGGTCGGGGGTTCACGTTCGTCGGGCCGACCACGATGTTCGCGCTGATGGAGGCCACCGGCATCGTCGATACCCATCTGCTCGACTCCCACCGCCGTGGAAGCTCGGGAGTCTGGACAGCGTAGTTACCCAGTTCCAACATGCGCGCACCCACCTGCCTAGGCATGATGAGCAGCAATGGTTGAACGACATGATGACTTCTGGAACCAACGCCTAGCCGATGACTTCACGACCTCCGGGGTCGGGTACCAAGCGCTCGGGCGTCCGTTCAACGAGTGGATGTACAAGCTGCGCGATCGGGTCTTCGCCCGCGAAGTGCAGGCTTTGGACCTCTCGCCGGACAGCAAAATCTTGGATGTCGGCTCCGGAATCGGCCTGTACCTGACCTGGTGGTATCAGGCGTGCGGGGCCAAGCCCTCCGGCTCGGACCTCACCGCCTCCGCCGTCGCGCAACTTCGCGAACGTTATCCCGACGCCGACATCCACCAGCTCGACATCACCTCGGGTACCGGGCCGTTCGAGCCCGGCAGCTATGACGTCGTCTCCTGCATGGACGTGCTCTTTCACATCACCGACGACGAGCTCTACCAAGCGGCGATCCGTAACCTCTCCGCGCTGCTCAAGCCCGGCGGGGTGCTGGTCTTCACTGAGAACTTTGTGCGCCGCGCGGACCGGAGCGCACACCAGGTCAACCGGTCATCGGGCTGGATCACTCGCCGGTTGCTTGAGGCCGGGCTGAAACCCGAGCGGCGCCTGCCGATGATGGTTCTGATGAACGCCCAGGTCGACGCCCCACGGCTGTGGCGCAAGGTCTGGGGCGGATTCCTGCGCTTGGTGACGCTCACCCCGGCAACCGGCTGGGTCGCCGGTGCCGTGCTCTACCCAGTGGACCTTCTCCTCACCCGCCTGCTACGCAGAGGACCGACGATCAAACTGGCGTTTGCTCGCAAACGATAGCTCGTCGTCGGTCCCTGCACGGCCCTGGTGGGTTGTTTTACCTGTCTCGGTCCACCAACTGCACTAACCGGTGCGCGGCAGGCAGCATGGCGGCGGCCAGCAGCCACTTGATCACACCGCCGATGATGAACGGCAGCACGCCCAGGGCGATCAACGTCCCGAAGTCACTGGGTTGTCCCAGGGCCGCCAGCACCATGCCCATGTAGGGCACCCCGATCAGGAACGGGATGATGCTCGCCCCGGCGAAACCGGCCAAAGACAGCAGTGGGCGCTTGTCCCACTGCCGCTGCGCCAACCATCCGATGAACGCCGCCGCGGGAATGAATCCGAGCACGAACCCGAAGGATGGCCGCGTGACCGCCAGCAACCCGCCCATGCCGCCAGCGAAAATCGGCAAACCAGCTAACCCGGCGAACAGGTAGGTGGTCATCGCTGCCGCGGCCCGCTTGGCGCCGAGTGCGGCGCCCACGACCATCACGCCCAGGGTTTGCCCGGTGATCGGGACCGGCCACATTGGCACCGCGACCTGGGCGAGTAGCGCAACCAGCGCCACGCCGCTGAGGACCATCACCACGTTGGTCGCCAACCCGCGGGAAGCGACGAGCCGGTCGGCGAGAACCAGCCCGCCGTGCGCCGGGACCGCTGCGCTGCTCATGAGCTCAGCGAATCGATGGCGCCGTTAAGCGTCGCCGACGGGCGCATGACCTGCGCGGCCTTCGCCGGGTCGGGACGGTAGTAGCCGCCGACGTCCGCAGCGTTGCCCTGAACAGCGGCCAGTTCGCTCACGATGGCCTCTTCGTTCTCGCTCAAGGTGCTGGCCAGGTCGGCGAACGCTGCCGCGAGGGCGGCGTCCTCGGTTTGCGCAGCGAGCTCCTTGGCCCAGTACAGGGCAAGGTAGAAGTGGCTTCCGCGGTTGTCGATGCCGCCGATCCGGCGGGTGGGCGACTTGTCGTTCTCCAGGAACGAGCCGGTGGCCCGGTCCAGGGTGTCGGCAAGGATCTGGGCCCGGGCGTTTCCAGCGACCTTGGCCAGGTGCTCAAAGCTCACCGCGAGGGCGAGGAATTCACCCAGGGAGTCCCAGCGCAGGTAGTTCTCACGCTCCAACTGCTGCACGTGCTTGGGTGCCGAGCCGCCGGCGCCAGTCTCGAAGAGTCCGCCACCGTTGATCAGCGGGACGACCGAGAGCATCTTGGCGCTGGTTCCCAATTCCAGGATCGGGAACAGGTCGGTGAGGTAGTCACGCAGCACGTTCCCGGTCACCGAGATGGTGTCTTGGCCGGCGCGGAGCCGCTCCAGGGAGAACTTCGTGGCGGCCACCGGGTCCATCACGTGGATCTCCACGCCGTCGGTGTCGTGCTCCGGGAGGTACTTCTCGACCTTGGCGATGAGGTTCGCATCGTGTGCCCGAGCCGCGTCCAACCAGAACACCGCGGGGGTGCCGGAGTCCTTTGCACGGGTGACGGCGAGCTTGACCCAGTCGCGGATGGCGACGTCCTTGGTCTGGCAGGCGCGCCAGATGTCACCGGGCTGCACGTCGTGTGAGAGCAGCGTTTCATTTGAGGAGTTCACGACCCGGACGGTGCCGGCGGTCTCGATCTCGAAGGTCTTGTCGTGGCTGCCGTACTCTTCGGCGGCCTTGGCCATCAGACCGACGTTGGGCACCGAACCGATAACCGAGGGGTCCAGTGCCCCATTGGCCTTGCTGTCTTCGATCGCGGCTTGGTAGACGCCGGCGTAGCTGGAGTCCGGAATGACCACGAGGGTGTCGGCTTCCTCGCCCTGCGGTCCCCATGCGCGCCCGCCGTTGCGGATCAGGGCGGGCAGCGATGCGTCGATGATGACGTCGCTGGGCACGTGCAGGTTGCTAATGCCACGGTCGGAGTCCACGGCGTACAGCGGCGGGCCCTCGGCGAGCTCGGCGTCGAAGGAAGCCTTGATGGCCGCACCGTTGTCCAGGTCGTCCAGGCCCTTGAGAATCCCACCCAGACCATCGTTGGCGCTCAGTCCCGCTGCCGCGAGCTCATCGCCGTAGCGCTCGAAGGTTTGCGGGAAGAATGCGCGCACCGCGTGGCCGAACAGGATCGGGTCGGAGACCTTCATCATCGTGGCCTTTAGGTGCACCGAGAACAGCACGCCCTCTTCCTTGGCGCGCTGGATCTGCAACGCCAGGAACTCCTTGAGTGCGGCCACCCGCATCACGGTGGAGTCCACGACTTCACCGGCCAGAACCTTGACCTCGGGCTTGAGCACGGTGACGTTGCCGTCTGCGTCAACGTGTTCGATCCGCAACGTGTCTGCGGTGTCCACCACGATCGACTTCTCATTGGAACGGAAGTCGTCTGCGGTCAGCGAGGCAACGTTCGTCTTGGAGTCGGCGCTCCACGTGCCCATCCGGTGTGGGTGGGCCTTGGCGTAGTTCTTCACCGACGCCGGGGCACGGCGGTCGGAGTTGCCCTGGCGCAGCACCGGGTTGACCGCGCTGCCCTTGACCGAGTCGTAGCGGGCGCGGACGTCCTTCTCCTCATCGGTGGAGGGCGAGTCAGGGTAGTTCGGCAGGTCGAAGCCCTGGGCCTGCAACTCCGCGATCGCCGCTTTCAGCTGCGGGATGGAGGCGGAGATGTTTGGGAGCTTGATGATGTTCGCGCTTGCGTCTTCGGCGAGCTCACCGAGCTCGGCGAGCGCGTCGGGCAGTTGCTGATCGGCGGGAAGCCGGTCGGCGAACGCTGCCACGATCCGCCCGGAGAGCGAGATGTCCCGAGTTTCCACTTCGACTCCCGCGGTCGAAGCAAAGGCCTCGATGATCGGGAGGAAGGAGTAGGTCGCCAGCGCTGGCGCCTCGTCGGTGTGGGTGTAGATGATGGTGGGAGTAGGCACAGGTGTCCGTTCGGGCTCGACTGCGGTTCTTCGATATCAAGATATCGGTTCTCGGGCACCTATGCGGCACACTCCCCCACCCCTTGGCGCGCCTTAGGGCGTGGGACGCCCGCCGTTGACGTGCAAGGTGATCCCAACCACGTAGGACGACTCGGGCGAGGCGAGGAACACGAAGGCGGGTGCGACCTCCGTCGGTTGTCCCGCCCGGCCGAGTCCGGTGTCCTTGCCGAACTCGGGCAGCTTCTCTTGTGGTTGACCGTCGGTAGGCTGCAGCACAGTCCACACCGGCCCGGGTGCTACGGCGTTCACCCGGATCCCCTTGGGTGCCAACTCTTCGGCCAGCCCCTTGGTGAAGTTGTTGATGGCGGCCTTGGTTGAGGCGTAGGCGAGCAACGGCGGCGAGGGGTCATAGGCCTGGATCGACGTGCAATTGATGATCGTTGACCCGGGTTCCAAATGCTTGAGGGCGGCTCTGGAGGTCCGAAACATCGCCAAAATGTTGGCTTCGTAGGTTTCCAGCAACTCGGCATCATCGATGTCTGCTAGGCCCTCGGTAGCGATCTGCTTGGCCGCATTGTTGACCAGAATGTCCAGACCGCCCAATTCCTCGGCAGCTCGATGGACGACGGCGGCACAAAAGTCATGGTCCACCAGGTCGCCTGGGATGGTGACCGCCTTGCGTCCGGCGTCGGTAATGATCCGGGCGACGTTCTGTGCGTCGTCTTCTTCCGAGGGGAGGTAGGTGATCGCGATGTCGGCGCCCTCACGGGCGTATGCGATTGCGGTGGCCGCGCCGATCCCGGAGTCGCCGCCGCTAACCAGCGCCTTGCGTCCCTGCAGCCGACCTGTGCCGCGATAGCTGTGCTCTCCGATATCGGGGACCGGGGTCATTTCGGATTCCAAACCCGGCTCCGGTTGCTTTTGCTTGGGCGGGCTAATCGACTCAAACCGGCTAACCGGATCGGCGAACGTTAACTGATCTCGTGACATGACAGCCTCCAAAACTTGTCGCTGTGCAATCACGCTACGTTCCGCCGTCGGCCCCCGCATCTTCGCCCGGTGCGCCCAGGAAGCCGAGCCCGGTCGTTACTGGGACGCTTCGGCGCGACCCTGGCGCCAGTACCCCATGAAGCTCACGCGCTTGCGGTCCACGCCATGGCCGCTGACCAGCAATCGGCGCAGCGACTTGATCGTTGCGGCCTCTCCGGCGAACCAAGCGTAGAACTCACCCTCCGAAGCGCCGGGACTGTCCCAGAGCAACTGCGCATCGATGTCGATATCTTCTAGTTCTTGGGCGACCGGCGCTTTAGCCAGCTCCAGGAGTTCGGTGTTGTGCTGGGCCCAGGCGGTAACGGCCTCGATGAGGCCAGTGCCATGTTCTACCGCGCCGCGGGCGATCACGCGGATGCGGGGGTCGGATCCGAGCGCGCCCGCGTCGGCCCCTTCGGGGACTTCGATGAACGCCGTCGCCTGGTAGCTCAGGTCCAAGGACTCCAGGATCGAGCAGATCGCCGGGGCCGCCGTTTCGTCACCCGCCAGGAGCACCCGCCTGGCGGTTCCTGGGTGCCAGTCGATGCCGCCCCGGGAGTTGGGGCTGCGTTCGTCTGGGCCAACAATGAACAGGTCCTGGCCCACGGCCGCCTGCTCGGCCCACGCCCCGGCCGGTCCGGCGTGATCGTGCACCACGAAGTCAACGGTGAGTCGCCCGGGTTCGATCCGGCGCACCGTATAGGTACGGAAGACGTTGCGGGCGTCGTCGGGCAGGTTGCGCCACCGGTCGTACCAGTCCCCCGCCGCTTCGTGCTGTCCGAAGTCGGCAAAGGTGCCGTCTGCGAACGGGAGCACCACTTTGATGCGTTGGTCCAGTCCAGCGGTCCCGAAGTGCTCCATGTCCGGGCCGGTGAACTCGACTCGGACGAAGTGCGGTGACAGCCTCTTCACCGAGGCAACTTGAACTTCGTAGGGTCGGTAGGCGGGCCGGACGGAGGCGACAACACTCATGTAGATAAGGTAAGGCTTACCTCGCTACAGGGGCAATGTATGCCCGCGGTGGTATGAGTCACTCCCCCGCCCGGCTCGCGACGAAGATCTACCAGGAGGTGCGGTCGAACCGCTCGAAACGCTCGGTGATGACGGGCTCACCGTCCACGGTACGCAGCATCGTCTTGCCGTTGATGAAGACCTGCTCGGTCCGCGAGTTGATGTCCAGCGGGTCACCGGACCAGACGACGACGTCGGCATCGCGGCCGACGTCCAGGGTGCCGACGCGATCGTGCAGACCCAGGATCTGGGCCGGGTTGGAGGTCAGCGATTCAATCGCCACGACCGGGTCCAGCCCTTCCTTGACGGCGAAGGAGGCCTGGTGCACCAGGAAGTTGATCGGAATCACCGGGTGGTCGGTGGTGATCGCGACCCGCACGCCGGCGTTCGCGATCTTCGCCAGGCTACTGATCGCGCGATCGCGCACCTCCACCTTGGAACGCGAGGTGAGCATCGGCCCAAAGATCACCGGGATTTCCTTTTCGGCGAGCACGTCGGCGATTTTGTGACCTTCGGTTCCGTGGTTCAGCACCAGGCGGTAGCCGAATTCTTCACTGAGGCGGATCGCGGTGGCGATGTCATCGTGGCGGTGGCAGTGCTGGTCCCAGGCGAGCTTGCCCTCCAGCACGTCAGCCAAAGTTTCTAGGGTGAGGTCGCGCTCGAACGGCTCGTCCTTCTCCTGCGCCTTGGCGCGCTTGGCGCGGTAGTTTTCTGCTTTGACGAAGGCCTCGCGCAGCACCGAGGCCACTCCCAGGCGGGTGGCCGGGGTTTGCTTCTTTTCGCCGTACACGCGCTTGGGGTTCTCCCCCAGCGCCGACTTCACCGAGACGTCGAGTTCGATGACCTGCTCATCGACCGTCCGGCCGCCCCAGGTTTTGATCGCCACGGTCCGGCCACCGATCGGGTTTCCCGATCCGGGCTTGATGACGGCGGTGGTGACACCGCCAATCAGCGCGTCCCGGAAGCCGACCTCTTCGATGTCGATCCCGTCCAGGGCGCGGAACCGCGCACCATTCGGGTCGGTCATCTCATTGGTGTCCTGACCCGACCACCCTTCACCGTCCTCGTGCACACCCAGGTGTGCGTGGGACTCCACGAAACCTGGAAGCACCCACTTGCCCGCGACGTCGATCACCTGAGCCCCATCCGGGATCGGGGTATCGGCGTCTCCGACGGCCTTGATGACACCGTCTTCGAGCACGACGGTTCCGCCGTCGATGGCGGGGCTGGACACGGGAACCACGTAGCCGCCGGTGAGGGCGGTGATTGTTGAAGTCATGGGCTCTAGTCTGCCCGGTCGGTGGCAGTGGTGCTCCTCACCGCCTTGCGTATACTAGTATGGTACGAACCACGATGGACTTGTAGCCCGAACGAATGGCATTTCGTTTCGTCGCACACCACAAAGAAGTGACGCACCAGAAGTCTGAGCGGCGCCAGCCGATTAGGCGGTTCTGGGCCACCGAAACTAAGGAGCCCCCATCCATGCCTGATTACTCCATGCTCGCCCTCGAAGTCACCGGCGATGCGCAGTGGTCACCAGAGAAGATCCGGCAGGCACTTGGGGTGATTAGCGCGAACAAGATGAACGCCTTGGTGTTCCACGAGGCCGACATGTTCAACAAGTTCGTGTATCCGTCAAACTTCCGCCCAGAGACCTCCACCTGGGATGGTCCCGGTCGCCGTGGGATCGGCGCCTTTGTGAACTGCCGTGCATACCTTTCAGACGTGTCACGGCAGTGCGCGCGCAACAACGTCGACTTCTTCCTGCAGATCAAAGAGCTCGCTTACCCCGACGAATTCCCAGAAGACGTCCCCGATCTGGCGAAGAACGGGATTGTGTGCCCGACTCACCCGGCGTGGCCAGATCTCATCGAGCGTCGATACAGCGAGGTGTGCGAACTCCTCCCCGATCTCACCGGGTTCATTATCAGCGTCGGCACTCAGGAAGGGCGGGCTTCCCTGACCAACCGACGCTGCAAGTGCGAGCGGTGCCTCAACACCGCCGACGTCGACTGGCACCGTTGGGTGGTTGGCAGCATCCACAAGGTCACGGCCAAGTACGGCAAGCGCCTTGTGGTGCGCGAGTTCAGCTATAACTCCGAGGATCAACTCGCGGTCGTTGCCAGCCTTCGCGAGTTGCCCGATGACATCGAGTACGCGGTGAAGCCTTACGCCCGCGACTACTACATCCCATGGCCCGACAACCCCGCCCTTCCGGCCATGCGCGACCGAACCAAGTGGCTCGAGTACGACGTCCATGGCCAGTACTTCGGATGGGGCGTCTTCCCGGTGACCATGCTGCCCGATGAGGTTCAGCGCATGCGCAGTGGCGCCGAGGCCGGTTGCACGCATGTCCTGATGCGCGTGGACTGGGAACGAATCAACGGTCTGTGGGCGCCGGAGACCTTCGGCGCCGTCAACATCGCCACCGCCGCGCTCGTCGCCCAGGATCCAAGCCGCTCAGAAGCAGACATCCTTGCGCAGGCACTGGTGGCGACCGGGGTGGTAGCACCCACCGCGAGCGATGAAGACGCATTGGCCATCGCAGAACTGTGGCTGGAGATGTACCCGATCGCTATTCGCGTGCTGTACGCCTTGGGCAATGTGTACAACGCCAGCAGCATGGTGCCCAACGGGATCGCTCAAGGCTGGTCCTACATGCACAACCTGCACCAACTTAAGGGCTGGGAACACGACTCCATCGGATCCCTCGAAGTGGCCGATAGCGACGCCCTTGAAGCCCTGCTGGCAGAGAAGCGCACCGCCAAGAAGGACTACCTGGAGTGGGATTTGCGCGCTCAGGACTGGACTTCCTCAGGCGTCCTTTCACTTCCCGACCCCTGCGAGGTGGGCGATGTGCTGGGTTGGTCGCGGCTCTACGTCGAGGCCATGTGCGACTCCGCACGCGTGGTGATGCTGGTGAAAGCCTCCGAGGCGCGCCCGTTGCTGGAGCACGAACGCCAAGAGCTCATCGAGGCATCGGAATCGCTGCGGGTTCACCGCGAGACCGCAGACCGCCGCTACAACCGCGGCGGACAGACACACCACGTGAAGGTCCTGATCGACCCTGAGCGAATCGATCGGATGCTTGAAGGTGCGCGAAGCGCCTTGGAACTCGTCGAGGCGAAGTGACCACACTGCACCTGGCTCCCGATGCCCGAATCGCCGTGTTGCGCCAGCTCTCCGAGGCCGAGCGTGACCGGGTTCATGCGGCGGCACCGGGGGTTCAGATACTGACCCCCGCCGCCCTCGGTGACCTCGGGACG
>JBMDWZ010000132.1:0-11738 GCA_048594865.1 Beutenbergiaceae bacterium
CGGCACTTCGATCGCGGCGTGCAGGGCGATGAGTCCCCCGTAGCTCCACCCGAACAGCGTGTCCACCTGCCCGCTCGCGGCCAGGACCGCGCCCAGGTCGTGCAACTCGGTGGCGAGGCTGTAGCCGGCTTCCATTGGGCCCGAGGGGGTGCGCCCGCGGCGGTTGACCACCACCACCCGCGGCCAGGATCGCAGCGCCTGGGCCACCTGCCGCCACTCGGCAGCATCGCTGAGCACCCCCGGCACGATGACGATCGCAGGTGCCTGCGGATCGCCATGCACCTGGAGACTGAGGTGAGAGGTACCGACGTCTATCGATTTCTGGATCATTTGCTCCACATTTCCTATTGTGCGCAATCGGCACTAAAGTCGCAACAATGAACGAGTACCACGCCCCCGCTGCCGGTGGACCTCGCGCGGGAAGGCCCCGCGCCTTCAACGCAGACCGCGCCGTCATCGACGCGGCCGCGGTGTTCTGGGCCCACGGCTACTCCGGCACGTCCACCCGGATGCTCACCAGCGCCCTGGGGGTTTCAACCTCCAGCCTGTATGCGGCGTACGGGTCCAAGGCCGGACTGTTTGACCGTGCGGTGCGCTGGCACGTGGATCGCTACGCGGCCATCTACCAGGGTGCGGTCGCGCAATCAGCCATTGCCGACGTCGTCGAGCAGGTGTTGGAAGATTCGGTCGCCACGTTCTGTCCCACCGATGGCCAGCCCGGGTGCCTCACATCTAGTGCGGCGATGGCCGATACCCCGGAGGCACTCGATGTGCGCACGTTCACCGCAAATGCCCAGCGCGCCGATCGGGATCTGCTGCGAGACCGATTCGTGGACGCAATCAGTCAGGGGCAGATTCCACCGGAGTCAGATCCTGAGGCCTTGACCGATCTGGTGCAGACGCTGTGGCACGGGCTATCGAGCCGGGCAAACGCCGGGGCATCTCGCTCGGAACTGACGGCGAGCGCCTCGTTTGCCCATCGCCAGTTCATGTTGGCGTTGGGCGGCCCGTGATGCGCCTGCGGTCAAGTGCTCGCAATCGGACCAGCATTACTGGAGGCCACTAGCCATGCCCTGGAGTACCCGCGAGTTGGCCGAACTGAGCGGCACCACGGTCAACACCATCCGCTTTTATCACCAGCGTGGCCTGCTACCCGAGCCCGATCGGGACGCCAATGGGTACAAGCGCTACGACGTGGCTCACCTCATTCGGCTGCTGCGGATCAGGCGGTTGCGAGATCTGGGTGCCAAGGTGAGCGATATCGATCCCGGTGCCAGTCTCAGTCCGCAGGCGCTGGCGGATCTGGATGCGCAGTTGGCGGAGACGATCGAGCGCAGCATCCGCGCCCGTGCCGATATAGCCGAAATGACGTTGCACCAGGGCACCACCGATGTGCCCAGCGGGTTCGCCGATATCTCTGCCCGCCTGACCGAGAATCAGCGCTCGCTGATGCTGGTCTACGCCCAGTTGTATGACGCCGACACGATGGCGCAGGTCCGGCAGATGTTGGAGGTGCCACCGGCGCCGGCCACGGTGGAGTTCGAGGCGCTGGCGGCAGATGCTGATGAGGCCACGCGCTCGCGGGTGGCCCAGGCCTACGCCAAGGAGCTGGCCCAGGCGATGGTGGATTACCCGTGGTTGCGCACCCAGCGCGAGCATCTGACCAAGAGCGAATCGGTCACCGGGGCCGCGATCGGCGCCGCCATCCACGACATCTACAACGCCGCCCAGCGCGATGTGCTGGTGCGAGCCTCGGCCATGGCGCAGGAACGGTTCGAGTCCTCCGGGCAGTAAGCGTCCCGCAAGTCGGCCGGGATCCAGTCGCTACGACCTAGCCTCGGCGGTCTCATCAAAGGCTTCGCGCGCTTGGTCCACTTTGGGCATGTGGGAGGTGGCCCACCCGAGTAGCGCGTCGATGAGTTCCTGCAAGGTGTTGCCCAAGTCGCTGATGCGGTACTCCACCGCCACGGGGCGGGTGCCGATCACCACTCGATCGACCATGCCGTTGCGCTCCAGGCGGCGCAGGGTGGCGGTGAGCGACTTCTGTGACACCGCCGGGATGGCACGGCGGAGCTCGTTGAACCGCCGGGGGCTCTCGCACAGCCGATCCAGCACCTGCAATGACCATTTGTCGAGCACCTGATCCAGTAGTTCGCGGTGCGCCGGTTCGATCTGGGAGTGGGCCGAGGCGGCGAGGGTGGTTTCGTTCATGACACCTAGTCTCGTTGAAGTTCCTTTCGTTGACTAGGTATACATGAGATACCTAGCACGACGACGAAAGGATCTCACGATGTCCGTCACCCTCTCCACCCCCGAGGGCATGTTTGCCCCTGTGCCCTACCACCACGTGTCGGTAGCGACCGGGAGCCGCCACGTTCACGTTGCGGGCCAGATCGCCCGTGACGAGAACGGCGCGGGCGTCGCCCCCGGCGACCTGGCCGGGCAGCTCGCCCACGCGCTGCGGAACACGGCGCGCGGCTTGCGCGGAGCCGGAGCAACGTTTGCCGATGTGGTGCGTCTGCGGTTCTACGTGACGAACTGGCAACCCGAGAAGTACACCGAGTTCATGGCCGGCATCGAAAGTGTTGCCGAAGAGTTGGAGCTACCCCAGCCGTTACCGCCGCTGTCGGCGATCGGGGTGGACTACCTCTTTGAACCCGATGTGCTGGTCGAGGTTGAGGCTTACGCCATCCTCGACTGACCTAGCAGGTTTGTGGACTGCCCGCCAATGCCGCCGGGCGGGTTCGCAAGCGCGACCGGCTGTGCGTTCGGCACACCGAACACTTACGGTGTCATCGGCGATCGCACTGGAAGCCACCACCACGGTGAAGCCATCGGTCCCCGGTAGAAGCCCCCAGGGAATGAACGGCGGGCGCACGGTCGCCGCCATCGAAACCGTGACTTCCTGGCCGTCGATCTGCACTCCGGACACCGCCAGGTCATCGAAAGAACCGGTGAGGTTCGCCGGGGCGGCGGCCAGGTACTCATTGACCGATTCGGTGGCACTGGCCTGCGTCACGACCAGCCCATCGGCGGCCGCCGTTTCGTACCAGACCTGGGTATCGGCGGCATCGGCGGCGTCCGCCGCCAACGCGTCGGCCAGACTCCACAAGCGCTTGCGTTCCAAGTCCACGTAGGACACCGAGGCGATCACCAACACCAGGGCCAGCACCACCACGCCGTAGACGATCGAGAGCAGCATGATCTGCCCGTCGTCGCGGGTCGCTCGGATCCGGCGCCAGCGCTTCACGGCAGGGCCTGGCGGTAGGTGGGGATCGCCGTCATCGCGTCGGCTTGGATCTGGGCGGCGGCCGGCAGCGATAAGAATCCAGGTGCACCCGGTAAACCGACGTCGCTGCGCACAGTGATGTAGACATACCCGCCGGGGCTCAAACACGGATCCAGTTGGCACTGAACCTCCAGGGCGCTGGCCCCGTCGACCGTGAAGCCCTGATCGGCAAAGGACAACTCCACCGCCAACTGCGCGGCGGCTACCCCCTCATCGAAGCTCTCGGCCTGAGCGATCAACCGCCCGGCATCACGCGCGGCACCTTCGGCGGCGAAGGTCGCTCCCTGCACCTGGGACAGGGTGATCACCAGGTACACGACCGGCACCAAGAGCAGCAGAGATACCCCGAGGAACTCCACCACCGCGCTGCCGCGATCGCCTTGGCCGGCCATCACGCGGCGAAGCCGCCCGCTGAGGGCTGCCAAGCACCGCCGGTGCCACATCACTCGACCACCGCCCTGCCCGAGACCTCGATGAATCCTCCAGGCCCCAGCAGCCCGAGAACCGGGACCGGACCGGTGACGTGCACCTGAACCAGGCCCACGCCGTCGAGCACTACCTGATCGGCACTCACATTCTGGGCGTAGGCGGCGGGCAGGGTGGAGTCGATCAGGGCTCGGGTCCGAGCCACGCCATCGTCGAGTCCCCTGCCATCCAGTGCCGCGTACCTGGCCCCCTCCGCGGCTGAGTCGATGAGCACGTTGCGCACGTGCAACGTCAGCGCTAACTGCACCACGCCCACCATGAGCATGGTGACCAGGAGCGAGACGAGAAGGAAGTCGACGATCGCCGAGCCGCGATCGCCGTCGGTCCTCACACCCCCAGAACTCGTTCCATCGCGGTGGTGAAGACCTGCTGCAGCATGTCCCCCGCCAAGGCCCAGATTAGGACCACCAATCCGGCCGTCATCAGAGTGATCAGCACCCACCCGGGCACGTCACCTCGTTCGCGGTCAACGTTCGCCCCGCGCCACCGTTGTCTCCAGCTTCGCATCCTCTTTCCCCTTTCTCTGAATCACTTTCTATAGGCCAACCCGGAGCACACTGAGGCCCGGGAAGATTGCAAACAGCACCGTGATGGGCAGCATCAGGAACACCACGGGGATCATCATGTAGATCTCCTTGCGCCCGCCGGCTTCCATGAGCGCGCGGTGCCCCACCTCACGGGCGTCACCGGCCTGGGCGCGCAGCACATCGGCCAGCGGAGTGCCGCGTTCGACGGCGGTCGCGACGCCGTCGGTGAATCGGTTGATGCCGGCCAGTTCGGTTCGGCCAGCCATCCGCTCCAGCGCGAGGGTCAGGGTCATCCCGGCCCGCACATCGGCCAGCGCCAGTTTGATCTCACCGGCCAATTCACCGTGCACCGTGCTGGCCACTCGCTCGAGTGCCGCCAGTGGCGTCTGGCCGGCTCCGATCGCCAGGGCGAGCAGTTCCGCCACCGTCGGGAACTCCGAAATCATGGCCTGCTCGCGCTTCTTGATCTCCCGACCCAGCTGTTGATCCCGAGCGAAGAACGCCGCGAAACCCGCGACCACCACAATCAGCGCCCCGTTCAGAACCCCGATCCCACGGCTTGCCCCAATGACGGCGACCAAGCCGAGGCCGGCAACCATGCCCAGGGTTCCCCAGAGGAGTTGCTGGATTCGGAATTGCTCCACGCTGAGGCTCGACCCGGCGCGTTGCAACCGGCGACGGCTAGTGACCGCCGGAGATCCGAGCCGCTCGAAAATACCGGCCACGTCACCCACCACCGGCCGGAGCATCCGTTCCAGCGTCGGAAAGGGCGTATGGGTCGCCGATTCACGCAGGAGCCGTGAGGTGGAGGGCCGCTCACGTAAGTACGGAGCAACGCGGTCGATGAGGCGAATGCGCCGGGCGGCCAGTCGCCACAACACCAGGCAGAGGCCGAGTCCGCCGACAAGCCCGATCACAGCACCCACCAGGGCTGGTTGTCCGGAGATCACTCCGATCGCGCTCATCGCAGCACCCGCACTTCCTCCGGCAGCCGCCCGATGCGCACCATCGCTTGATAAGCGATCAACGAGGCCGCGGCACCGATCGCCAGGATGAGCGCGCCGAGCGCGGTATTGAAGGCCGCGGCCGTCTCGGGCCTGGTGCTCAACAGGGCAAGGACCACCCAAGGGGCACCGGCAGCCAACCGGGCACCGTTGACCGTCCACGACTGGCGTGCTTCCAACTCCCCACGGGTCCTGATGTCGTCCCTGATGAAACCGCCGAGGGTGCGCAGCAATCGAATGAGGTCCGTGCCGCCGACCTGCCTGGTGAGCCGCAACGCTTCCACGAGGCGATCTGCCACGGGGTCGGCCAGGCGTTCTTTGAGCAAGTCCAGGGACTCGGTGAAGCGGCCGGTCGCGCGGTAGTCATCAGCGAACGCGGTGAACGGTGTACGCATCACCTCTGGACCCCGGTTGCCGACGGCGATGAGCGATTCGGGTAACGACATCCCGGCCCGGACGCTGGAGATCAGGTCATCGATGACATCTGGCCACAGGGTTCGGAGTTCCTCGCGGCGCTTACGGGAGCGTGAGCGGACGTAGGCGGTAGGAGCGATCGCCAGCAAGACCCCGAACGCGACGCCGATCGTGGGAGAGGCCGTCAGGGCGGTCACCACGAGCGCCACGCCTAGACCGATGAAGATCGAAGTCGCCACGAAGGCCCACGGGCGCACCCCGGGCATCCCGGCCTGGACGAGCATGTCGGAGATATTGCTCGCCCTTTTCGACGCCGACCGTGTGCTGGGCTCTTGCGGCCAGAACGACCACCACACGCACAGCAGTCCCGCCCCCAAGAGCAAGCCCGCCACGGTGCCCATCGTTACCCGACCAACCTGGGCGCGAGGATGTCGCGCAGGTCGAACCCGGCCCTGGCGAAGCGCTCCTCATGCGGTGGAAACCCGGTGTCCCGCACCAGCTCTTGCTCCCTGGTGGAGAATAGCGCAGCACTCTCCACCACCCCGCCCTCTGCCCGACCGGTCAATCCCACGATCTCGCGAGTTCGCCGTCGTCCATTGCGGTCCAGATCCAGGTGGACCACCAGGTCCACCGATGCCGCCACGGTCGGCACCACGAACGTGGCCGAGACGTTCTCACCGGCCAGCAGCGGCAGCGTGCAAAGCTTGACGATCGCTTCGCGTGCGGAGTTGGCGTGCACGGTGCACATGCCGGGGATTCCGGCGTTCAAGGCAATCAGCATGTCCAGTGCCTCGGCTTCGCGGACCTCCCCGATGATCAGCCGATCGGGTCGCATCCGCAGCGCTTCTTTGACCAGCCGGCGCAGCGTGATTTCGCCCTTGCCTTCCAGGTTTGGCTGGCGGCACTGCATCGCCACCACGTCGCGAGTGGCCAGGTGAAGTTCGAACACTTCCTCGCAGGTGATGACGTGCTCACCGCCGGGAACACTTCCGCACATCGCGTTGACCATGGTGGTTTTGCCGGCTTGGGTTGCCCCGGAGACGACGACGTGCAGTCCACTGACGACGGCGGCGTGCAGGAACGTAGCGGCCTGCTGGGTCAGTGACCCGAGGCCGACGAGGTCATCGAGCCGCTTCGCCCGGGCGATGTACTTGCGGATGTTGATCGCCCAGTGTTTACGGGTGACGTCGGGGATCACCGCGTGCAACCGCTCCCCCGACGGCAGCGAGGCATCGACAAAAGGCGTGGACAGGTCCAGGCGCCGCCCGGAGCTTCGCAGCATCCGCTCCACCAGGTCCCGCACTTGGTCTTCTTGAAGCATCGTGGTGGTCAGCTCGGCCTTTCCGGCACGAGCCACAAACACCTTGCCGGGCTCGTTAACCCAGACCTCTTCGATCTCTGGGTCATCGAGGTAGGGCTGGATCGGCCCGAACCCGACCACCGCGTCGTGCAGGATCTTGGCCGTGCCGGGCAGATCCGCCAGCGGCGGCACCAGACCCACCAGCGCCCGATCGTCATAGTCCGCCAGCGCCTCGGCGATCAACTCATCGGTGCCCTGAGGGTCACGCCCCGGATCCAGCCCACGCCGACGGATGAGCTCACGAACCTCGCTCTCAAGCAGGCCAATGCCCTCACCCATAACAGCTCCCGTTGCAGCCCCCGAGCTAACAAACTGTGTGCGTCAACGTAGCGAAGTCTCACCACCGCCGACCAGCGTTTGACGCAAATTGTGGATAACTCCGGACAACCGGACGCCGTGGAGGCGAAAGTATTCGTTGGAGGAAGCCTTACTAACACTTCTGGGCAGAAGTGTTAGTAAGCGCGGTGAAAGGCGACCGTTCACCGAAACCCAACGTGCATGCACGCGCCCAAGAGGGCAGTGTGGGAGACCCGACTCCACGCGGAGATTGATATGGCTACCGTCGCCCAAAACATCGTCGACACCCTTGCCCACAACGGCGTCCAGCGGATCTACGGCATCGCCGGGGATTCACTCAACGGCCTCACCGATGCCCTTCGCACCTCCACCCTGGATTGGGTGAGCGTGCGCCACGAGGAAGCCGCAGCGTTCGCCGCCTCCGCCGAGGCTGCGACCACCGGCAACCTAGCCGTGTGCGCCGGGAGCTGCGGTCCGGGTAATACCCACTTGATCAACGGGCTCTATGACGCCAATCGCTCCCGGGTGCCGGTCCTGGCGATCGCCGCACAGATCCCCAGTGCCGAGATCGGCAGCAACTACTTCCAAGAGACCGATCCGGCCTCACTGTTCTCTGAGTGCAGCGTGTGGGCGCAGAACGTCTCCACTGCTGAGCAGATGCCCCGAGCGCTGCGGATTGCGATGCAGGAGGCGGTCGCCAAGCAAGGAGTCGCCGTCCTCGTGGTGCCCGGTGATGTCGCACTGGCTACCGCACAAGACGATTCAGTCGCCACCCTGGCCGGGTCACCGCCGCGAGTCCTGCCAGCACAGAGCGACCTACAGGCAGCGGCGAAGGTTCTGAATGCGGGCAAGAAGGTCACCATCCTGGCGGGCGCTGGCGTGGCTGGCGCTCACGGCGAGGTTCTGGAGCTGGCCGATGCTCTCGCAGCCCCGATGGTGCATGCCCTGCGGGGTAAGGAGCACATCGAATGGGATAACCCCTTCGACGTCGGCATGACCGGACTGCTGGGGTTCGCCTCGGGTTACAAGGCGATGATGGAAGCCGACACCCTGCTCATGCTCGGCACCGACATGCCGTACCAACAGTTCTATCCGCAGCACGCCCAAATTGTGCAGGTCGACCTACGCGGAGAGAACCTGGGCCGCCGCACCCCCATCGACGTCGGCGTCATCGGCGACGTCGCCCAGACCGCCCAAGCCTTGGTGCCGCTGCTGACCAAGAAGACCGATCGCGAGCGCCTCACCGACGCGCGGAAGCACGACCACCGCACCCGCGAGAAACTCGATGACCTGGCTGTCCCGAGCAAACGAAAGCAGCCGATTCACCCGCAGTACCTCACGCGCGTGATCGATGAGGTCGCGGCCGACGACGCAGTGTTCATTCCCGACGTCGGGTCACCGGTGACGTGGGCGGCTCGGTACTTGACGATGAACGGCAAGCGCCGGCTGATCGGCTCCTTCGCCCACGGCTCGATGGCCAATGCGCTATCCCAGGCGATCGGCGTGCAGAGCGCGTATCCGGACCGGCAGGTCGTAGCGCTGGCAGGTGATGGCGGCTTAACGATGCTGCTCGGAGAACTGCTGACCTTGGTGCAGCACGAGCTGCCCGTGAAAGTGGTGGTCTATAGCAATGACTCGCTGAACTTCGTAGAACTCGAAATGAAGGCAGCGGGCTTCGTGAACTACGCCACCAGCCTGTCCAACCCCGACTTCGCGAAGATGGCGCAGAGCATGGGACTGGCTGGTTGGCGAGTGGAGCGGTCCGAGGATCTGGTCGAGACCACCAAGGAATTCCTCGCCCACGATGGGCCGGCTTTGCTAGAAGTGCGCACCGAGCGTCAAGAACTGTCGCTACCGCCCACGGTCACAGCCGAACAGGCGAAGGGTTTCACGCTGTACGCCATTCGCACCGTGATGTCGGGCCGAGGCGATGAACTCATCGATCTAGCCAAGGCGAACCTGCGCCAGATCTTCTAGCCCACCGGCCGATTCGCCGCGACCCGCCATATTGCTTTGCATCCACTAATGTACCGATCGGTTGCAAACGCCTCCCCCGCTCCGTAGACTTATTTACCGACCGGAACTGATTGCGGCGCACTACGTCGCACGTACCTAGCCGTTGACCCAATACACCGTCGACGCTGCAACGAAGGAGAGTGGCATGAGGAGCACCCAACTCGGCGACCTGAAGGTCTCACGGATCGGCTTTGGCGCAATGGGGATGTCGGGGTTCTACACCGGCGCCGGAGGCAGTGAGGAACAGGCGGTCCGCACTATCCACCAAGCTCTGGATCTGGGCGCTACGCACATCGACACCGCCGAGGCCTATGGCCCCTTCGTCAACGAGGAACTCGTGGGCAAGGCGCTCCGCGGGCGCCGCGACGGCGTTGTTCTGGCAACCAAGTTCGGCATGGTTTCACACCAAGGTCGCGCTGGGATGGATAGCAGCCCGGCCAACGTTCGCCTCGCGGTGGAGGGTTCGCTGCAGCGGCTCGGGACCGACGTCATCGACCTGTACTACCAACACCGCGTGGACCCCGGCACGCCTATCGAGGAGACCATCGGCGCCCTGGCCGAACTCATCACCGAGGGCAAGATTCGGCACATTGGCCTATCGGAAGCCGGAGCGGCCACGATCCGGCGCGCGCACGCAGTTCATCCGATCGCCGCGGTCCAAAGCGAATACTCCCTGTGGACCCGCGACCCCGAAGCGGACGTCCTGCCAACACTGCGGGAACTGTCGATCGGCCTGGTCCCCTACGCCCCACTCGGGCATGGATTCCTCACCGGCACCATCCGGACTTTGGAGGGCTTAGCGCCCGGCGACTGGCGCCTATCGAATCCACGATTCACCGGCGGCAACCTCGAACACAACCTTCAGATCGTCGATGAAATCCACGCCGTTGCCGCAGAAGTTGATGCCACACCAGCGCAGATCGCCCTAGCGTGGTTGCTTGCTCAAGGAGAGGGAATCGCGCCTATCCCGGGAACCACGAAGGCCGAGCGAGTGCGTGAGAACGTCAGCGCCGAAGCCATCGACCTCACCTCGGCACAACTCGCCCGCCTCAACGCCCTCCCCGCACCGTCCGGGCTGCGCCACCGGGAAGCTGACATGCAGTCGGTCAATCGCTAGGGCCTCGGCAGCTAGTTAAAAGGTGGTTGCCAGCACGCCGTCGACCACGGCTTGCAACTCATCGGCACTGCGACCGCTCGCGGCTTGGACCGCGATCCCATATGCCATGGTCATGACGAACAGGGCTAGGTTTCGCGCGTCTCGGCCAGCAGGGAGGTCACCCTCGGATTCGGCACGGGTAAAGCGTTCCTCTAGGCGGTCGGTGGCCTCTTGGCGCCAATCGATGAGCACCTGTCGCGCCGCGGCACCATCGGCACTGGTCGCCAGCGCGCCCTGCACCCCCAGGCAGCCCGAGGGACCCGCACCTGCGGCGGTGGCCCGGACTGCTCCGTGGAGCAACGCCTCGGCAACTTTCCGCGCCGTCGGCTCGCTCAGCGCCCGCATCCCGTAGGCCGCGGGGCCGGCGGTGTACCGCTGCACCGCGAGCTTGAAGAGCTGGTCCTTGTTCCCAAAGGCGGCGTACATGCTCGTCTTTGTGATGCCCATAGCCTTGGTCAGCTCAGCCAGGCTGGCGCCTTCATAGCCGTGTTCCCAGAACACCTCCACCGCACGGTCTAGCGCGTGGTCAGCGTCGAACTCTCGTGGCCGGCCAATGCGGCCCGCTGGGGACGTCATGCCGCCAGCATACAGTTCCGTACCTATGAGTACAGAAATACTCCCACCCCGTGCCGACCACCATCTGGACACCGCAGCCCCTCGTTCAAACACACCTCGGCACCCGGGTAACATCGGTTGTGAACGCATTTACATGCTCCGGGGTCGGTGAAAGTCCGAGCCGGCGGTGATAGTCCGCGACCCACTCCCTCTCGTAGGGCGTGGTTGACCTGGTGGAACTCCAGGACCGACGGTTAAAGTCCGGATGGGAGGAGACATGGCGCGTTGGCGCACCCATATACCTGCGCCAACGCTAGTTGGACGCTTGCGTCGTCCTTCTGACACCCCCGAGGTCTAGGACCCCGGAGGTGAGATGGCACCCACGCCACCACGAAACGCAGGCGCGCAGCAGATCAGCAGCCCGCAGTTCACAAGCAGCGTGGAGCGAAGCGCCCTGCTGCGAGCGCTCAAGCTAGCCGAGCGCGGGCCAAAGGACGATCCAAACCCACAGGTCGGCTGCGTCCTGCTCAACGCTGGCGGCCAAGTGATCGGCGAGGGCTGGCACCGCGGCGCTGGCACCCCGCACGCCGAAGTGGCCGCGATCGCGAACACCCAAGCCAACGGCCACCAGACC
>JBMDWZ010000133.1:0-1641 GCA_048594865.1 Beutenbergiaceae bacterium
CGAAACCCTGGTGCCGCAGGCGCACCTGATCACCGGCTGCCAGCTGTACCCCAACACCTCGCGCACGTGTGGCTGGATCGCCGCGTCGATCCTTATCCGCTATTGGCATGCCCGCAGTGGCGTCGACCTGATCCCCGCGCGCTTCACTCGCGGGTCAGATCTGCGCCGCTCCCCGGACTTCTCCGAGCATTTGCGGGCCAGCGCACGTAACGCCAGTTGGGCCAGGCCGGTATCCGCCGCGATCACCGCGAATGCTCGCGCCCAGCTGGTGCCGCACGTCAGCCGGTGGCTGCCCGGCTCATTGGACCTACAGGTGGCGCTGGACGCTGGGCGCCCGGTCATTCTGTTCGGGTACCTGCCCCTGCAGAACCGCCGCGGCAATCACGCCATCGTGGTTTACGGCCGGGCCGCCAGTGGGCGGCTGATCGCTCACTACGGGTGGAAGGGGTATGAGCGCGTGGAGTTGCCTTGGTTCATCCCCGGTTCGGTCTCGCACTTTCAGGTGCTGTGACGCAGGAGAGTGAGATGACCACAGCAGCAGGCACACGACTTCCGCAGTTTGAACCTGGGCTCACCCTGGTGGTCAGCGAACAATGGAAGGGGCGACTGTGGGCTGCGTCGCCGCACCGCGTCATCGAGTCCAGTCCGGCGGAATTAGTCACCTTTGTCCCAGAAGGCACGACGGCGGTTGTCGCCACCAATCGTGGGTTACCGCAGGCCGCGGTGCTGGATCGGTCCGCTCGCAAACTCCTGGCGTTGGAAACGATGATTGTCTATCCGCGGTCGATCCGCGAGTCGCCGACCAAGCTGCACTTTTATGCGCCGGGTCGCTGGTCGAGGGTCAACCTTGGGTGGAATGTCAAAGGCGAGTTCACCGGGTGGTACGTGAACTTTGAGCGCCCCGTGCGCCCGGCGCCCGACGGTGTCTGCAGCAAAGACCTCGCCCTGGATATGTTCGTCAACCCGGACGGCAGGTGGCACTGGAAGGATCGCGAGGAGTTCGACGAGGCGCTGGCGCGCGGGATCTTTGCCGAATCACTGCGGGCGCAGTTGATGCAGGAGCAGGCAGCGGTGCTCAAGGACCTCGCGGCGGGCGACGGCGCGTTCGATCCTGCGTGGACGCGCTTTGCACCGGACTCGGCGTGGGAGTCCCCCGTCTTGCCGGTCCCCTACCTACCGGACTCCCCACTCTGGGCGCATCCAGACGCCAAACCCCCACCGCAAGGCCGATGAACGATCGTCTCCGCCGCTCCGGACTCTCGCGCAGTCGCACGCAACCCAAGGCCTCCCGAGCGTTAGAGGAGCGGCTTGAGGTGGCCCGCGAGCACCCGGAACGCCTGACCGCGGTGAGAAATCGCGTTCTTCTCCTGTGCGCTCAATTCGGCGCACGTGCGCTGCTCCCCCTCGGGAACCAGGATCGGGTCGTAGCCGAACCCGCCGTCCCCGCGGGGTTCGGTGGCGAGAGTGCCGCGCAGTTGCCCGTGTTCCACCACGCTGAAACCGTCCGGGGTCGCGAGCGCGGCGGCACAGACGAAGCCGGCCGCGCGGTGCTCGGGACCGATATCGCTCAATTGCGCCAACAGGAGGTCCAGGTTCGCCTGGTCTTGACCGTGCGTCCCAGCCCACCGAGCGGAGAAGATC
>JBMDWZ010000134.1:0-7367 GCA_048594865.1 Beutenbergiaceae bacterium
TCACGGCTCCTTTTGGCGGGTCGGCAGCGGCCTCGAAGGCTCATCGGCTCAGCGGATGCTCACCGCCCGTGGATACGAGGTGGTCAGGTACTTCAACCACGTAGTGCGCCCACTTCAAGAGTCCCCGGTGACGGCTCCCGAAGGGGTGACGCTCAGGCCGGTCACCGACGCCGATGAGGCAGCCGTGCTGCAGGCGCACCGCGCCGCCTTCAAGGATCACTGGGGCTCGGCCCCGATGTCGCAGGAGCGGTGGCACCACTACTGGACCGGCCGCAGCAGCCGCCACGACCAGGCCACCGTCGCCGTGGACGACGCCGACGGCACTGTGCTCACCTACGTACTCACCGGGCAGTGGGTGGACCGGGAACTGTACGTGAACCTCCTCGGCACTATCCCGAGCGCCCGCGGACGGGGCCTGGCCAGGGCCGCCCTGCGGCGCACCATCGACGCCGGTGCTCGCAGCGGCAAGTACGACGTGATCGAGCTCGAGGTGGACTCCGACTCACTCACCGGCGCTACCCGCATGTACGACGACCTGGGCTTTACCCTCAAGAACACCACCGCCACCATGCAGCGCGACGCCCACTAGCTACGGCGCCGCGTGCGGGCAGCGTCAGGAACGGGCCGAGCGTGGGCGGAGCGCGAGCGCGCCCAAATGGCCACCCATAACGACCAATCCGGCGCGCTCGGGGAAGGGGTGCGGGCGGCGGCAACTCAGCAACTCAGCGGAGCAGGCTCCTCAAGTCCCGCAGCACCACCGACAGCGGCGCCAGGCTGGGTGAGTCCAGGTCCAGGACACCGCGCACCGAGTCGGCCACCTTTTCCGCGCCCACCTCGGCGGCCCACTGTTCGATGCGCTCGTCGGGGTCGGTGCCCGCGTCGGTCGCGGTGATGATCGCGGCGGTGACCGCCTCCAGCGTCGCGTACAGGTCATCGCGCACCGCCGCACGCGCCAGGGCATCCCAGCGGTCATCGCGCGGCAACCCGGCCACCTGTACCAGCAGATCGTCCACCTGCAGCCGCGCGGAGACGGCGTAGTACACCTGCGCGGTTCCGCGGATATCCCACTGCCGCGCCTGAGCCAGGGTGATCACGTCGAGCATCGGCAACGACGGCAACAGCGCCGCGGTCCGGTAGGCCAGGGACTCATCGACCCCGGAGGAACGCAACTCGGCGATCTTGGCCTCGAAGCGCGACAGCTCTCCACCGCGCAGCAACTGCGGCAACTCCGCCACCAACTGCGACACCGGGCCCGCGAAAGCCTCCACCTGAGCGCCCACGTCCAGCTCGGCGTGATGGTGACTGGTGAACCACCGCGATGCCCGATCCAGCAGTCGGCGGAAGTCCAAATACAAGGTGGTCTGCACGCCGGAGTCCACGGTGTTGTCCAGCGCCTCGGTGGCGTCGGTGAACGTGCGCAGGTCGAAGATCTCCCGCGAGATCACATACGCCCGCACCACCTTCTCGGTGCTCGCCCCGGTCTCATCGACCGCGCGGAACGCGAAGGTGATGCCGCCGCGGTTGACCATCGAGTTCACGATCGAGTTGATGATGATCTCTTCGCGCAGCGGGTGCGTGGCGAGCTCGCCCGCGAACCGCTCCACCAGCACGTCGGGGAAGTAGTCCGCCAGTGTCTGAGCGAACCACGGCCCGTCGGCGATGGACGTGGCAGCCAGATCGGACTTCAGCGCCAACTTCGCATACGCCACCAGCACGCTGAATTCGGGGCGCGTGAGCCCGTAGCCCGCTTGTTCCCGCTCTGCCAGTTCGTGATCGGCGGGCAGGAACTCCAGCTCTCGGTCCAGTTCCCCGCGCTCCTCCAGCCAGTGGATCAGTCGCTGATGCACCGGCAACATGGACAGCGACTGGGCTCGGGCATTGCCGAGCAGCACGTTCTGCTCGTAGTTGTCCCGCAGCACCTGCGCGGCCACCTCATCGGTCATCGAGGCCAGCAGCTCATCACGGTCGGCCATGCTCAACGCCCCGGACTTCACCGGATCGCTGAGCAGAATCTTGATGTTCACCTCACGGTCCGAGGTGCCCACCCCGGCGGAGTTGTCGATCGCGTCGGTGTTGATCTGCACCCCGGCCATCGCCGCTTCTACGCGGCCCAGCTGACTGGCGCCCAGGTTGCCGCCCTCACCGACCACCTTGCAGCGCAGCTGATTACCGTTCACCCGAATCGCGTCGTTCGCGCGGTCGCCGATTTCGGCATCACTCTCCGAGGAGGCCTTGATATAGGTGCCGATCCCGCCGTTCCACAGCAGATCCGCCGGCGCCTGCAGGATCGCATGGATCAGCTCCGCCGGCGTCATCGACACCACACCCTGCTCCAACCCCAGCGCCGAGCGCACCTGCGGGCTGAGCGAAATGGACTTCGCGGTGCGCGGATGCACCCCGCCGCCCTCACTGATCAGCGAGGTGTCATAGTCCGCCCACGAGGAGCCATCCAAGGCGAACACTCGCGACCGCTCCCGGAACGATGCCGCCGCATCGGGATCCGGATCCAAGAAGATGTGCCGGTGGTCGAAGGCAGCCAGCAGCCGAATGTGCTCAGAGAGCAGCATCCCGTTGCCGAACACGTCCCCGCTCATGTCCCCCACGCCCACCACGGTGAAGTCCTCGCTCTGAGTGTCCACCCCGCGCTCACGGAAGTGCCGCTTCACCGACTCCCACGCCCCGCGCGCGGTAATACCCATCGCTTTGTGGTCATAGCCCGCCGCCCCGCCGGAAGCAAAGGCGTCATCGAGCCAGAACCCGTACTCCCGGGATAGCGCATTGGCGATGTCGGAGAACGTCGCGGTGCCCTTATCGGCAGCCACCACCAAGTAGGGGTCATCACCATCGTGACGCACCACCCGATCCGGGGCGACGACGTCGGTCCCCTCACGGTTATCGGTGACCTCCAGCAGTCCTCGGATGAAACTGCGATACGCGCTCTTACCGGCCTCGATCCAGGCGCCGCGGTCCACGCTCGGGTCGGGTAGCTGTTTGGCGAAGAATCCGCCCTTGGAACCGGTCGGCACGATGACCGCGTTCTTCACCATCTGCGCCTTGACCAGGCCCAGCACCTCGGTGCGGAAGTCCTCCCGGCGGTCGCTCCACCGCAGCCCGCCGCGGGCGATCGGACCGAACCGCAGGTGTACGCCCTCGACGGTGGGCGAGTACACCCAGATCTCGGCCATCGGCACCGGGCTGGGGATAGCGGGGACCTTGGCGCACTCGATCTTCAACGCCACTTGATCGGGCGATGCGCCGCCGTCGCCCACGATGAAGTAGTTGGTGCGCATGGTGGCCAAAATGACGCCCATGAACGCCCGCACGATCCGGTCGTGGTCCAAGCTCGGCACATCATCCAGGGCGGTGAGGATCTGGTTCTCGATGGCCTCTTGGGCCGCGGCCCGGGATTCGGAGCTCTTCACCGCCGGGGCATCGGGGTCGAAGCGGGCCTCGAAGAGCGCCACCAGCTCGGTGGCGATCAGCGGGTTGGCCACCAGCGCCGCCTCGGCGTACTCCACCGAGAACGCCGAGCCGATCTGCTGCAGGTACCGGGCGATGGTGCGCAGGATGAGGACTTGGCGCCAGGTGAGTTTGGCGCTGAGCACCAGTTCGCCCAGGGTGTCGCTCTCGGCAAGGCCGCGGCGCACCGCGAGGAACGCGTCGGTGAAATCGCCCGAGGACTCTTGCGCTTCCCAGTCCGCCTCGGTGCCGCCGCGCATCCCGAAGTCATAGACGAACGCCTCGGGTGCGCGCTCGGTGGAGCGCACCCGATACGGCCGCTCGTCGAGCACCTCAACACCCAGGTCGGTGAACGTGCCGAGCACCTCACTCAGCGTCAGCGGCGAGCGCCGGTAGACCTTCAACCGGCGGATCGACTGGCCATCATCCTGCGGGCGGTACAGGTGGATCGCGGTGGAATCGGCGTCAGGCAAAGCCTCCAGCGCCAGCACATCATCCAGTGCGTCCGCCGGGTCCACCGACTCCTTGTAGGCCTGATCGAACCGGCCCGCGTAGTTCGAGGCCAACGCCAGGGCTTCCTCGGAGTCCAGGCGCTCCAGCGCGGCATCGGTGAGCCGCTCATCCCAGGTGCGGGTGGCGGCAAGGAGACGTTCCTGCAGACGGCAGGTATCGACGTCGGGGATGGACGTTCCGCGCGGCACCCGCACCACGAAGTGCAGTTGCGCGAGCGCGGATTCACTCACGCGGGTGGTGTAGTCCACCGATTCAGCGCCGTAGGCGGTGCGCAGGATGTTCTCCATCGCCAGGCGCACGGTGGTGTTGTACCGGTCGCGCGGGATGTAGACCAGCGCGGAGACGAACCGGCCGAACTCGTCCTTGCGGACGAACAGTTGTGCCCGACGGCGTTCGGTTAGGTGCAGCACGTCGGTGGCGGTGTCGTAGAGGGTGTCGACATCGGCCTGGAACAGCTCATCGCGCGGGTAAGCCTCCAGGACCTGCAGCAGGTCCTTGCCGGAGTGAGAGTGCGCGGCGAATCCGCTGCGGGACAGCACAGCGCGCACCTTGTCGGCCACGATCGGCAGGCGCAGCACCGATTCGGCGTAGGCGGAGGAGGTGAGCATGCCCAGGAAGCGCTTCTCCCCCACCACGTTGCCGGCGGCGTCGAAGGTGCGCACACCGATGTAATCCATGTAGATGGGGCGGTGCACGGTGGAGCGGGAGTTGGCTTTGGTGATCGTCAGCAGCCGCGGTTCGCGGGCTCCGGCCTGCGCCTCGGGACGCAGCCGGGTGTAGGACTTGTCCTCGCCGTCGCGCAGCAACCCGAGCCCCGAATCCGGCACCGGTCGCAGCACGTCCTCACCATCCACGACGTCCAGGGTGTACTCCCGGTACCCCACGAAGGTGAAGTGATCATCGGCCAGCCACGTGAGCAATTCCCGGGTGGGCCGGACCTCATCTGGGTTCACGGTGGGGGGCGCGCCCCACTCCAGATCCCGAGCGAGCTGTTCGCACGCGCGCCGCATCGGCTGCCAGTCCTCCACGCACGCCCGCACATCGGTGAGGACCTGCTCGATGGCGGACTCCAACTCCGTGCGGCGACCTGAGTCGGTGAGCCGGTCGATCTCTCGGTACATCCACGATTCGACGATGCCGGCGTTCGTGGGTGGGCGTTCGTCGCGAATCTCGGTGAGGGTGCCATCGCTTTCGCGGCGGACCACCACTTGGGGGTGGATCAGCAGGTGCACGCTCAGGCTCTGCTCGGCCAGTTCGGCGGTGACGGAGTCCACCAGGAAGGGCATGTCATCGGTGCACACGAGCAGGGCGGAGTATCGGCTGCCCCACCCGTCGGTGCTGCGCTGCGGGGAGAGCACCTGCACCAGGGTTTGGCCCTTGGCGCGGTGGGCGGCGAGGTCGCGCATGGCGCCTAGGGCCCCGGCTAGGTCGCCTGGTTCGCGCTCGGCAAGGGCGTCGGTGGCGACGTGCTCGAGCACCCGGGGAACCATGGCGGCCACCTGGGGCCAGCCGTCGTCACGCGCGATCTGTTGCGCCGTGGTCAAGATCTGCGAACGGTCTGCCTGACTCAAGCCACTGCGTCCAATCCCTCATCAATCCCGTGGGCAAGCACCACCATGTGCTGGCGCCAGCCTAGCGTCCAAAATGTGGAACGCATCCGTAGGCGCAGGTGGATTCGGGTGGGCGGACCAGGCCACCAACTGAGCAGATCGGCAACCGCAGCCCGCTGGCGCCCATTACCCTGGCCACATGCTCCTGATCGGTGGTGTGCGCCCACATCGCGAGGTGATGGCCACGATGACGTTGGTCTGCGGCCGCTGCCGCAACGCCTCGGGGCATCGCCTCACCCAGGAAGTCAACAGGGTCACGGTGTTCTTTGTGCCCACCGTCAAGGTCTCCACCAAGTATGACGTGGAGTGCCTTTTCTGTGGCGGGCGCAGCCCCATGAACGAGGCCAACGCCACCCAGTTGGCCAAGCGGGCCAAGGAAGTGCCGCCCGGAACGGTGCTCGGCACCGTGCAACCAGGGGCCACCGCCAAATAGCCATGCGCCACGTCCTGTTGATCGGCATCGACGGTTTGCGAATCGACGATGCCCTCGCCGGTGACTACGCACCGGCGCTGCAGGCCTTCGTGGGCAGCGGCCAAATGGCGCAGGTGCAGATGCCGGTGCCCACCATCTCCGGCCCCGGCTGGTCCTCGATCCTCACCGGCGCCACCCACGCCCAGCACGCCATTGTCGACAACACCTTCCAGCCCAACAACCTCATCGACCACCCGGACTTCATGTCCACCGCGTTCTTCGCCGACCGCTCGATCACCACGTTCACCGCCACCGGGTGGTTGCCGCTGGCGGACCCCGACGGTCCCTCGCAACCCACCCCGCCGTTGTGGTGGCGGGCCGAGGCGCAGGCAGCCGGCCGGCACCGGGTGATCATGCGCGACGGTGAAATCTACGGCTACCGGTGGGCCGATGAGGAGATCACCGCCGGCGCCTGCACCGCCATAGCCCACCTCGGACCTCGGGCCTCGTTCGTGTACCTCGGCGAGATCGACGAGGCCGGGCACCTGTACGGCGGCATCGCACCGAAGTACCACCAGGCGGTGGCGCGCGTCGATGCGCACTTGGGCACCGTCGTCGGGCAGGTGGAATCGCGAGTGACCGACCACCCCGATGAGCAGTGGTTGGTGGCCGTGACCACCGACCATGGGCATAAGGATTCCGGCGGGCACGGTGGCGGGGAGCCGGTGGTGACCACGTCGTTCCTGGCGGCCCGGTGGATCGGTGGGCAGGCCGGGAAGGTGCCCTCGCAGATGGCGCCGCAGGAGATTCCCGCCTTTCTTCTGGAGCATCTGCGGGGCTAGCCAACCGGCGATACGGTTGAGGACATGTCAGGTGCCACCCACATTGCCGCCTCGCTGGAAGATCGGCTGAATCGGTGGCTGATCCGCACCCTGCGGCGCCGTGGTTGGCGGCCGCGCAGCGTGGTGTACACCGGGTACGGGTCGCCGGATTTCGCGCGCATCTTGGGCCGGGTGTTGATGAGCAGGCACGCGCTGCCTGCGGATCTCACCGACGCCGACGCACCAACGCCGGCCGATACCCCGACACCGCCATCGCAGCGCGGGTGGCGGCCGTTCGCGGCCGCGCCGGTGGGGATGATCCCGGTGACCGTCACCATCAACGGGCACGTCCACCACACCCGCGCCGATCGCGGCGGCTACCTGGATTTCACCATCGGAGGCCATGGCCTGGAGCCCGGGTGGCACACCATCACCCTGCAGGCGCGGGCCAGCGAACCGGTGCACGGGCGGGTGCTGATCATCGCGGACGCACCGGGGCTTGCGCTGCTCAGCGATATCGATGACACCGTCATGGTCACCTCGGTGCCGCGG
>JBMDWZ010000135.1:0-4026 GCA_048594865.1 Beutenbergiaceae bacterium
AGAAGAGGCCCAACGCTCGGCCAACCTGGAGGGCCGGTGTTTGTATCACGAGCAAGTAGGCTCCGATGGTACGAAGGACGAGCCCACGGTGGAAGTAACCCTCAACCATTACGTGGGCTGCTTCGCGATGGACGCCGAGGACCCGTGTCCCGCGAAAGGCGCATCATGACCACCCCACCATGACGCCAATGCTCGGCCCCCGAGCGCCGATTGTGCCTAACCGGCGCCGCAAGCTAAAGCGCACCCGTCCACTGTCTGCCCGTGAGCCATTCACCTCTTCAAGGAGTTCCCCGCACATGCCCACCACCCCGTCCCACGAAGACCTCGCCGGCCGACTTCCGGCGTCCTTCACCTTCGGCGCCGCCACCTCGTCCTACCAGATCGAAGGCGCCACGAACGAAGATGGCCGTGGCCGCAGCATTTGGGACACCTTTGCTCAAGTCCCCGGAAAGGTGATCGGGGAGCAGAACGGTGATGTCGCCGTCGACCACTACCACCGCTTTGAGCGGGACATCGAGATCATGGCCGACCTGGGGCTCAAGGCCTACCGGTTCTCGATCGCGTGGCCGCGGATCGTGCCCGACGGTGATGGGGACGTCGAACCCCGAGGCTTGGACTTCTACCGCCGGCTGTGCACCTCGCTGCGAGCCGCGGGCATCACCCCGATGGCGACCCTGTACCACTGGGATTTGCCGCAGCCGCTGCAAGACCGCGGCGGCTGGGCGTCGCGCGAGATCGTGCCGGCGTTCACCAAGTACGCCCAGATCGTGCACGGCGAACTCGGTGACCTGGTCGATTCCTGGATGACCATCAACGAGCCCTGGTGTGCGGCGTTCCTGGGCTACGGCAACGGTGTGCACGCGCCCGGCATCACCGACCCGCGCGCCGCGCTGCGCGCAGCCCACCACCTGCTGCTCGGGCACGGTGAGGCGATCACCGCGATGCGCGCCGCGGCCCCGGAGCACAAGTTCGGCCTGGTGCCCAACCTGTATGGCGTTGTGCCGCAGGACCCCGAAAAGCCCGAGGACCTCAAGGCCGCCGACACCATCGATGCCCTGCAAAACCGGCTCTGGCTCGACGCCACCCTCAAGGGCAAATACCCCGAGGAGATCACCCGCCTGCAGCGCCGCTTCGGCGCCGATGATGCGGTGCTCGACGGCGATATGGAGGTGATCTCCGTGCCCCAAGACCTGCTCGGGGTCAACTACTACAGCCAGCACCACGTGCGCGGCGTGCGCGACCCGCGGCCGGCCACCGACCCTGCACGGGCCGGCATGGAACACGTGGAATCGGCGCCGCGCCCCACGCCGCAAACGGCCATGGGCTGGAGCATCGAGCCCCACGGGCTCACCAATGTGTTGCGCCGGCTCAAGGACGAATGGCCCGTACCGCCCATCTACATCACCGAAAACGGTGCCGCATTTGAGGACGAGGCGCGTGACGGCGTCGTCGTGGATACCGACCGCCGGGACTTCATCGCCAGCCACGTCAGTGCGGTAGCCGATGCCATGGACGACGGCGTGGACGTGCGCGGGTACTTCGCGTGGTCGTTGCTGGATAACTACGAGTGGGCGTTTGGGTATGAGAAGCGCTTCGGAATCGTGCACGTGGATTACGCCACCCAGGCCCGCACTATCAAGGCTTCCGGAGCCTGGTACCGGGACCTGATCGCGGCCCACGACAACCACCACCAATCCTGAAATGGCGGATAGTTACATGCTTCAGCGCACCACCCTGCGCCCTGACTGGACCCTGCACCTGGCCACCGCCGCGGACGGCGCGCCAGCGGAATTCGCGGAGTTCGCGGGATCGGCTGGCACCGGTATCGCCGCGACCGTGCCCGGCACCGTGCACACCGACCTGATCTCCGCGAAGTTGCTGGACAACCCGGACGTGGGCGAGCGGGAGAAGGACCAGCACTGGATCGGCGCTTCGGCGTGGGAGTACCGCACCACGGTGAGCCAACCCGTCGATCCGGGCGAGCGCACCGAGCTGGTGTTCGAGGGCCTGGACACTCACGCCGAGGTGTTCCTCGATGACGTCCGCCTCGGGGAAACCAAGAACATGCACCGCCGGTACCGCTTTGACGTCACCGGCCTGCTCACCGGTGCCGAGCACACCCTGCGGGTGGTCTTTCACCCGATCGGGCACGAGGTGGACCGCGTGCGCGATGAGGTGGGTTTCCTGCCCGCCACCGAGGCGATTCACTACCCCTACGTGCGCAAGATGGCGTGCAACTTCGGGTGGGACTGGGGCCCGGTGTACATCACCGCCGGGATCTGGCGCCCGGTGTACCTGGAGTCCTGGAGCGGGGCCCGGTTGGAGGATGTGGCCGTGCTCGCCACCCTGGATGGCGATGCTGGCCAGGTTTCGGTGAACGCCAACGTGCGCACCGCCACCGACGTCGTCGCGCACTCCTTGGACGTGACCGTGCGCGATGCCTCCGGTGCGGTTGTGGCGACCCAGCGGCACGACGGCGTGGATGTCGCGGGGCTGCAGAACCTCACCTTCACCGTTCCTCAGGTGCAGGCGTGGTGGCCCGTGGGGATGGGCGATCAACCGCTGTATGACGTCTCAGTGGAACTGCTCGATGGTGCCGGAGCCGTGGTGGATTCCCGCTCGCGGCGGGTGGGGTTCCGCAGCGTGTCGATCACGCAGGAGCCCGATGAGCAGGGCACCCGGTGGCAAACGGTCATCAATGGCCGCCCGGTCAACATCCGCGGATTCAACTGGATCCCCGACCTGCCCTTCCCCTCGGCAGTGGATGCCGGCCGGTATGAGCGCCGGATCGACCAGGCGCTGGCAGCCAACGCGAACATGCTGCGGGTGTGGGGCGGTGGCATTTACGAGGAGGCCGCGTTTTACGAGGCGTGCGATGCCAAGGGTGTGCTGGTGTGGCAGGACTTCCTGTTCGCCTGCGCCGCCTACCCCGAGACGCCGGAATACATCGCCGAGGTTGAGGCCGAGGCCAGGCAAGCGATCACCGACCGCGCCCACCACCCCTCGTTGATCCTGTGGAACGCCAATAACGAATGCACCTGGGGCTACCACGACTGGGGTTGGCAGGAGAAGCTCGAGGGCCGTCCCTGGGGCGCGCACTACTACGGCGAACTCCTGCCGCGGGTGGTCGGCGAACTCGACCCCACCCGGCCCTACATTCCCGGCAGCCCATCCTCTGGTGACTTGCAGACCGCGCCGAACGATGACGGTCAGGGCCCCTCGCACCTATGGGACGTGTGGAACCAGATCGACATGGTCCACTACCGCGACCGCACTCCGGCGTTTGCGGCGGAGTTCGGGTTCTGCGGCCCGCCTACGCACGCGACCTTGCGCAGCGTGGTGCCCGAAGGTGAGCTCACCCTGGACAACCCGGTGGTGCGCCACCACCTGCGCGCGGCCGATGGGCCAGCCAAGCTGGCCAAGCGGATCGCCGAGCACTTCCCGCAGGTGCCGGCCCAGGACTGGGTGTGGATCGCCCAGGTGAACCAGGCCCGGGCACTGATCCTGGGCGTGGATCACCTGCGCGCCCTGCCGCGCTGTTCGGGTGCGGTGGTGTGGCAGCTCAACGACTGCTGGCCGGTGATCTCCTGGGCCGCGGTGGACTCCGGAGAACGCCTGAAGCCACTGTGGTACGCACTGCGTTCGGCCTTCGCGCCGCGGGGCCTGAGCATCCAGCCCACCGCCAGCGGACTCAGTGTCAATGCCGTGAACGACGGCGAGAGTGACTGGGCAGCGAGGGTGTCGGTGCAGCGCGTCGGTTTCGATGGCGAGGTGTTGAGCGAGGGCTTGTTCGAGCTGAGCGCCCCGATTGCCGGGGTGGCCAGCGCCGAGTTGCCGTCGGAGCTGGCGGTGCCGGGCGATTCGGCGGCCGAGCTGCTCGTGGTCAGCGCCGAAGGCGCCGAGCAGGCCACCTGGTTCTGGGAGCGGGACAAGGACCTGGCCTACCCGCTGGCGCAGTTCGACGCCACCGCTACGCCCACCTCTGGTGGTTTGGACGTGCAGGTCACCGCGCGCACGCTGGTGCGG
>JBMDWZ010000136.1:0-11608 GCA_048594865.1 Beutenbergiaceae bacterium
GTGCTCTTTGGCGTCACCGGCGACCTCGCCAAGCGCAAACTAATCCCGGCGATCTACGACCTGGCTAACCGTGGCCTGCTGCCGCCGGGGTTCGCACTGACCGGGTTCGCACGCCGCGAATGGGACCGCCAAGACTTTGAACAGGTCGCGTTGGATGCGGTGAAAGAGCACGCCCGCACCCCCTTCGACCAGGCCGCCTGGGAGCAGCTCAAGGAGGGCATCCGGTTCGTTCAGGGCGAGTTCACCGACCCGGACGCCTTTGAGCGCCTGGCCACCACGGTGCGCGAGCTCGATGAGGAACGCGGGACCCAAGGTAATCACGCGTTCTACCTCTCCATCCCGCCTGCGCAGTTCCCGGTGGTGTGCGCCCAACTCGCGGCCTCCGGACTCTCGGAGGACAGCAACGGGTCCTGGCGCCGGGTGGTCATCGAGAAGCCCTTCGGGCACGACCTCACCAGCGCCCAGAGCCTCAACGAGGCCGTGGAGAAAGTGTTCCCACCCGAGGCGGTCTTCCGCATCGACCACTACCTGGGCAAGGAAACCGTCCAAAACCTGTTGGCGCTGCGTTTCGCTAACACCATGTTTGAGCCGGTGTGGAACGAAGCCTTCGTGGACCACGTGCAGATCACCATGGCCGAGGACATCGGCATCGGCAGCCGCGCCGGGTACTACGACGGCATCGGCGCCGCCCGCGATGTCATCCAAAACCACCTTCTGCAACTCCTCGCGCTGACCGCGATGGAGGAACCGGTGTCCTTCGACGCTGACTCCCTGCGCGCGGAGAAGGAAAAGGTGCTATCCGCCGTCAGGCTTCCCCAGGACCTCGGCGAGCACACCGCCCGCGGCCAGTACGACTCCGGCTGGCAGGGCGGAGAGTACGTCCAGGGTTACCTGGAAGAGGACGGGATGAACGCGGATTCGGTCACCGAGACCTACGCCGCTATCCGCCTGGATATCGACACCAGGCGCTGGGCCGGTGTGCCGTTCTACCTGCGCGCCGGTAAGCGCCTGGGCCGCCGGGTCACCGAGATCGCCGTGGTCTTCAAGCGTGCACCCCACCTGCCCTTCGACCTCAATGACACCCAGGAACTCGGTCAGAATGCGATCGTGATCCGGGTGCAACCCGATGAGGGCGTCACCCTTCGGTTCGGCTCCAAGGTGCCCGGAACCGCGATGGAAGTTCGCGACGTCACCATGGACTTCGGCTATGGGCACGCGTTCACCGAGGCCTCCCCCGAGGCCTACGAACGCCTGCTCCTGGACGTCATGCTCGGCGATCCACCACTGTTCCCCCGGCAGCGGGAAGTGGAACTGTCCTGGGAAATCTTGGACCCGATCATCGACTACTGGGCCAACAACGGCAGCCCCGATGGGTATCAACCCGGATCGTGGGGACCGGCTTCGGCCGACGAAATGCTCGCGCGCGACGGCCGCGTCTGGAGGCAGCCATGATCATCACCCTCGAAGGCACAACCAGTGCCGACGTCGGATCTCGCCTTGTGGAGTTGCGTGAACAGGGTGGGGCGGTCGCCTTGGGGCGGGTGCTGACCCTCATCATCGTGTCCACCGGTCAGGACATTGAGCCGGCCGTCGCTGCCGCTAACCGCGCCAGCCGTGAGCACCCGTGCCGCGTGGTGGTGATCGAGCCGGGCGATGGCCGCAAGAAGGCGCGCCTGGATGCCGAGATCCGCGTGGGCGGTGACGCGGGCGCCAGCGAGGTGGTGATCTTGCGCCCCCTCGGCCAGGCCAAGGACGCCATCAACACCCTGGTCATCCCGCTGCTGCTGCCCGACGCCCCGATCGTGACCTGGTGGCCCACGGGCGCCCCGGAGAACCCGGCGACCGATCCCATCGGCCGGATCGGCGGGCGCCGGATCACCGACGTCGGTGAGCAGAGCGACCCGATCGGCTCGCTGCGGGCCCTACGTGAGGTCTACTCCCCCGGCGATACCGACCTGTCCTGGGCCCGCACCACCCTGTGGCGGGGCCTGGCCGCCGGGATTACCGAAGCCAACCCGGGTGCGCAAATCCAAGAGGTCACCGTGATCGGGAACAAGTCCCGCCCGTCGGTGCAACTCCTCGCCGCCTGGTTCGCGGCGTTACTCGACTGCCCCGTGAAACTGCAGCACGACCCCGAGGCCACCGTGATCAGCGGAGTCGACCTACAGCGCGACATCGGCCCGGTGCACCTGCGCCGCCCAGAAGGTTCGGCCACGGTGACCATCACCGCCCCGAATGAGCCCGATCAGCACGTGGCGATGGCGAAACGGCCCGTGGAGGACTGTTTGATGGAGGACCTGCGGCACCTGGACCCCGATGAGGTGTACGGCGTCGCGCTGCTTGAGGGTCTAGGAAAAGTCGAGGTTGTATGAGTGACGCAGAGCGGCAATGGTTCGAGGTAGATGGCTACTTCACCGAACAGCTCCGCCCCGCCGATCGGGTACTGACCAAAGCGATCCGCGATGGCTCCGCGCTGCCCCAAATTCAGGTGTCGGACCTGCTCGCAGGCTTCCTAAGCGTGCTGGCGCGCAGCGCCGGAGCGAACCGAATCCTGGAAATCGGGACCCTATTCGGGTACTCCACGATCCACCTCGCGCGCGCCCTGACACCGGGCGGTTCGCTGATCAGTTTGGAGTTCTCCCCCGAGCACGCTCAGGTGGCCCGGGGCAATATCGAACGCGCTGGACTGGATGATCGGGTGCAGGTTATCGAGGGCGCCGCGATGGACACCCTGCCGACCCTGGCCGACAGTGGCCCTTTCGATCTGGTGTTCATCGACGCCGACAAGGAAAATAACCCCGGGTACCTGCACTGGGCCCTGGAGTTGACCCGTCCCGGCTCGGTGATCGTGGTCGACAACGTGGTGCACGGTGGCGATATCGTCGAGCCCTCCAGCGAGGCGCCCGCAGTGCTCGGCACCCAGAGCATGGTCGACTCGATCGGCACCGCGGTACGCGCGGGCCGGCTCGATGCCACGGCCCTACAGACCGTGGGATCCAAGGGGTACGACGGCGTCCTGGTGGCCTACGTTCTGTAGGTCACCCGGGCCGCATCATGAGCTGAGCGGACCCAGCGAACTAAGCGGGCGAAACTTCAGCGACCGCGACGCTGCTTGAGCGCGTCGAGGGCTTCCTTCAGTAGTTCTTCGCCATCGGCGTCCGAACGCCGTTCCTTGACGTACGCCAAGTGAGTTTTGTAGGGCTCGTTCTTCGGAGCCTCTGGCGGGTTGGCCTGGTCCTGCCCGGCGGGCAGACCGCAGCGCGGGCAATCCCACGTCTCGGGGATCTCGATGCCCTCTTCCTGGGCGAAACTTGGACGAGTCTCGTGACCTACGGCGCACCAGTAGGAAATGAATACGCGCGGCGCAGCGTCGCCCCGCTCTGCCTCGCCCATGGGTCCTGCACCTACGCGCGAACCCCGAATTGCGCTTCCACCTGCCACGTTTACCTGCTCCTAAAATGCGAATTTCTCGACGAGGCCCAGGAGCACGATGACCGTGCCCCAGACCACTGCCACACCAATGGTGATCCAATTCAGGTTTCGCTCGGCAACGCCCGATGAACCCAGTGAGGTGGAGATACCGCCGCCGAACATGTCCGACAGTCCCCCGCCCTTGCCCTTGTGCATGAGGATCGACAGGATCAACAGCGCGCTGGTAAGGATCAGCAGAATGTCGAGAGTGACCTTCAGTACGCCCATAACCTGCCTTATTTCTAATCTCGTGCTGGCACCAGCAACCGAGTGTACGGGATCGGTGCGGCGCGGGAGAAATCCCCACGCCGCACCGGCCCGCTGCGTTCGTTGGTGCGCCGGCTACAGTCCGACGTTGTGCGACTGGTAGCGCACGATCGCGGCGAATTCTTCGGCGTCCAGGCTCGCCCCGCCAACGAGGGCGCCATCGACGTCCTCCTGGGCCATCGTGGCGGCAACGTTGGAGGACTTCACCGATCCGCCGTACAGCACCCGCACGGCCTGTGCGGTGGGCTCGGAGTACAACTCGGCGATCCGTGCGCGGATCGCCGCGCACACCTCCTGGGCGTCTTCAGGGGTGGCGACTTCGCCGGTACCGATCGCCCAGACCGGCTCATAGGCGATAACGCTCTTGGCCACGTCGGACTCGCTCAGCCCGGCTAACGCGCCGTCGATCTGCTCCAGGGTGTAGGGCACCTGGCGTCCGTCCTGGCGCACGTCCAGTCCCTCGCCCACGCAGATGATCGGGATCAGGTCCGAACCGAGCGCGGCCTTGGCCTTGGCGTTGACCAGGGCGTCATCTTCGTTGTGGTGTTCGCGGCGCTCGGAGTGCCCGACCACGGCGTACTGCACACCCAGCTTTGCGAGCATGGTGGCCGAGATTTCGCCGGTGTAGGCGCCCTTAGCGTGCGCGGAGATATCCTGCGCGCCCACGGCGATCTGCAGCTTGTCGGCGTCGATGAGGGTCTTCACCGAGCGGATGTCGGTGAACGGGGTGCACACCGCCACCTCCACGCTGGAGTAGTCGTGGTTTGCGTCCCGCAGGGTCCAAGCCAGTTTCTGGACCAGGTGAGTTGCCTCGTGGTGGTCCAGGTTCATCTTCCAGTTGCCCGCCATCAGCGGGGTGCGCTGGGTAGCCATGGTGTGTGCCTTTCGGTTGAAGTCAGGGGTGAGCGAATACTTGCTCGTCAGTTGCTCAGGACGTCGATCCCGGGCAGGGTCTTGCCCTCCAGGAATTCCAGGGACGCGCCACCACCGGTGGAGATGTGCGCGAATCCGGCCTCATCGAAGCCCAGGATCCGCACCGCGGCCGCGGAGTCGCCGCCGCCGACGATGGTGAACCCGCCGGCGGCGGTGGCGTCGATGAGTCCCTGCGCCACGGCCTTGGTGCCGCCGGAGAAGGACTCGAATTCAAAGACGCCCATGGGCCCGTTCCAGACCACGGTCTTGGCCTCGCGGATCACCTCGGCGAACGCCTGGGCGGAGTCCGGGCCGATGTCCAAGCCGATCTGATCGTCGGGGATCTGGTCGGCGGGCACCACGGTGGGGGCCGCGTCGGCGGAGAACTCCGGAGCCACCACCACGTCGGTGGGCAGCACGATCTTCACGCCGCGTTCTTCGGCGGCCTTGAGGTAGCCCTTGACGGTGTCGATCTGGTCTTTCTCCAGCAGCGAGTTGCCCACGCCGTGTCCCTGGGCGGCGAGGAAGGTGAACACCATTCCCCCACCGATGAGCAGCGAGTCGGCCTTGGTCAGCAGGTTTTCGATGACGCCGAGTTTGTCTGAGACCTTCGACCCACCCAGGACGACGACGTAGGGCCGCTGAGGATCGTCGGTCGCCTTACGTAGCGCGGCCACTTCGGTTTCGACGAGCTCGCCCATCGCGTGTGGGAGCTTCTTGGCCACGTCGTAGACCGAGGCCTGCTTGCGGTGCACCACACCGAATCCGTCGGAGACGAACACATCGGCCAACGCCGCGAGCTCACCGGCCAGTTCGGCGCGGGCGGCGTCATCCTTGGAGGTTTCACGCGGATCGAAGCGAATGTTCTCCAGCAGCACCACGTCACCGGACTTGGCTCCCGCGACGGTCTGCTGTGCGCCTTCGCCGACCACGTCGGGGGCCAGGTTCACGACCTGACCCAGGAGTTCACCCAGGCGCTTGGCGACCGGGGCCAGGGAGAAGTCCGCGTCGACCTTGCCGCCGGGACGCCCCAGGTGGGCGGTGAGGACCACGGTTGCCCCTTGCTTCACCAACGTCTTGATGGTGGGCAACGCGGCCTTGATGCGGCCATCGTCGGTGATGGTAGTGCCATCGAGGGGGACGTTGAAGTCCGCGCGGACTAGGACTCGCTTGCCGCGCAGGTCTCCGAGTTCAGCGATAGTGCTCATGGTGAGGTCCTTACCGGGGTGGTGGGTGCGATGGGCCTACGCATGATGATCGCGCCCGGGCGTAGTGGCGCGGGCGCGATCATCATGCATGGTGCGGTCAGCTCAGAGCTGGTTACCGATGAACTCGGTCAGCTTGACCAGGGACACCGAGTATCCCCACTCGTTGTCGTACCAGGAGACGACCTTGACCTGGTTACCGGTGACCTTGGTCAGGCCGGAGTCAAAGATGCTCTGGTGCGGGTTGGTGATGATGTCAGCGGACACCAGCGGCTCATCGGTGTACTCCAACGTGCCCGCCATCGCGCCATCGGCGGCGGCCTTGACCGCGGAGTTGACCTCATCGACGGTGACCTCACGGCTAGCGGTGAAGGTCAGGTCGGTGGCCGAGCCGGTGATGACCGGCACGCGCAGGGCGTAGCCGTCGAGCTTGCCTGCGAGCTCCGGCAGCACCAGGGCAACAGCCTTGGCCGCACCGGTGCTGGTGGGAACGATGTTCTGCGCGGCAGCGCGAGCACGGCGCGGGTCGGAGTGCGGCCCGTCCTGCAGGTTCTGGTCACCGGTGTAGGCGTGGATGGTCGTCATCAGACCACGCTCGATGCCAATGGTGTCGTTCAGGGCCTTGGCCAGCGGGGCGAGGCAGTTGGTGGTGCAGGACGCGTTGGAGACCACGGTGTGGTTCGCGGCGTCGTAGTCGGTGTGGTTAACACCGAACACGAAGGTGGCGTCCTCGTTCTTGGCCGGGGCCGAGATGATGACCTTCTTGGCGCCGGCGTCCACGTGTGCCTTGGCCTTGGTGGCGTCGGTGAAGAATCCGGTGGATTCGATCACGATGTCCACGCCCAGGTCTCCCCAGGGCAGGGCGGCCGGGTCGCGCTCGGCCAGCGCCTTGATCTTCTTGTCCCCAACGATGATGTTCTCATCGTCATAGCTGACGTCCTGGTCGAACTTGCCAAGTACGGTGTCCCACTTCAGCAGTTGGGCCAAAGACTTGTTGTCCGTGAGGTCGTTGACGGCAACGATCTCAACGTCGGCGTCGCTTTGCGCCACGGCGCGGAAGAAGTTCCGCCCGATCCGGCCGAAGCCGTTGATTCCGACGCGAATGGTCACTGTGTCCTCCTAGTCGCGCGTCTCGCGCGTGATGGGCAGTTGTTGGCCGGCTTTCCGGCACTCGGACGCGGCAGGCTCACGGATGTGAACGCTACCTTCCGGCCCCAACGCTACACCGGTGGCGGGAGGGAGAAAATTCGGGTCCGAACTACGGGCACCAGCGCGTGGGTGCGCACTCGCGCTGGACCGCGCCACGACTGGGTGTCACATGTCCAACATGTCGGGGGTCAGATTCGCTTCGGTGTCCGGGACGCCGAGTTCGTAGGCCTTCTTGTCCGCCATGGCTAACAGCCGGCGAATCCGCCCAGCGACCGCGTCCTTGGTCAGCGGCGGGTCGGAGATCTGGCCGAGTTCTTCCAGCGATGCCTGCTTGTGCTCCAGGCGCAGCTTGCCAGCCTGCAGCAAGTGGTCGGGGACCTCATCACCGAGGATCTCAAAAGCGCGCTCCACGCGAGCCCCGGCCGCGACCGCAGCTTGGGCCGAACGGCGCAGGTTGGCGTCGTCGAAGTTCGCTAGCCGGTTTGCGGTGCCGCGCACCTCGCGGCGCATCCGGCGTTCTTCCCACACCAGTACCGCGTCATGGGCGCCCATCCGGGTCAGGACGGCGGAAATCGCGTCACCGTCACGGATGACCACCCGGTCAACCCCACGCACCTCGCGTGCCTTGGCCAGGATCCCGATCCGGCGGGCGGCGCCGACGAGCGCGAGCGCGGCCTCCGGCCCGGGGCAGGTCACTTCCAAGGCACTGGAGCGGCCAGGTTCGGTGAGCGACCCGTGTGCGAGGAACGCTCCACGCCACGCTGCCACGGCGTCTCCGACACTGGCGGAGACCACCTGCGGCGGTAGCCCACGCACGGGCCGGCCACGACCATCCAGCAACCCGGTCTGCCGAGCCAGGGCCTCACCGTCGCGCACTACCCGCACCACGTACCGGTTCCCGCGCCGCAGCGCCCCACCGGAGACGACGATCACTTCGCTACCGTGCCCGTACAGCTCGTGGATGGCCTGGCGCAGCCGCCTTGCGGCGATGCCGGTGTCCAGTTCGGCCTCGATCACGATACGGCCGGAGATGATGTGCAAGCCGCCGGCGAACCTGAGCATCGCGGCGACTTCAGCTTTGCGTGCGGAGGTCTTGTCCACCTTGAGGCGGGCAAGCTCATCCTTTACGTCGGCGGTCAATGACATGAGCGTCATCCTGCCACTCATCCAGACCTCTCTCCTACGTCGCCGAAGTATCGCTCGAATGCATCACGATACGCGCCTGCTAGGCGCAACGGGTCATGGTACGGGCCCCCATCGCCCTGACCAACCTGCCGTAACAGCAGCCGTGCGCCAATCTCAGAGGCATGGTGCCGCAACTCGTCGAGATCTTCAATTGCCGTGGGATCGGCCACCACCGTGTCCAACGTCAAGTTTGGTGCGTAAGAATGCAGCGACCGCAAATGGTCGGCCGCCGAGTACCCCGAGGTCTCCCCCTGCGTGGGGTTGAGATTGAGGGTCAGGACGATTCGAGCCTGCTGCAGTTCCTCGGCGATCTGGGGCACCATCAAGTGCGGCATCACCGACGTGAACCAGGAACCGGGGCCGAGCACCACGTAATCCGATTCTCGGATGGATTCCAAGGCCTCTGCGCGGGCCGGCGGGTTCTCCGGGATCAGCCGCACCCGCTTGACCGTTCCGGCACTGACCGCCAGTCGTGACTGCCCGCGGACCAGCACCTCGTGGCCCCCGGGTAGTTCCACATCGGCTTCGATCTCCAGCGGCACCGCAGACATCGGCAGCACCCGGCCATCTGCACCCAGCAACCGGCCCACCCAGTCCAGTCCGGCGACCTCATCGCCCAGCAGCTCCCACAGGGTCACGATGAGAAGGTTGCCCACCGCGTGCCCGTCTAGCGGTCCCTCGGAGTTGAACCGGTGTTGCAGTACGTCCCGCCAGGTGTGGCCCCAGTCGGAGTCGTCGCATAGGGCCGCCAGAGCCATCCGTAGATCGCCCGGGGGCACCACCCCGAGTTCTTGACGCAGCCGCCCTGAGGAGCCACCGTCGTCGGCCACCGTGACCACCGCGGTGAGGTCATGCGTGATATGCCGCAACGCCTGGATCGTGGCCGAGAGCCCGTGACCGCCGCCAAGGGCGGTGATCTTCGGGGCTTTGCTCCGGCGCCCACCGCCGCGGGTCGGGATTGGGACGGTACTCATTCGCGGCCTAAGTCCCGGTGGATGACCGAAGCGCGCCGACCACGGCTACGCAGCTGAGCCGCGAACGCTTCACTCGTCGCGACCGACCGGTGCTTCCCACCGGTGCACCCCACCGCCAGGGTGACGTAAGGCTTCTGTTCCCGCAGGTAGCCATCGAGCACCGGATCGATGGCCTCGAGATAGGCGGTGACGAACTCACTGGCCCCCGGCAGCCCGAGCACGTAATCGCGCACCGGAGCGTCCTTACCGGTCAGATGTCGAAGTTCGGTGACCCAATAGGGGTTGGCGAGGAAACGCATGTCCACCACCAGATCGGCGTCTAGCGGGAGTCCGTATTTGAACCCGAAGGACACCACAGTGATCCGCAATCCCTGGTTGTGCTCCTCATCGAGGCTTTCCTTCAGGGTGCGAGCGAGATCATGCACCGAGAAGTTCGTGGTGTCGATGACTACGTCCGCCCGCTTGCGCAGGTGCTCCAGGAGGCCGCGTTCTTGGACGATCCCGTCCAGCATCCGACCTTCCCCCTGCAGCGGGTGCGGGCGTCGGACCTGCTCAAAGCGGCGCACCAGCGCCTCATCGGTAGCGTCCAGGAAGATGATCCGGTACTCCACCGTGGTGTTGCGCAAGTCTTGTAGCACTTCCACCAGATCGGCGAAGAATTCCCGAGAGCGGACGTCCACCACCACCGCCAGGCGCCGAACTCCGCCCTCGATGGGCGACATCATTCCCGCCAGGGCCAACAGCATCTTGGGTGGCAAGTTGTCCACCACGTACCAGTCCAGGTCCTCTAGAACCGAGGCGGCCTTGGTGCGCCCGGCACCGGACATCCCGGTGATGATGAGCACCTCGGGCCGGGTGTCCGGCGGCGGGGGTGTCTCTTCCTCAAGCTTCGGGATCCCATGTGGGAAGGTCTCGGTGTTGTCCCCGTCGGGGCTCCGGTGGGTCATGTCACTAGGTTCTCACGGGGCGGTCATTTCCGGGCTCCTGCTTGGCCAATGCGGTCGCGATAGTGGCCGCCAATGCCGGACCGATCCCGCTGACCCCGGCGATCTGTTCTTCGGTCGCTTCCCGCATCGCCTTCACCGACCCGAAAGTGTCCAGGAGGGCGGCTTGGCGGGCGGGACCCAGCCCGCCGATGTCATCGAGCACCGATCGCGTCATCGCCTTGCTGCGGCGCTTGCGGTGATGGGCGATCGCGAACCGGTGCGCCTCATCGCGCAGCCGCTGCAGCATAAACAGCGCCTCGGAGGTTCGTGGCAGTACCACCGGGTAATCCTCCGCCGGCACCCACACCTCCTCCAGCCGTTTGGCTAAGCCGACGACGGCGACCTCGCTGATCCCCAGATCGTCCAGTGCCCGGGTGGCCGCGTTCACCTGCGGTTGGCCACCGTCGACGATGACGAGCTGAGGTGGGTAGGCGAACCGTTTGGTCTCACCGTCGGCTTCAGCGGGGGCGTCCTTGTCTGCCAGGTACCGGGAGAACCGCCGGTGCAGCACCTCATACATCGCTTCGGTGTCATCGCGGGCGCCATCGCCGTCGGGCCCTCGGACGATGAAGTGCCGGTACTCGCCCTTGCGCGGCAACCCGTCTTCGAACACCACCATGGAGGCGACCTGCTCGCTGCCCTGGGTGTGGGACACGTCGAAGCATTCGATGCGCAGCGGTGAGGTGGGCAGGTCCAGGTAATGCTGCAGCTGCTCCAGGGCTCGGGACCTTGACGTCAGGTCACCGGCGCGCCGGGTTTTGTGCAGGGCCAGGGCCTGGGTGGCGTTGGAGTGCACGGTTTCGGCGAGGGCCCGCTTATCGCCGCGTTGGGCGACCCGGACGTTGACCTTGGCGCCGCGCTGCCCGCGCAGCCACGCGGTGATCTGTTCGGGGTCGTGCGGCAGCGCCGGCACGATGATCTCCTTGGGCACGGCGTCGGCATCGGCCGCGGAACCGTAGACCTGCTGCAGCAGACGCTCGACCAGTTCGCCGTCGTCGAGGTCTTCGACCCGTTCGGTGACCCAGCCGCGCTGCCCGCGGATCCGGCCCGAGCGCACGTGGAACACCTGCACCGAGGCTTCCAACTCATCGGCGGCCATCGCGAACACGTCGGCGTCGGTGCCATCGGAAAGCACCACGGCGTTCTTCTCCACCACCCGCTTCAGGGCACCGAGGTCATCGCGGAGCCGGGCGGCGCGTTCGTAGTCCTGTTCCGCGGCCGCCTGCTTCATTTCGCGCTCTAAGCGCCGTTCGAAGGCGCCGGTCTTGCCGGCCATGAATTCGCAGAAGTCCTCGGCCAGGGCCCGGTGATCGGCTTCGGATATTCGGCCGACGCACGGCGCCGAACACTTATCGATGTACCCGAGCAGACAGGGTCGGTCCGATGCCTTGGCGCGTTTGAAGACCCCGGCCGAGCAGGACCGAATCGGGAACACCCGTAAGAGCAGGTCCACGGTCTC
>JBMDWZ010000137.1:0-2540 GCA_048594865.1 Beutenbergiaceae bacterium
CTCAAGGAATCCAAGGCGATGGCCGTGTGCCGGCGGGCCATATCGGCCTCCGTCTCCCCTTCCTCCGGTTCGAACCCGAAGTACCGCCACCCGTCGATGACCTGCTCTGGGGACCCCCGCGAAATCCCCAACTGCAACCGCCCACCAGCGATCAGATCCGCCGCACCGGCGTCCTCAGCGAAAGCCAACGGGTTGGCGTAGCGCATGTCGATAACACCGGTGCCAATCTCGATCCGACTGGTCTTTGCACCCGCGGCCGCCAGTAGCGGAAAGGGCGAACCGAGCTGTTGGGCAAAGTGGTGCACTCGGAAGTAGGCGCCATCGGCGCCCAACTCCTCGGCGGCGACGGCCAAGTCGATGCTCTGCAACAGCGCGTCGCCGCCGCTCCGGGTGGCAGAACTCGGGTGGTCGATCCAATGACCGAAGGACAGAAAGCCAATCTTCTTACTCACGACTGCCTCAACTCACTTGGCCCCTGCGCTATTCCGCTCAGCGGCCCCGCGCCCATCACCTCACCGCTGCCCGGCCACCACCAGCGCCCACATCACCCCGAACTTGTCGATGACCTGGCCGTAATGGTCTCCCCACGGTGCCAATTCGAAGGGCATCCCCACGTGACCGTCGCTGGAGGTCACAGCCTCGATGAGTTCGTGCGCGGCCTCCTGTGTGTCTAGGCCGATGAGAAACGAGTACACCTCGGATTGCAATCCGGGCAGGTCCTGGTTCGGAGCCGCCATCCCATCGCCGCCGGCCAGCGTCACCAGCCCACCGTGCAACTGGGCGTGCGCCACCGCCCCGGGCGGCGGCTGGAACGGGAACCCGGAGGTGTCACCGAAGTCGTCATAGGTCATGACGTTGAGTTCTCCGCCAAAGATCTGCTGGTAGTACTCAAAGGCCTCGGCGGCGTTGCCGGGAAAACTGATGTAGGGGCTGAACTGTGGATCGGACATCAAACAACCTCACAATCTCAGGCGCGACACTCTGCCGCGTCGCGACGAGTGTGGCACCGGGCACCGACAAAGGCCATGGGCAGATTCCCTGGTCATCGAACGGTGACGTGTGGCTGGAGTCGGGCCGACCGTTTCGCGGGCGGTGAAGCGTCAGTCGCTGACCGAGAAGTCCAGGTCCACCTCATCAAACGCGGTGTCGTAGATCGCGACGAAGTACGACCCTGGCTCCAGGTCCATGCTCGCCGTCGCCGGGTCGCCACCTGGATCGGAACCCACCGCCTCACCGTCGGGCCCGAACACCTCGATGACCATCGTTGCCCCGTCGCCGTCTGCCTCGATGGTGTACTGGCCGCCACGATCAATCTGCAGTTCGCGACCGATGTAGGCGGACTCGGGCAACTCGATCGACTCTTCGTGGCCAACTTCGATGATGCTCGCCGGCTCGTTGAACGTCATTAGGAACTCTGCTCCGCCGCCCGCGCCATCAGACTGAACCTGGGCGATGTATTGACCCTGCGGCAGATGCACGATGAGCAAAGGCGACTCCGCCGAGGCCAATAGGAAGGCCGCATCGGAACCTCGCCCATCGTTTTCGTGCAGCACGGTGCCCGCTTGGTCTGAGATCGAGACGGTGAGTCCGGCATTCTCGTAGTCTTCAATACTGAGAATGACCGTTGAGTCCTCGACCAGGTCGATTTCCGCAACCCAGTTCCCATCATCATCGAGCCTCTCGACGTAGAAGTCGCCGAAACTCAAGGTCCGATCAACATCAGTGGGATCAACGGGGCCGTTCGACGCATCATCGGTGGGTTCGTCGTCAGGCTCGGTCGCGTCATCGGTGGGCTCTTCGGAGTCCGTCTCATCCGGTTCGGTTGCCGTGGGGCTGGAATCTGGCTCCGGCTCATCATCGCCGCCACCAAACACCACGAAGCCCAAGACGATCAGCACGGCCACCAGCCCGACGGCACCACCGATTACTGCAATGAGGACTCCGGGGCCCCTCTTCGGACCGGGATTGCCCGGTCCCACCGGGGGCATGCCCGCGCCGAGATACCCCTGCGGTCCCGGGGCCCCGGCCGCATAGGCCGGCTGTCCTGCGTACTGCGCACTTTGGTCATCGGCCGAGCCCTGGTATCCACCCGGGGCCGAGGCATAGCCGCCGAGCACCGCGCCGTACCCTGCGGATTGACCCGCCTGACCCTGACCCGGCTGCGGCTGCGGCTGACCCGCCTGACCCGGCTGCGCGCCTTCGGCACCTCCCGGCTGGCCCGCCCCCGGGGCTGGCGTGGTGTGCTCCGTCCACTGCTGACCGTCCCAATAACGAAGCAGCGAAGGGTTCGAGGCATCGGCGTACCAGCCAGCAATGGGAGAGCTCATAAATCCAACTTATCGACCGGCGCGGATATTCACGACCCCAGTCTCCTATTCAATGTGGGCAGATGTACCCGGCGCCGATAAAGTCCGGTGCTGATGACCTCCGCCTCCGCCCATGAGAACCCCGCCCACTGGCGCGAGTTCCCAGTTCGGGCCGGCGGAGAAATCGCCTATGCGGTGTTCTTTACCGGGAGATCGCTGGCCTTGGGCTTGGCG
>JBMDWZ010000138.1:0-9445 GCA_048594865.1 Beutenbergiaceae bacterium
GGGCGAGCGCTCGGCGATGAAGATCACCGATAGCCATGATCTAGTGATGGCCGAGACGTTTCTTGACGCCAGCGCTGATCGTGACTCAGGCGCCGAACCCTCGGGAACCCGCCCATGAACCAAGCCCTTCCGCGCACCGGCATCGGTGTGGACGTGCATGCCTTCGCGACCGACGGCAGCATCGGCCTGCACCTCGCCGGCGTCTATTTCGGCGACGAGGTCGCGTTGGCTGGTCATTCCGATGGCGACGTCGCTGCGCACGCTGCAGCCGACGCGCTGCTTTCTGCGGCCGGACTTGGGGACCTGGGTTGGGTGTTTGGCACCAGCGACCCAAAGTGGGCCGGCGCCGCGGGCGTCGCAATCCTCGCCGAGGCCGCCAGGCTGGTGACCGAGGCAGGTTTTCGGATCGGGAATATCGCCGTGCAAGTGATCGGGAATCGACCCAAGCTCGCCCCGCATCGCGACCAGGCGCAGAAGGTGTTGTCGCAGGCCGCTGGGGCACCGGTGACGCTCTCGGCAACGACCACCGATGGCCTTGGTCTCACCGGCCGTGGCGAAGGTGTGGCCGCGATCGCCACGGCGCTGATCATCTAGCGTGATGGCGACTGTCGTGTGCCCGTTGCGCTTGCGCTAGCGAATCAGCCGCTCCAACAACCACACGAGTTGGTCGCGCTCGGAATCTTCGAGCACTGCGAAGAAGTCGGCGACCGCGTCATCGCGGGCGGTGTCCAACTCGTCCTTCACCACCGCACCGCGTTGGGTGAGGTCGATGAGCACCGCACGGCCGTCGTCGGGGTCGGGCGTTCGGACCGCCAGGTCGCGGCTGACTAGGGCGTCCACCACCTCGCCCGCGGAGCGGGCGGCAATGCTCAGGTGTTCGGCGAGGTCTGCCGAACGCAGCGGCCCGTGATTGCCGATGGTGCGCAGCGCCCGGGAGTGATGCGGTGAGATGTGCCAGGGTTCCAAGCGGGCGGACCAGTGTTTGCGGAAATCGCGCAGCACCCCAAGGAGCAGGTCGGCTGGACGCTGAGCTGCTGCATGGTCCGGTGTACCCGGCATGTCACCTCTTCACTGTCGGTCTGGAGTTAGCGTGCGGGTTAAGTGTGTCACCCTTCGCGCCGTTCGAACGCGGCGGAATTGGCCCGCACAGATAAACTACGGCCAATGTCGCTACATCTCTATGACTCCGCCACCCGTGACGTGCGCCAATTCGAGCCACTTGTTCCCGGCAAAGTGGGGATCTACCTGTGTGGCGCCACTGTCGACAACGCACCTCACATCGGGCACCTACGTTCGGCCATCGCCTTCGACATCTTGTCCCGGTGGTTGGACCGCAGCGGCTATCAGGTGACGATGGTCCGCAACGTCACCGATATCGATGACAAGATCCTGCGCCGGTCGGCTGCTGCCGGTCAGCAGTGGTGGGAGCGGGCCTACATCTATGAGCGCGAATTTAACCGCGCTTACGCCACCCTCGGTGTACTGCCGCCCACCTATGAACCGCGAGCCACCGGCCACGTCACCGAAATGGTCGAACTCATGGACCGGCTCATCGAGCGCGGCCACGCCTATCGAGGCGATGAGGGCAACGTCTACTTTGATGTGCGTAGTTTCAGCAGATACGGGGCGTTGACGAACCAGACGCTGGAGAACCTCACGGTCGTTGAGGATGAGGCCTCGGACAAACGCAACCCCCACGACTTCGCCTTGTGGAAGGCTTCGAAAGCGGGCGAGCCAGAGTCGGCCTCCTGGCCCACGCCGTATGGTCGCGGCCGGCCGGGGTGGCACTTGGAGTGCTCCACGATGGCCCATCGGTACCTGGGGGAGTCCTTCGATATTCACGGGGGTGGTATCGACCTGCGGTTCCCGCACCACGAGAACGAGCAAGCCCAATCATGGGCTGCGGGTTGGGGCTTCACCCAAACCTGGATGCACAACGCTTGGGTTACCACCGGCGGCGAGAAGATGAGCAAATCGTTGGGCAACTCGTTGTTCGTCGATGCACTTTTGGAACAAGCCGAACCGGTGGTGTTGCGCTACGCCCTGGGGGCGGTGCACTACCGCTCGTCCATGGAGTTCGGCCCCAGCACCCTCAGCGACGCTGCGGCCGCGTGGCAACGAATCACCGGGTTCTTGGATCGCGCTCAGGGCGATTCCGCAGAGCCATCGAGTGCAGCGGATCTCGCCACGGTTGAGTTGCCGCAGGCGTTCATCCGCGCCATGGATGATGACCTGGGGATCTCTGCGGCGCTCGGCGTACTCCATGAGACCGTGCGCTCCGGGAACACCGCCTTGGCGCAAAATGAGGACGCGGCCGCCACGGCCCTGCAGGTTCGGGCGATGCTGGACGTGCTCGGTCTGAACCCCGAAGCCGAACCGTGGGCCACCGGAGATGGTGGCCAGGCCCACAACGCCAACGCTGCCCTGGACACCTTGATCAGCGAGATACTCAAAGCCCGTGATCAGGCCCGTGCCGATAAGGACTGGTCCCGAGCAGATGAACTACGTGACCAGCTTCTGGCCGCTGGGGTGGATGTCCAAGACTCCGCAACCGGCGCCAAATGGTCCTTGAAGGGAAACTCCTAATGGCCGGCAACTCCCAGCGCCGCGGCGCTATTCGCAAAACCAAAAAGGGTCCGCAGGTGGGCTCCGGTGGGCAGCGCCGTCGCTCGTTGCGCGGCAAGGGACCCACCCCCAAGGCCGAGGATCGCCCGTACCACGTGGCGGCCAAGAAGAAGGCGTCGGCTGAACGCTCGGCCACCAAGCGTCGCCCCCGGGACAACAAGGAAAAGACCCACGAGGTCATCGGTGGGCGTAACTCGGTGCTGGAGGCGCTGCGCGCCGATATCCCCGCCAAGACCGTGTACATGGCCTCGGGCCTGGGCACCGATGAGCGCACCGGTGAAATCCGCAAGATCGTCTCCGATCGCGGTATCCCAGTGCTGGAAGTGACCAAGGCCGAACTTGACCGGCTCACCGACGGCACCGTGCACCAGGGCGTTGGGCTGCAGGTGCCGATGTACGACTACTGCGAACCGGCAGACCTGCTCAGCACCGAGACCCCCGGCCAGCCGCTGATCGTGGCGCTGGATTCGGTGACCGACCCGCGCAACCTCGGCGCGACCCTGCGCAGCGCCGGAGCGTTCGGGGCACACGGCGTGGTCGTCCCCCAACGGCGCTCGGCGGGCCTGACCGCCTCGGCGTGGAAGGTTTCGGCCGGGGCCGCCGCCCGGGTGCCGGTGGCACGAGCCACGAACCTGGTGCGGGCGCTGCAGGACTACAAGAAGGCCGGGTGCTTCGTTGTTGGGCTCGACGGCGAGGCCGATGTGCCGATCGGGGAACTCAACGTGGCCACCGATCCGTTGGTGATCGTGCTGGGCTCTGAGGGCAAGGGCCTTGGCCGCCTGGTGCGCGAGCAATGCGACCTGGTGGTGGGCATCCCGATGACCTCGGCGGTGGAGTCACTGAACGCGGCCACCGCGATCGGAATCGCGTTGTATGAGGTCGATCGGCTGCGCAAGAGCGACTGACTCTTTCACAGGACCTTCGCCACCCGGGCCGGTTTTAGTCCGGGCAGCGGGGCGCCTGCTGAGTTAGTGTCGAGGCATGAGCAGTTCTTCGCAGTGGCGCCGATGTGCGGGATTTGTCAGCGCTCCGGAAGCGCGCGCGGGGCGGGCCCAGGCCTTCCTCGAGGGCGCCGGGGTTGTTGCCGTCATCGAGATAGACACCGTCTTGGACGACGTCGTCACCGTCACGGTCGCGGTCGACGACGAACGCATGGTGGGAGTGCTCTCACCCGAAGGGCAGATAACCGCTGGCCCGTCCTTGGAGGACTTGGCCACCGCACTGGCGGGGGAGTGTGACGGGTTCGTAGCCTTCGACGACGTCATCGCCGAAACGATCGACGATCCGGAGAACAACGGCGACGATGACCCGTTCGGCTTCGGGATCGAGAACGCCTCGGCGCAACTCCCCGAGCGGGCCGTCGTGGTTACCAAGGCCCGGGTGCGTGACCTGGAAGACCTGGTCACCGAGGCAAACACCACCCTGTACGCCCGGGAGCACGACGGCGGGCAGGTCGCGTTCCTGGAGGAGGGCCCGGCCCTGACGTCCCTGGACTGGCGCCCCGAACACCTGCCGGTGGTGTTACTGGAGCAGGGTGATGCGCACCCGGCGGTCACCGTGATCAACGCCGAGGGTGAGGCGCACATCCACACCTGGGATGTGCAGCGCACCATCGTGCCCAGCACCCAAGTGGACGTGGTGCAGCCGTTCGTCACCGACACCCTCGGGGTGGGTGCGCTAACCCGTGACCTGCTCACCGCCGGTCACGATGCGAACACCGACGCCTTGCTGGCCGCGCTTGAGCTCGATGGCGAACTGGGATTGCCGGCGCTTGCGCTGGGGCTCGGACTTCCCGAGGTTGCCGCCGACTTCCTGCGCGGGCAGACGCCGGCGTCGGAGGTCCCAGACACCGTAGAACTAGACCCGATGACCATCAGCGAACAGGTCCGCCGCGCCATGGACGACGTCGCCGATGAGGCCCGCGCCCAGGTGGAACAGATGCGAGAAACCGCCGATGAGTACCGCGCGCAGGCGCTGGCGCAGATCGATGAGGCCCGCGAAGCGGCCCGCCGGCACGCCCAGGAGGCCTACACCGAGGTGCAGGGGATCGCCGATCCGGATCAGCACCCCACCTTGGCCTGGACCACCCCGGCACTCGGCCTGCTCCAAGGAGCCGCGGCGATCTTCGCGCTGCGCCGAGCGTTGGATAAAGCCCAGGTGGCCGCACCGGCCGCGAAATGGTGGGGCCTGACCGCCGGCATTTTCGGCACCGCCGCCACCGCGAACTTAGCTCTCACGGCGTTGCCGTGGGCAAAGCGGCTGCGGGAGCGTGGCTCGGCGCAGGACCTAGTCTCGGATGTGGTCGAAAAGTTCCGATGAGATGTACCGCTCACCGGTGTCGCACAGCACCGTGACGATCGTCTTGCCTTCGTATTCGGGCTTCGCCGCCAACTGCAGGGCCGCGTGCAGCGCTGCGCCGGAGGAGATCCCAATGATCAATCCTTCGGTCCGGTAGGCGCGGCGGGCCAACGCGATCGCCTCATCCTGGGGGACCGTGAGCACGCCGTTGAGCAGCTCAAGGTCGGTGACCGGGGGAACCCCATTGCCGCCGGTGATGCCCTGGATCTTGTGGGCGTGCCACTCGTTGCCGTTGAGCACAGCGGCCTCGGCCGGTTCCACCCCGTAGAGCTCCACGTTCGGGTTCTGTGAGCGTAGGTACCTTCCGGTTCCGCTGACCGTGCCACCGGTGCCGGTGGTGGCCAGGAACACGTCGACCTGCCCGTCGGTGTCCGCCCAGATCTCCGGCCCGGTGGTGGATTCGTGCACCTGGGGGTTTGCGTCGTTGCCGCCTTGCCCGGAGAGGAAGAGCGAGGCGTCGGCTTCCACCATCGCGTTCGCAAGTTGGTTCGCCCCGGCCATCCCTTCGGACCCGGGTGTGAACAACACTTCGGCACCCAGAGCACGCAGCAGGGCATAGCGTTCGTCCGATACGTCGTCGGGCATCACGATGATCACCCGGTAACCGCGGATCGCACCGATCCACGCGAAGGCGACGCCGGTGTTACCGCTGGTGGCCTCCAGGATGGTGCCGCCGGGTTGCAGCCTGCCGTCGGCCTCTGCGGCGTTGACGATCGACAGCGCTGTGCGGTCTTTGACGCTGCTGGCCGGGTTATAGAACTCCAACTTGGCCAGCACCCGGGCGTGCAACGGTTCGGTGCTGAGCTTGTTGATCTGCACTAGCGGAGTGCCGCCAACGAGTTCGGTCAGGTCTGAATAGATCCGGGCCATCTGGCTACTCCTGCTCGGCTGCTTCGCGGACTTCTCCGGGGCGGGCGCCCAACACGGCGTCCTCATCGGGCTTGTGGCGCAGCACGTTATCGACGTAAGACTGCACGGCCTGGGGCATGGGCACCTCCGCGCCGCGGTCTTGGCCCATGAACCAGCGGTGTTCGAGCACCTCGTGGAACAACTCCGCGGGCTCCAGCTTCCTGCGCAGGTCCCGGGGCACAGCGCGCACGGTCGGCTCGAACACGTCGGTGAGCCAGTCGTGGGCAACGTACTCCTCGTCATCACCCTGGCGGTCTAGCGCGGCCCGGAAAGTGTCGACGTCGTTGAGCAGGCGGCGGGCCTGGTTCTCTTGCACATCCAGACCGGTGAGGCGCATCAGGCGCCGGTGGTGGTGGCCGGCGTCGACGACCTTCGGTTGGATCTGGACCGAGGTGCCGTCGATGTCGGTGGTGATCTGCAGCTCGCCGACGTCGTATCCCAGGGAGTTCAGGCGGCGGATTCGGTCGGCTACCCGCCAACGGTCATCGGTGCCGAACTCCTCGGAGTCGGTGAGCGCCGCCCACAGGTCGTTATAGCGCACCACGATCATTTCACCGATGGCGACGGTGTCGGCGTCCTCCATGAGCAGGTCCCCGGCGACCAGGTCCATCAGCTCGCCGATGATGTTCACCCGCGCGATCTCTAGGTCGTACTCGCGCTGACCCTTGGTGAGCTGGTTGTGCAGGTCGCCGGTTTCGGCGTCCACCAGGTAGGCGGAGAATTCACCGGCGTCGCGGCGGAACAGGGTGTTGGACAGCGATACGTCGCCCCAGTAGAAGCCCGATAGGTGCAGGCGCACCAACAGCACCGCCAGGGCGTCGATGAGACGGGTGGCGGTCTCCGGTGCCAGGTAGCGGCTGAACAGGGCGCGGTAGGGCAGGGAGAAGCGCAGGTGCTCTGTGATGAGCGCGGAGTTCAGCGGTTCACCATCGGCATCGCGGCGCCCGGTGATGACGCCCACGGGGCGCACCGAGGGCACATCGATCCGGTTGAGGTCGCGCAGCAGTTGATACTCGCGGTAGGCCACCGATTCGCCGATCTCCTTGATCGCGATGACGCGACCGGAGAGGCGCACGAACCGCACCACGTGCCGGGAAATACCGCGCGGCAGGGCGGTGATCGTTTCATCGGGCCATTCCTCGAGCGGAATGTCCCAGGGCAGGTCAAGCAGCGCCGGGTCGGGAGCGGCGGCGGTGATCTGCAGGGAGGAAGCCATAGTGAAATTCTGTCAGGTAGGGGGTGGGTGATGACCAGCACTCGTGGCGAAGCCCACGTACGTATTCACGAAACGTTTGCATAGCGGCCACCTGGTGTCCGTGGACACCCATCTGGACATGGAGAAGGGGGCGGGATCACCGTGGATCCCACCCCCTTACTCACGAGGTCACCGCTGCCGTCAGTCGGGCAGACGCTCACCGGTGGCCGAGGAGAACACGTGCTGTTCGCCCTCGCGGATCTTCACGAAGATCCGGTCGCCCTTCATCGGGGGGCGGCGGGGGTCGGTGCGCACGATGATCTGCGCGTCACCAGCGCCCGAGGTGATGTTCTCAGCAACTTCCTTGTCACCCAGCTGGCCGTAGACGAACGCGTCGGAGCCGAGCTCCTCAACGACGTTGACCTGGACGGGGAACGCACCCTCATCACTTTCAGTGGTGACGTCCAGTGACTCAGGACGGAAGCCCAGGGTGATCTCACCCTTGTCGTCTTCAGTGAGAGCGTCCACGGTGGCCCGGGTCAGCGGGATGTGGGTGTTTCCGAGGTTGGCCTTGCCGTCAGCAACGCCGAATGAACCGAGGTTCATCGCCGGGGAGCCGATGAAGCCGGCCACGAACACGTTGGCGGGAGTGTCGTACATTTCCCGCGGGGTTCCGACCTGCTGGAGCAGACCATCCTTGAGGACCGCGATCCGGTCACCCATGGTCAGAGCCTCGGTCTGGTCGTGCGTCACGTACACGGTGGTAACACCGAGGCGGCGCTGCAGCGAGGCGATCTGGGTACGGGTGGACACGCGCAGCTTGGCGTCCAGGTTGGACAGCGGCTCGTCCATGAGGAACACCTGCGGGTTACGCACGATCGCGCGGCCCATGGCCACACGCTGACGCTGACCACCGGACAGGGCCTTGGGCTTACGGTCCAGGTAGGGCTCGAGGTCAAGGATCTTCGCGGCGTCTTCGACGCGAGAGCGAATCTCTGACTTCGGGTTACCGGCGATCTTCAGGGCGAAGCCCATGTTGTCTGCGACCGACATGTGCGGGTACAGCGCGTAGTTCTGGAACACCATCGCGATGTCCCGGTCCTTGGGCTGAACGTCGGTGACGTCGCGGTCACCGATGAGGATGCGACCCGAGTTGACGTCTTCCAGGCCGGCGAGCATTCGCAGCGAGGTGGACTTACCGCAACCGGAGGGTCCAACGAGAACCAGGAATTCACCGTCGGCGACTTCCAGGTTGAGTGCATCTACAGCTGGGCGCTCAGTGCCCGGGTAAATCCGAGATGCGTGGTCAAAGGTGACCGATGCCATAGCAATTTTCCCTTCACCGGCAGGTACGTGCCGGACGATCCGTTGTGAAGAGTGTCAGTGTGTCTCCGCTGACACCGTCAATGACGGCCATTGACTGTCCGATGATTGTGCCACAGATCACGACGCGCGGGTGCCCCACGCCGGATCACAAGGGGCTAACGACTTTGTGCGCGCAGGTCCGCCAGTTCCTGCAGTAACGCGGCGAACGCGGCTTCATCTGCCACCCGGTAGCGGGCCACCGAATCCTGGGTGCCGACCTTGACCCCCACGTCGCCCTCGGACAGGGTGCCCAGGGCTGTTTCATCGGTGACGTCATCGCCAGCGAACAGCACGGCCACCGCGGAGCCAGTTTGGGTGCGCAACTGGTGGCGCAGTTCGGCGACAGCCTGCCCCTTGGTCGCTTGCACCACCGGGATTTCCACCACCTGGTTACCGGGTTGGGCGTAGGTGCCGGGCAGCGAACCGGGGCCGGCGAGGGCGAATGCCAACGCCCGCTGCGCCGATTCGGCGTCCCGGGCGGCGAGTTCGCGGGTGTGCAGTGCCGCGGCCGCAGGTTTGTGCTCCACCCAAGCGTCAGCGAATTCGCGTTCGGCGGCGATCTTCTCCAGCGCCTGGGTGACGGTGGCGAGCAGTTCGGCTTCGTCGTCGCTCAACTCGAATGGGACCTGGGTGACTGATCCGTCTTTGCCAACCTGTGCGCGCTGGGCCCCGTGGGATCCGACTAGCCATGTGCCCGCTGGTGGGGTGGCGAGCTCGCCCAGGTCTTGCGCGGGGCGACCGGACACTAGGGCGAGTTGGACGCCGTCGAAGTCCAAGGCGATGAGGATGCGCTCCTTCTTCGCCAAGTCTTCCAGCGCGCCCGTGAGCTTCTCCGGGTCGCTCGGCTCGTTACTCACGAGGTGTGCCCGTCGCCGGATTGCCAGCCGTTGTGAGACCGCAGGTCATCGAGGAACGTCTGCGCCCACATCGCCACGTCGTTACCCAGTACGCGCCTACGCAACGACCGCATTCGCCGTCGGCCCTCCTTGGGAT
>JBMDWZ010000139.1:0-8887 GCA_048594865.1 Beutenbergiaceae bacterium
CTGGGTCTGTGTCCTGGGTGACTTCGAACGCTGCGTCATATTCCAGTCCGATGTAGTAGAGTCCCTCGCCCTCGAACATGTTGCCAAGGATCACTTCAGATATAAGGGAGGAGTCTGGTTCCCACGATGCGCCACCGCCCAAATCTGGCTCGTGGGAGGGCACTGCCTCATGGTCCATCCCCGAAAAGGTGACCTCGACGACGTAGTAGCCCTCGAGTTGGTCCTCGGTGTCGGTCATCCCCACAATCGCTTCATCTGTCGTGGCAACTTGGAAACTGCTCGGACCGCCTTCTGCAAACTCGAACGTCAAACGCTCGTAGCCGCTGTGCCCGTCGTGACGCAGGTCGGTCATCACCGCTCCGACGTCACCGTCGGGAAAATCCCCAGCCTGCTCTTCGGGGCTAAAGTCGAGTTCTGCAGCGTCACCATCGCTATCGGTGTCGCCGTCCTCTGTTGGAGTGCCGCTACCGCTTTCGTCTGATGAGTTGTCCTCGGCTTCAGTGGTTGTCTCCGTACTCGTGGGCGCAGACTCCTCACCGTCATCTGGGGATGTGCAGGCGGCGAGAAACAACGCAGCGGGGATGGCGAGGAGGATGGCCTTTCGGGCGGGTGAAGTCGTGCTCATTTGAGCTCCTAAATCGCATGATTCGCGACCACCGAAATGACGGAACGTCGGGAAAATTTCGGCCTACTGTACGTATTCTTGAAGGACCTGCAACCTGAGGTAGGACTGTGTGGCGTGAACCCTCGTGGCGGAGGAGGGCCGAGAGTTCAGCCTGTGAGGGGCCCAGAGCCTAGGTAGCTCTCTCAGGGATGTGCGAGTCGATGCCGAGGCGATATAGCCCTACCTATCAAAGTCGATAGAGTGGCCTATAGGGAGGGTTGCAGATGGCTACTGTGGATTACGCAGTTGAAGCGAAGAAGGCCCGCGAATTGCGGCGGCGCACACTGCTGGGGCAGATGGATTACCGCCGCGAGTTATCGCGGTTGGCGGGGTTAGGTGGCACCCAGCGTCAGCTCGCCCAGGCACTAGGGATCAGTCAGCCGAGTCTGTCCAGTGCCTTGAAGGCCGCGCAGAAAGTGCCGGCGGCCCGGGAGGGGTTCGCGGGTGCTGACCCGTATGAGATTTGCTTGCGGTATTCGGTGGGGGAGTTGTCATGCGATGAGGTGATCGACCAGCTCACGCGGTGGAAGTATGTGGCTCGCAAGCCCCAGGAACACGATTACTTCGACGACCTGCGCTTTGAGGTACCTGGATCGATAGACGATGTTGTGCGTGCTGCGGATGACGGGCTAATCGACGGCGAGGTCTATGACCGCGTCATTAGTGCGTCTGCTGTTGATCGCGAGTAGTAGTTGATCGGCGAGCTGCAGGCGAAGGACGGCGCTGCGGAATCGACGCAAGACCCGAACGCGCGCCCGAGGCTTACTGCTAAATCAGTGCCCGCTGATGCTGGGGTTGGGGTGTGAGTACCCGGTGTCTTCGGCGCGCTTGAAGGACCGCGCGATCTCCGCCTCGGCCTCCTCGCGGCCCACCCAGTGCGCGCCCTCAACGGACTTACCGGGCTCCAGGTCCTTGTACACCTCAAAGAAGTGCTGGATCTCCAGGCGGTGGAATTCGGACACGTCGTCGATGTCGCCGCGCCAGCTGGCCCGCTGGTCGGCCTTAGGCACGCACAGCACCTTGTCATCGCCGCCGGCTTCATCGCGCATGCGGAACATTCCCAGCGCCCGGCAGCGGATCAGGCAACCGGGGAAGGTCGGCTCTTCCAGGAGCACCAGAGCGTCGAGCGGGTCGCCGTCTTCACCGAGGGTTCCTTCGATGAATCCGTAATCATCGGGGTACCGGGTTGAGGTGAACAGCATCCGGTCCAGGCGGATACGGCCGGTTTCGTGGTCTACCTCGTATTTGTTTCGGTGTCCCTTGGGGATTTCAATGGTGACGTCGAATTCCACGGCCAGTGCTCCAAGATCGTTGGTGTCTACTGCCCCTAGTGTGGCCTAACCTTTTGCTGTGCGGTGGACGTACGCTCCGAACGTGACCTGGCTAACGCCGAAAGGGACACCACATTGACCGATTCGAAGGCGGCCGCGAAGGCGCGGGCACGCAAACGTCGTCGTCGTCGGCTGTTCCCGATCCTCGCCCTACTCGTGCTGCTTTCTGGCTACCTCTATCTGGATGTGCGCGACGTGGTCCCCGGTTTCCTCACCGATGACGAACCATGGCCGGAGCAGGACCCGTTCCCGCAAGCGCAACCAGTCACCACCTCAGATCTGAGCTCATCGGCCCCCGGCCTCGATGACGGCGCCCCGCTGCCCACAGCCCAAGCACTGTCCAGCCTCACCGACTCTCTCCTCGATGATGACCGCGCTGGCCCCGACCCCTCGGTAATGATCACCGACGTTGCTACCGGGGAGGTGCTGCTGGCCGAGAACGCCGATGACCCGCGCCCGCCGGCTTCGGCGATGAAACTTCTCACCGGCGTCGCCGCACTGCAAACCTTCGGACCCGCGCACACCTTCACCACCAGCGTGCTCGACGACGGTGCCGGGCAGATCACTCTGGTCGCCGGTGGCGACATCACCTTGGCAGAAGAGGAGGGCGACCCCAGCAACGTGCGTGGTTATGCAGGGATGGCGGACCTGGCGCAGCAGGTTGCAGACGAGCTAGCTGCCGCCGGCACCACGGAGGTTTCCCTGGTGTTGGCCGCGGATCAGTTCACCGGCCCGCTGCTGGCCCCGAACTGGGATGACGTAGACGTGGCCGGCGGTTGGGCGATGCCGATCATGCCGATCGCGGTCGACCTGGGCCGCCAGGAGGGCACCGATGCCCGCCAGGAAGACCCGGCCATGCACGCCGCGGATGTCTTCGCCGACCGCCTGGAGGACCTGGACATCACCGTCGCCGACGTCAGCCGCGGTGAGCCCAGCGGCGATCAAGTGATCGGCGAGGTGCATTCGGCACCCCTGGGGGAGATGGTCGCCTACAACCTGCAGTGGTCCGATAACCCGCTCACCGAAGTGATCGGACGGATGGTGGCCCTGGAAGTCGGCCAAGAGCCCAGTTTCGCCGGAGCCGGGCTCGCCGTGCTGCAGGTCCTGGAGGGCATGGGCGTGGACACCGAGGGAGTCGAACTCGTCGACGTCTCGGGGTTGTCTTCCCTGAGCGACACCAACGCCACAATCTTCACCCAGACCGTGATGCTTGCGGCCTCGGGCGAACACCCGCAATTGGCCGATGCGATCCGCGGACTGCCGGTCGGCGGATTGGAAGGCACACTTCAAAACCGAATGAGCGGGACGACGGCGGCCGGTCTGGTGGCCGCGAAGACCGGCACCTTGCCGCGGGTGGTGTCCCTGAGCGGATTGGTGCACACGGTCGATGGGCGTCTGCTCGCCTTCACCGTGCTCACCGGTGACTTCGAAGTCGGCGGGGGATACCTGGCCCGGTTGGCCGTGGATGACTGGGCCGCCCGGCTCGCCGCGTGCGGGTGCTCCTGAGACGTAGGCTGGTGCCCATGACCGCAGCCGCACAGACCCAAGAGGTAGCCGTCGATTGGGGCATCGCGGGGCGCCGCGCCCGCAGCCTCGTGCCCGCCGGCCCAAAGATCGACCGGGCGCAGGCCGCGCTGCTCGTGGAATCGTTGCGCAGTGCCGCCAGTAGGGCCCCGGACTTCGTTGGGCAGGTCACCGGTCTGCACGATGCGGCCGCGGCCAGTGCGAAGGTCGCCACCTACATCGTGGACCGGCCCAGTTGGATCGACTCCAACATCGCCACCTTCGCCCACATCACCGACGGCGTGCTGCCCGCCCCGCCGAACCGGCACGCCGCGCGCGTGGCCGGCGAAGAACTGGGCGTGGTGCTGCCGCTGCTCGCTAGCCGGGTGCTGGGCCAATACGATCCCTTCGCCACCGAGACCGGCGGCCGGCTGCTGCTGGTGGCCCCAAATATTCTGAAGGTCGAAAAAGAGCTGGAACTACCCGGCCCCGACTTCCACTTGTGGGTGGCGTTGCACGAGCAAACTCACGCCCTGCAGGGCGCGGCTGCGCCCTGGCTCGCCGACTACCTGGCGGCCACCATGCGCAAGCTGATGTCCGGCGTGCTGGCCTCCGACGGGGCCGAAGACCGGGTGCGATCCATGATCAGTGCCCTGCCCGACGTTGTTAGCGGAGCGTCCGACGACGATTCGAACGCGCCGTCCAGTGGTCCCCTTCTCGATGCGGTGCTCAGCGATGACGAACGCGAACTCATGGACCAGGCCGTGGCGTTGATGTCCCTGCTGGAAGGGCACGCCGATGTGGTGATGGATGAGGTGGGCCCCGATGTGGTGCCCGCGGTCGCGCAGATCCGCAAGGCCTTCGACAAACGCCGCACCTCACCCGGACCGATCGAAAACCTGCTGCGCCGGCTACTTGGGATGGACGCCAAACTGGCCCAGTACCGCCGTGGTGCGAAGTTTGTGCGGGCCGTGATCGCCGATGTTGGCCACGACGGCCTCAACGCCGTGTGGAGCGCGCCGGAGCAACTGCCCACCGCCGCCGAGATCGCCGACCCGGCGCTCTGGGTGGCCCGGGTGCACGGCTAGGCGCCCACCGACGATGCCGAGCATGCCGCCGGCTACGGCCGCTGTTCGTCGCGCGGTGCGCCAGTGCCTGAGCGAGGCGATCTCCCAAGGCCACCTGTCCGGCGGTGACCTGGTAGCGGTGGCCTGTTCCGGTGGCGCCGACTCCCTGGCCCTGGCCGCCGCTACCGCCTTCGAGGCCCCACGACTGGACCTGCGGGCCGGCTCGATCAGCGTGGACCACGGCATGCAGCACGGTTCGGAGCAAGTCGCCGCGACGGCCACGCAACAGTGCGCCGACCTGGGCCTAGACCCGGCGCTCACCCTGGGTCCACGTGACTGTGAGGAACAACCAGTGCTCAGGGGCGAAGGCCAGGGTCCAGAAGGCACAGCGCGAGCGCTGCGCTATGCGGCCTTTGACCATGCGGCAACCCGCCACAACATCGCGATGATCCTGCTGGGTCACACTCTCAACGATCAGGCCGAGACCGTACTGCTCGCGCTGGGCCGTGGATCGGGTGCCCGGGCGCTGGCAGGCATGGCGCCCCGGCGCGGCCGCTACCTGCGGCCCTTACTGGGTATCACTCGCACCCAAACCGAGGCCGCGTGTGCACAGGCGAACCTCACGCCCTGGCATGACCCCTCCAACCAGGCGGACGGTCCCTGGCGGCAGGCCGATGGGGCGGCGCTGCCCCGCGCTGCGGTCCGCGAACACGCACTCCCGGCATTAGCTGACGCGCTGGGTCCCGGTGTGCCGCAGGCGCTGGCTCGCACCGCCGAGCAGGTACGCGCAGACGCCGACTATCTCGATCGCCTCGCCACCGAACTGCTTGCCAAGGTGAGCGTCGCCGAGCCCGAGGCGGGCGACGTCGTCGTCCTGGATGCTGAAGAACTCGCCCGCGCCGCCCGCCCGGTCCGCACTCGCGCGCTGGCGCAGGCGGCGCTCGCTGCCGGGGCCACCGCCGGGGCCTTGGGCCATACCCACATCGAGGCGCTGGACGGCTTGGTGATGAAGTGGCGCGGGCAAGGTCCCATTCACCTTCCGGGCATGGTTCACGCCACCCGTCGATGTGGGAACCTAGTGCTGAGTAGTTCAACCACAACCGAGGAGTAAACGCGTGGACGCCACCACCATGGGTGATGATCTGAAAGAGATCCTCCTAACTCAGGAGCAACTGCACACCCGGCTGGATGAGATGGCCGCGCAGATCGACGCCGACTATGAGGGCAAGGAAGTGCTCCTCGTCGGTGTGCTCAAGGGCGCGGTGATGGTCATGGCCGACCTGTCCCGGCGCCTGAACAGCGACGTGACGATGGACTGGATGGATATCTCCTCCTACGGGTCGGGCACCAAGTCCTCCGGGGTGGTGCGGATCCTTAAGGACCTGGAGACCGACGTGCACAACCGGCATGTGCTGGTGGTCGAAGACATCATCGACTCCGGGCTTACCCTGTCCTGGCTGCTGGGCAATCTGCGCTCCCGCGAGCCCGCGTCCCTGGAGGTCGCCACGATGCTGCGCAAGCCCGAGGCGTCCAAGGTGCAGATCCATTCGCGGTACGTCGGGTTCGATGTGCCCAACGAGTTCGTCGTCGGCTACGGGCTGGACTACGCCGAGCGGTACCGGAACCTGCCGTTCGTGGGCACGCTCGCGCCGCACGTGTATGAGAACTAGTCGGTGATTTCCCGCCCGGAGTGCCGCACCGGCGCGCGCGAACTGTGGTGTGTGCCACATGTGCGCCCAAACGTCGACGCCCTGGGCGAACACGCGGGGATGAAGCGGCAAACGTCGTATAGCGTCAAGCCTCGAGCACCCAAAGCAGGAAGGGCGGGGCGTCTCCCCGGATCATGAACCTCAAGAAGATACTGCGGGGTCCATTCATTTGGGTCCTGATCGCACTTTCGGTGCTGTGGCTGTCCTTCCGGTTCTTCTCCGGCGGTGGCCCCGAGGAGATTGACACCTCCACCGGTATGGACCTGCTGGGGACCGACGAGACCGTCGAGCAGGTGCTCATCACCGACGGTCAGCAGCGTGTGGACCTGGTGCTCGCGGAGGAATTCCAGGACAAGGGCACGGAGGTGTACTTCTACTACACCCAGCCTCAAGGCCCGGGGATCATCGATGCGATCACCTCCGCAGACCTCGCTGAGGGGTACAACTCCGAGGTTCCGCAGACCCCGTGGTGGTCCTCGTTCCTGGTGACGTTCCTGATGATCGCCCTGATCATCGGTGTGTTCTGGTTCATCCTGTCCCGGATGCAGGGCGGCGGCAGCCGGATGATGAACTTCGGTAAATCCAAGGCCAAGCAGGTCACCAAGGAAACCCCGAAGGTCAAGTTCGACGACGTTGCCGGTGCCGAAGAGGCCGTGGAAGAGATGGGGGAGATCAAAGACTTCCTCGCCGATCCCGCGAAGTTCCTCGCCGTGGGCGCAAAGATCCCCAAGGGCGTGCTGCTGTACGGCCCACCCGGGACGGGTAAGACACTGCTGGCGCGTGCCGTGGCCGGTGAGGCTGGGGTGCCGTTCTACTCGATCTCCGGTTCGGATTTCGTGGAAATGTTCGTGGGTGTGGGCGCCTCCCGGGTGCGCGACCTGTTCGAGCAGGCGAAGGCCAACTCCCCGGCGATCATCTTCGTTGATGAGATCGACGCCGTCGGGCGCCAACGTGGCGCCGGCATGGGCGGCGGTCACGACGAGCGCGAACAGACCCTGAACCAACTCCTGGTGGAGATGGACGGGTTCGACGCGACCACCAACGTCATCATGATCGCGGCCACCAACCGGCCCGACATCCTGGACCCGGCGTTGCTTCGCCCGGGCCGTTTTGACCGTCAAATCACCGTCGAAGCACCGGACCTCAAGGGCCGCGAGGCCATCCTTCGGGTGCACTCCAAGGGCAAGCCGATCGCGGACGATGTGGACCTGGTGGCCGTGGCCCGCCGCACTCCGGGGTTCACCGGCGCGGACCTGGCGAACGTGCTGAACGAGGCCGCACTGCTGACCGCGCGTACCGCCGGGGAGCTCATCACCAACGGTGCCCTGGATGAGGCGATCGACCGTGTCATCGCTGGCCCGCAGAAGAAGACCCGGGTGATGAACGAATCCGAGCGCAAGCTCACCGCCTACCACGAGGGTGGTCACGCCCTGGTGGCCGCTGCGCTGCGGTACACCGACCCGGTCACTAAGGTCACGATCCTGCCGCGCGGCAAGGCGCTGGGCTACACGATGGTGATGCCCGCCGAAGACAAGTACTCCACCACCCGCAACGAACTGCTGGACCAGCTCGCTTACGCGATGGGCGGCCGGGTCGCCGAAGAGATCATCTTCCACGACCCCACCACCGGTGCCTCCAATGACATTGAGAAGGCCACCGCGACCGCCCGCCGGATGGTCAAGGAGTTCGGAATGAGCGAACGGGTCGGGGCGATCAAGCTCGGGCAGTCCTCCGGTGAAGTGTTCCTGGGCCGGGATCTGGGCCACGAACGGGAGTACTCCGAGGACGTGGCCGGCAGCGTGGACTCCGAGGTGCGCCGCCTCATCGAGGCGGCCCACGATGAGGCATGGGAGATTCTCATGGAGTACCGCCAGGTGCTCGATGACTTGGCCCTGGCGTTGCTGGAACGCGAAACGCTGAACCAGGAAGAGCTTGCCGAGGTGTTCATCCCGGTGACCAAGCGTAAGCCGCGCCCAGTGTGGCTGTCCTCTCAGCGCCGCTCGATCAGTACCAAGCCTCCGGTGCGTTCACCGCGTGAGATCGCCGCGGGCGCCCAGCCTCAGCTGCCGCAGGACCAGGTCGCTTCGGTCGGGGAAACCCAGCAGCCGAACACCCACGTGCCGCAGGCCGGGTCGCCGCAGGCCGGTTCCCAGCCGCCTGGGCCGCAGCACTCCGGTCCTCAGACGCCTGGCCCGCAGACGCCAGGTCCCCAGACGCCTGGCCCGCAGGAACCCGGGCAGCAGCCACCCGCCGAGTAACGCGCGAACAGCGGCCCTAAACCAGATGCCGCAGGTACCGCTGCGGCGCCGCCAAGAAGTCTTTGTGGTGGCGCACCAAGTCCAGGTGCTCCCATTTGCAGTTGCGGATGCCCCAATCGCCGAGCTCGAGCACGGTGGCGCCCGGGAGCGCCGCGAGCACCGGGGAGTGGGTGGACAACACCACCTGCGAGCCATCGGTAATGAGCTCGCCCAGGAGCCGCAAGAGCGCCAGGCAACCCGTGAAGGACAGCGCCGATTCGGGCTCATCGAGCAACCACAGCCCCGGAATACTCGCCCGCGAGGTGAGTAGGTCCAGGAACGATTCACCATGGCTGCGTTCGTGAAACGCCGTCGC
>JBMDWZ010000014.1:0-2928 GCA_048594865.1 Beutenbergiaceae bacterium
GTCAGATCTCACCGTGGTTGCCGAAGTGGGGCGCGGCGATGAGGTGCTGGACGCCGCTAGGAGCAACCAGGCGGATGTGTGCTTGCTGGACATTGAGATGCCGGGGATGGATGGGATTACGGCCGCGGAGCAATTGCGCAGCCAGGCGCCGGACATCCGGTCCTTGATCGTCACCACCTTCGACCGCCCCGGCTACCTGCGCCGTGCGATGGAATCGGGGGCGAGCGGATTCGTCGTCAAGGACACCCCCGCGACCGAGCTCGCCGAGGCGGTACGCCGGGTACATCAGGGCCTACGGGTGGTCGACCCGAGCCTGGCCGCGGAATCGTTGACCGGTGGATCCAACCCGCTCACCGACCGGGAGCGGGACGTGCTGCGCGAGGCCCTGGAGGGTGTGCCGGTGGCCAAGATCGCCACCAACGTGCACCTGTCTCCAGGGACCGTGCGCAACTATCTGTCCTCTGCGATCGGCAAGACCGGCACCACGACCAAGGTCGAGGCAGCCAGGTTCGCCCAACGCAACGGGTGGCTTTGACTCCGATCGTTATCGTGTCGAAAGGTGAGACGGCCTCAGTGCTCGAGTCAAAGCCCAACCTCAGGGGTTAGATTTGCCCTCACGCATGTCCAGCAGAGGAGTTCTCATGGCTAGGTCCCGTCGTCTCATCGCCACCACCGCGCTCGCAGGCAGCGCCGCGCTGATCCTGGCGGCCTGCTCCCCGGGTTCGGGCGGCAATTCCGGGAACGGATCCGGGAACGGCGACGGCGAGAGCGAAGCCTCCGGGACCGTCGTGTTCCGGTTGTGGGACGAGGCGGCAGCGAGCGCCTACGAGGAGTCCTTCGAACTGTTCAACGAGCAGAACCCCGACATCGAGGTCGATGTGGAAGTGGTGCCGTGGGCGAACTACTGGGAGCGCCTGCCCCAAGACATCAGCTCCGGCACGATGGCCGACATCTTCTGGACCAACACCTCCAACTTCGGGATCTACGCCGACAACGGCGACCTGTTGGACCTCAGCGAGATCGTGAACGAGAACCCCGGATCTCTGACCGATTCGGTTGTGGAGCTCTACACCCGCGATGACGTGCAGTGGGGTGTGCCGCAACTGTGGGACTCGATCGCCTTGTTCTACAACGTCGAGCTGCTTGAGGAGGCTGGCATCGACCCCAGCGACCTCACCTGGGACCCCTCGGGCTCCAACGACACCCTGCGCGAAGCGGCGCTGGAGCTGACAGTGGACTCCGATGGCAACACCGCCAACGACCCCGACTTTGATCCCGAGAACATCGAAACCTTCGGGTTCAACGCCCAGGCCGACCTGCAGGCGATCTGGCTGGACTTCCTCGCCGAAAACGGTGGGCAGTTCCAGGACGAGAACGACCAGTACACCTTCAGCTCCCCCGAGGGAGTTGGGGCCTTCCAGTACCTCGTGGATCTCATCAACACCGATCACGTGGCACCCTCGGCGGCGGACACGAACCAGAACGGTGACTTCTCCCGCGACCTGTTCGTCCAGGGCCGTCTGGCGCTGTTCCAGTCCGGGCCCTACTCACTGCCGCCGCTCGCCGACGCCGACTTCGACTGGGATATCGCTCCCAAGGTTGAGGGACCGCAGGGCCGGGTCAGCGTGGTGCACGGGGTCTCGGCCGTCGGTAACGCCCACACCGGCAACGAAGAAGCCACCATGGAAGTGTTGCGCTGGCTCGCCACCCCCGAGGGCCAACAGCCGCTGGGTGAAAGCGGTGCGGCGTTCCCCGGCGCGGTCGATGCGCAGCAGTCGTTCGTGGACTACTGGGCCGATGAAGATGTGGACGTGTCAGTGTTCATTGAGGCCGCCGAGGGCGACACCGTGAGCGCTCCCTTGGGACCGCGCGCGAACGCCGGCGCCCTGGAGATGACGCCGATCCTGCAGGAGATGTTCGCCGGGCGGATCCCGGTTGAGGACGCGTTGGAGCAGGCCCAGAACGCCGCGAACGAGGCGATCGCCGACTGACCGGCTAGAGCTTTTCGTAGCGCGAGCGCGCCAAGCTGAACAGCCCGAAGCAGGCGATCCCGGCGCCGGTAACGATGAGCAGCACCGAGCCAAAGGGTTGGGACCCGATGGTCGCGAACGCTTCATCCAGGCCGCCGGCCTCCTCGGGGTCGGCGGTCAGGGCAGCGGTGATGAACAGGCCGCCGAGCACACCTAGCGCCACACCCTTGGCGATGTACCCCACCCGGCCCAGGGTGCGTACCGTGTGCGCCACCGCCGGTTTGCTGCTGGTCCGAATGGTCTTTTCGAAGCCGGCGCGCACGCCGATCACGATGTGCACGATCCCGGCGATGGCGATGCCGAGCCCCACGGCGCCCACGGCGTACGGTCCCCACGGCTCGCCCATCACCCGAGCGGTCAGACCCTCTTCGTCGGTGCCACCGCCGCCCATTCCTAGGGCATATCGCCCGGCGAGCACCCCGAGCACCCCGTAGACCACGGCCTTTCCGGCACCCTTGACGCGTTCGGCGGCGTCTTGGCCGAAAATCGCGGTGAGCACTTGCCACAGGCTCAGGCTCAACAGCCCCACCGCGGCGATACCGAGAACCACCTCACCGCCTGGCTGCTCCGCGACCTGGGCGAGCGCACCGGACTGGCTTGCCTCTTCGCCCTCGTCCTCACCGGGGATCCCCATCCGGATCACAATGAATCCCAGGATCAGGTGCATCAGCCCGCTGGTGGCCAGACCCGCGCGCGCCATCACCCGCATCGTGGTGCTGCGCTGGGCTTTACGCCCGGCCTGCTGCGCTGTTTGCTTCGGATCCGCCATCATCGCCGCCCTTCCCCATCAAGATCCCGATTCTGGCAGTAGCGGGCCCGGTGTGCCCGTTGGAAGCCGGGACGTAATTCAGAGCTGCTGGCGCAGCCAGGCGACCTCGTCGGGGTGCTCATCACCCGG
>JBMDWZ010000140.1:0-1936 GCA_048594865.1 Beutenbergiaceae bacterium
CGTCGTCGTCCACGCCGTCGTCCGATTCGATCCTGAGCATCGGGGTGACGCACGCGCCCTACCAACGCGTCCTGAACACCATGCACGCCGATGGCTGCGACCTGATCGTTGGCGGCCACACCCACGGCGGGCAGCTGCGCATCCCGGGGTACGGCGCCCTGGTGACCAACTGCGACCTGGACACCGGACGCGCCCGTGGGGTGCACGGTTGGCCTGGGCCGCGTCCAGATGAGGTCGGCGGGCAGGACTCGGCTTGGCTGCATGTGAGCGCCGGGCTGGGCACCTCCCCCTACACCCCGGTGCGGTTCGCTTGCCGCCCGGAAGCGACCCTCATGACGCTCACCGCGGCACTGTAAACAACTCAGCAGAAACGTGGGCTAAGCCACCTTCACGGCCGTAGCGCCGACCCGATTTCACCTGGGGCGGGTGCCTCGGCTATCCTGACCAGGCTTCTTCGGGGTGTGGCGCAGCTTGGTAGCGTGCCTCGTTCGGGACGAGGAGGTCGCAGGTTCAAATCCTGTCACCCCGACTTGTCGAAAAGCCCTCCTGGCCGCTGCACAGCACCGGCCGGGAGGGCTTTTTATTTGACAGCGCTACCGCCCTGGCTAGACGCTGCCGGCCTCGAAGGTGTCCGGCAGGATCGTGGTGGAATCAGCCCACTGCTGCACCCAGGACGGCACCTGTAAGCCTTCGGGGGTGCCCCCGGCCAGTTCCTCGATTTCATGCATTTCCACGCGGCCCCCGGAGCGCTTGCGGAACCGCGCCCGCACGATCGCTTGGGCATACACGCGCGAGTCGCGCACGAAGGTTTGCTCCACGAACGAGGAACCCTCATAGAACCCCAGCATCCGGGTGCACAACTCAAACCTCTGCCCCGGCTCAAGGGAGCGGCGGTAGGTCACCGTCTGGCTCGCCACCACCGGGTACCAGCCGCGGGTCTTCAACTTGGCCCAGAAGCCCGCACGCGTCAGCCAATCGACCCGGCCGAGGTCCATCAGGGTTAGGTACTTGCCGTTGTTCATGTGGCCGAGCACGTCCAGATCGCTCGGGCTCACTCGGAAATCAATCCGTGCCACGTCCCACAGGTCCAGCGGCTTGCGCCGGCGCCTGGTGAGGAACATGGCGATCATCCGCAGGTATAGGTTCACCCAGCACACTCCTTGGATCGGTTCGGCCCGCCCGCTGAGCCTAACCCGCACGCGCCCGCGCCCGGTCACGTGCTCTACGCTCGACTGTGTCCCACACCGGCATCAACGAGGAGCCTGCAGCGTGTCATTCGAAATCGGACTGATGAGCGTGACCTTCCGGCATCTGAGCATCGAAGAGGTCATCGCCACTGCCACGTCCGCGGGAGTCACCGCGCTGTCATGGACCGGAGATGCACACGTGCCCCCTGGCGACGCGGGCGCGATCGACCTGGCCCGCAATGCCAGTGAGGCCGCCGGTCTGCGACTGGAGGGTTACGGGGCGTACTGGCGGGCGCAGGACGACGACGTCGAGCCCTGGTTGGACACTGCGGCCGGCCTGGGTGCAAGCCGGGTCAGGATCTGGGCCGGCGAGCAGGGCTCGGCAGACGTCACCGAGGCCGAGCGAGCCGACGTCACCGACCGCATCGCCCGCGCCGCCGACCAGGCCGCGGAGCGCGGGCTTACGCTCGCACTGGAGTTCCACCTCAACACCCTGACCGACACTGGGGAGTCCACCGCCCGACTCCTGGGTGAGGTGGCCCAGCGCCGTCAGTCACCCAGCCCGGCACTGCAGAGCTACTGGCAGCCACGCCCCGGCGTGGACATCAACACCGCCCGGGAAGAACTGGGCATCCTCGGCGACGCCCTGGCGGCCGTGCACGTGTTCTCCTGGGACGCCCAGGGCACGAGGTATCCGCTGGCGCGCAATGCCGAGTTCTGGGAGCAGGCAATCGCCGCGCTGCCCGCGC
>JBMDWZ010000141.1:0-1873 GCA_048594865.1 Beutenbergiaceae bacterium
TCACCCAGCATTCGGAGCGTCTGCATTGCTCGGCGCAGATGCTGGATTTCGAGATCCCCTACACCGTCGCCGAACTGGACGAGGCCAAGCGCGCCCTGTGCGCCAGGATGGGATTCCAGGACTGCTACGTCCGCGCCGTGGCGTTCCGGGGCCCCGAACAGCTCAGCGTCTCGGCCTTTCCCAACAAGACCCGCGTGGCCATCGCCGCTTGGGAATGGCCCAGTTATTTCGACGCCGAGGCCAAGAAAAAGGGCATCCGTCTGGAATGGGCGAAGTGGCGACGGCCGGACCCCGCCACCGCACCCTCGACGGCCAAGGCGGCCGGCCTCTACATGATCTGCACTCTGTCCAAGATGGCCGCCGAGCGGAACGGCTTTTCCGACGCCATGATGCTGGACTGGCGCGGCTATGTGGCCGAGGCCACGGGCGCCAACGTGTTCTTCGTGAGGGACGGCGTGCTGCACACCCCGCCGGTGGACGCCATCCTGAACGGCATCACCCGCCAGACTGTGATCCAGATGGCCGAGCGGAAAGGAATCGAGGTGGTGGTGCGTCACATCCGCCCCGAGGAGCTGTCCGATTTCACCGAGTGCTTCCTGACCGGCACTGCCGCCGAGATCACACCCGTGGGGCAGGTGGGCGAATACCGCTTCACCCCCGGCGACATCAGCCTGGGCCTCGCTGACGACTACGACCGCCTGGTGCGCCGGGCGAGTTAAAGATCGAAACCCTCGCGCAGGTGGGCGCTCTAATGTATGCGCTCATGCAGAATTGTGCGTGACCACCCGAGCGGATGTACAGAATACGGTGGCACGCCGTCGCGTGTGCGACGAGTTGTTGGTGTGGTGTGGCTAGGCTCAGGACTCATAGCCAGAACAGGACCGTAGCGGCGAGGGCTATGGCGGACAGGAAGACGGTCGGGCAGCGGTCGTAGCGCGTGGCGACCCGCCGCCAGTCTTTCAGCCTGCCGAACATGATTTCGATCCGGTTTCGCCGCTTGTAGCGGCGCTTGTCGTAACGGATGGGGTCGGTCCGGGATTTGCGGCCAGGGATGCAGGGCGTGATGCCCTTGGCCTGCAAGGCGTCCCTGAACCAGTCCGCATCATAGCCCCGATCACCGAGCAGCCACTGAGCTTGGGGAAGGCTGTCCAGCAGGGCGCCGGCGCCGGTGTAGTCGCTGACCTGGCCAGCGGTCACGAACAGGCTGATGGGGCGTCCGTTGGCATCGGTCACGGCATGAAGCTTGGTGTTCATGCCGCCCTTGGTGCGTCCGATCAGCCGCCCGAGGCCCCCTTTTTTACCCGCAGGCTCGAAGCCGTGCGGTGCGCCTTGAGGTATGTCGCGTCGATCATGACGGTGCGGCGTTCGGCCTGAGCGCCGGACAGACCCTCCATCATCCGAACGAAGACGCCGGCCTCGCTCCATCGCTTCCAGCGATTGTAGAGGGTCTTGTGAGGCCCATAGGCCGCCGGGGCATCCCGCCAGCGCAGGCCGTTGCGATTGACGAAGATGATCCCACTCAACACCCGACGGTCATCCACCCTGGGCCTGCCGTGGCTCTTGGGGAAGAAGGGTTCCAGCCGAGCCATCTGCTCGTCCGTCAGCCAATACAGCTCACTCATATCCAGACTCCTCAGGAGCCTGAATCAGATCGAGCCTCTTGGATCAATGGGTCCTGAGCCTAGCTCCCGCGCCAACCAGTACTCCGCGCCCTCGTCCTCATGACGGATCGACTCGAAGGAATCGCGATGGGGTGGGGCGATGTCGGTCATCTAGCGACTATCGCTCAGTGAGAACAAATTGACAACATTCCGATTGCCAAACACCAGATCGAGATCAAGGCCGGACTAGGCTGCCCACGACGCCCTTTTAT
>JBMDWZ010000142.1:0-2019 GCA_048594865.1 Beutenbergiaceae bacterium
GGGGAGCAGGACCTGCGGGCCATGGAGCTGCCGGATCTGGCCACCCACCTCAAGCGGTTGGGCGCCGATGATGACGCCGTGCGCCAGATGCCCGAGCGCGCGGCTGCGCTGGCGGTGTTGAACTCTCAGGGTCTGACCCCGTTGGTGCGGGACCTGACCAACCGGCGGGTGAGCACCGAACTGGTGGGCGCGGAGTTTGAACTGGCGTGGTGGTCCAGCGTCCTGGAAGAGATGCTCGCGACCGACCCGGCGCTGTCGGAGATCGACATCGACTCCCTTGCCGAGGTGACCAGGGAACTGCGACGCCTCGAACTGCGCCACATCGAGTCCCTGCCGATCGCCGTGCTGCACGCGCTGCGCACCCGGGTTCGCGGCGCGATCGAACGCAACCGGGACCAAGCCCAGGCCCTGTATCGGGCGGCGCACACCGGCCTGACCGACCTGAAGGAAATGCTCACCAAGTACGGCCCACCGGCCACCGCCACCCGGCCGGTGTGGTTGGTGCCCCCGATGGTGGTGCCCACCGTGTTCCCGCCCGGTGAGCAGATCGACCTGTTGGTGCTCGACGCCGTCACGCACCTGCCCGTGGAGCACGCGATCGCGGCGATCGCCCGGGCCAAACAAGTGGTCATCTTTGGTGACACCAAGCGCGGTGGCACCGGGCTGGTGCAGGCACTGTCCTGGTTGCCCACGATCACCCTGCGCGGTGACCGGATGGATCAAGACCCAGAGATCGCCGCGTTCCTCACCAGCCACGGCTATGAGGGCCTGGTCCGGCCGATTCCGGCCCCGCCCCGGCCCTCACCGATCCGCCTGCACACGGTCGATGGCGCGGGCATGCCGGCGCTGGACTCCAAAGTGGTGGAGAGCGTGCAAGCCGAGGTCGACCAGGTGGTGGACCTGGTCATCGACCACGCCCTCAGCCGCCCCGATGAGTCACTCGCGGTGATCGCACTTAACACCCGCCACGCGGACCGGGTGCGCGAAGCCGTGGCCTCAACGGTGCAGGGTTCACGGGCGCTGGAATCGTTCTTTGATCGCAGCCGATCCGAGGCCTTCACCGTGGTAGAGGTGGAGTCCGCCGCCGGGCTGCACCGCGACGCGGTGATCCTGAGCCTCGGGTTCGGCAAGACCCCGCACGGACGGGTACTGCACAGCTTTGGGTCGATCTCCGGACCCGATGGTGCCGCCTACCTCGTCGATGCTCTGGACGCGGCCCGGCACCGGTTGACGGTGGTCAGTTGTTTTGCGGCCGCCGATCTGGACCCGCACCGGCTACGGCACGACGGTTCGGAGATGTTGCGTTCGGTGTTGCAGTTTGCGCAGGACGGCATCGCGCCACTTGAGCTGAGCGAAACCGACCAGACGCCCGATCCGTTGCTCAACGATCTCACCGACAGGCTGCGCCGCCGGGGCCTGCGCGTGGTTCCAAGGTACGGGCGCCCCAGCGGTGTGCGGTTGCCGTTGGCGGTGGGCCACCCGGCTCTGCCAGGGGAACTGGTGCTGGCGATCCTCACCGACGATTCGGACTACGTGGACGAGCCGAGTCTGCGGATCCGCGACCGGCACTGGGCTCAGCGACTGCAAAACCGTGGCTGGAACGTGCGGATGGTGTACTCCACCGCGGTGTTTATGGACCCGCAACAGGTGGCGGATGAAGTGGCCGCGCAGGTCAGTGACATCGTTAACGACCGGCTGGGCCGCAAGGCCGCCGAGCCGGTGACGGCGCCTCCGCCGAGTGTGATGGATGAGGACGACCCACTGGTGACGACCAATGCGACCCTCTCGGCGCTGCGCGGAGAGCAGATCGTGGGCAAGCTCAATGCCCCGGAGATCGCCCCCTCGCCGCTGGCCGGGATCCGCGCTGAGCGCCCGGCTATCCAGCCCGGTCGCCCGCTGGGCGATTACGGCGACGATGAACTGGACGCGCTGCTGGTATGGATCGGCTCCGATGCCACCCCTCGCACCGCCGAGGAGTTGCGCAGCGAACTGGCGCATGCGCTGGGTCTGACGCGTCGA
>JBMDWZ010000143.1:0-5077 GCA_048594865.1 Beutenbergiaceae bacterium
GGGCCTCATGCAACCGGTCGGGATCGGGCTCATCGTTGCTGTCGGTGGGTGATTCGTCTCCGCTGCAAGCCGCGATCGACATGGTGGTCAGCCCCGCCATGGCGCCGGCGGAGACCAGCAGTGAGCGTCTGGACAGGGGTAGGCGTTGGGTTGAGTTGTTCATTGAGTCCTCCTTGACTCCGGTGCCGGCGGCATGCCGGCGATGGTGTGCTTAGTCGTTGATTTGAAGGGAAATTGGGGGCACGGTCCACGGCTTCGCGGCCGGGTCCGGCTGCAGATCGGCGCCGAAGTGCCACAGGTGCTGCTGGCCATCGACGGTGACCTGCACAGTTCCGTCATCGGCGCGCGTAATGCCGGAGACGGTCACGTCTCCTAGCGGCATCGCCGAGATGAACGCCGCCTGGGTGCCGGTAACCCGCTGGATCGTGGTGGCACAGGTTTCATGCGGAGGGTTCGACGGCGTCAGTGCCGTCATTACCTCATCGGCACCGGTGTGCGTCCGGCTCCACGACTTACCGCTGTCGGTGAGCTCGTAGGTCGAGTCGCCGCCGCTTTCGGGGAAGTGCCGCACGCCGCGGAACTCGGGAATCATGAACCTGCGCCCGGTGGGGCGGCCGGGCTTGCCGGTGTCCTGCCCCCGCACGTGGGTGATCAAATCCAGGGTCCGACGGCGATCGGAACCAACCAGCATGATGTCCAGCAGGTAGTTCCCCAGCTCGGGCGGTGCCATCGCGAGCACTCGGCGCATGGTCACGCCGGCATAGGCGGCGGTGAGCGCCGGGTCGAAGATCTGCCAGATCATGTACAGCGCCTCTTGGTCTGGTTCATCACCGAAGACCACTTGGGTGTCGATGACGCCGATAGCGTCCGTGGCCACCTGTTGGTGGCCCAGCAACGTCCCAGCGATCGCCGGTTGCGGGGCGCGGTCCACCATCAGCGTGGAGTGCGACCACGTCTGCACGTACCAACTGTCATGGATCGGGTTGGTGTACACGTCGGTTCCGGGCTCACTGATCACGCGCTCGCCGTCGATCATGAGGTCGATCTGGAGCTTGTCTGCCTGACCGTGGCCCTCCCCGTGCGGGCCGTACTTCACGTACAGGCAGGTATCGGGCTCTTGGCCGTCTTGGGCGTGGGGTTGGCGCAAGACCGCATACCCGCTGGCGTCGAACCGGCTCTTGCGTTCGATGGGCCACCCGTCGCCAGGCGCCGACTCGCTGCGGGGCTCGGCGTACACGAAATGCGCGATCGTGCTGCGGTCAAACCCTTTCGACAGTTGCGAGGATAGAAATCGGTCCACTGCGTCCGATGGGCAGAGTTTCGCGCCCCGGTAATACAGGTCGGCGTGAATGGTCATGCCTGGAGGGACGGAGTTTTCAAGGTTGTTGTCGTTGTACGCGGGAACGGTGAGGTCATTGCGCGCCATCTCGATTGGCGTTAGCAGCATCTGCTCTAGAACTTCTGCACCGGTCTGCGGCAGGCCGAGGGCCTGATAGGCCTCCACACCGTTGAGCGCGGCGGTCAGGGTGTAGAAGTGGTAGCCCGGCGCCCCTTCGAACCACCAGCCGTCGGCCCGCACACCATCGGCGAGTTGATGCAGGAACCCGTGCTCGCCCTCCAGGGTGCTTTTGGCCAGCTCGGGATCGCGCAGGGCCACGGCCAGGGAGGCGATTCCGGCCAGGTGCCACACCTCGATGTTGTGGGTGCGGTACATCAGATGGTCCTGGATCACCTGGACCATCGGGGCGAAGAGTTCGGTGCGAATGAGCTCGCGTTGCTGCTCCGTCATGAACTGCTCCACCAGTTCAAAACTCCGGGCCAGGGTGCAGGCAGCGACGGCTTCTTCCAGGCTCTGGTGCATGAGCTTGGCCTGGCCCACCTTGTTGCCGTGCAAGGGAATGCTTTGGTACAACGTTGCAATTTGAGACAAGATCGTTACCGCACGCTCGCTGTGAACGCCCGGCCCTTGAGCCGCCGCGGCAACCGCGGAGGCATTGAGGTGGGCTTGCAGCCGGATGTTTCGCTCATAGGCCCAGCCGGTATCGAACTGCTCCCCGTGCAGGTTGTGATCGCCGGCAGAGCAGTGGTGCACGTTGGGTTGATCCTCACGGAAATCCAGCTTTCCGCCGTGCTCGGGACACCCGTAGTTGTGTCCCCACCCGCAGAGCCGATCGGTCACGTCCGAGCCCTGCATAGGCGACTCAACTGAGGCCCTCGCAGCGGATTGCACGGTGGCCCATGATTGGCTGAATCGAGGATCGGCGGCGCGCTCCCCTAGGTCGAGATTTCGCAAGAACTGCGACATCCAGCTAACTCCTTCGTTAACAGTTGTTTCGTGCGTCAAGCAAACAGATCACGCCCGCCGAACGGCCGATGGAACTGGCCGGCGCCCGCACCGTTCACTCGGTCACCGAACTCCGCAGGCCGGTGATATGGCGACATGAGCGGACAAACTACCACAGATTGAATCGTTTTTACTCGCGCGGTTTCTGGGCCCTGAGCCGCCCCGCCTCTTGGCCCCCGCTCTTGGCAGCCCGGCACCAGAGGCGGCCGCTGTCTAGAACTGTCCGAACTCCGCACCCGGTGCCCCGGCACCGCTTAGGGTCGATGACGGCGCACGCCCCACCCGAAAACAATGGAGTCGACGTGGTTGAGGAAAATGTGGTTGCGGACAACACGGTTAAGCACATGGTGATCCCCGATGCGATCGGCGAATGGTGGGTGCACCCCATCGCCACCACCCTGCCCGAGCAAGGGCGCACAGTGGCCGGGGCGATCGCCTCGGACGGCACGATTCTGGCGACCAGCTTCGACCACGCCACCGGCACCACCGAGCGGATCACTGTCGGCACAACCCAGCCAGATGACCACAATGTCCCCTCCTTGTGGGTCCGACCCGGCCGGCGGCCGGTGATGATGTGGACCCGCCACAACCACGACGACGTGGTCTACACCCGCGTCGGTGAAGCCGGCGGCGATCTCGCCACCCTGGCCACCGCTCCCCCTCAAGACGCACAAGCGCCCGCCGAGATCTCCTACACCCAACTTCACCGGATCACCCACCTGTCCGACGATGAGCAAGACACCTTCCTGGTTCTCTCTCGGATCGCGACATTGAACTGGCATTTGCGCCTGCTGTCGGTGGACCAACACACCGGGACCGTGACCTGGCAGCCGTGGGTGCCGTTCATGCAGTCCGCGGGGCAGTGTTACCTCATCACCGCCGAGGCCCACGGGAGCGCTGGCGATGTTTCAGGTAGCGGCGAGCCCGCTAACCAGACCCTGCGGGTGGCCTGGAGCTATAACCCCGCTCAACCCTTCAGCGCCATCCGGTATGTGGAGATCGACCTGGTCACCGGCGCCGTCTCCTGCCCGGTGGATCCCACGATCGAGGCGAACATCTACGAGCCAGTCGGCCTGCCGCTCATCGACTCCGAGGTCGCGCCATTGATCGCCGAACCACCAGCCCACCACTCACGGCGACTGTTCTACGTTCGGCCTGGACCGTCGTCGGCCGGTATTGCCTACGCAGATTGGGAACGCGACAAGCCCGATGAGGCGATCTACCGCACCCTGGTTTTGCAGGATGGCCGCTGGGTGGTGCGCGATCACGGGGTATCCGGTGAGCGGATCGGGTTCACTCCCGAGGCCAACTACATCAGCGGGATCGCCTTCCCCTCACCGTGTGAGACCGACACGATCTACGCCACGCGCGTGAGCGGGTCCACCTCGAGTGTGGAGCGGATAGACGTCGACGGCGATGGGCAAGTGACCACGACGATCCACCTCGATGCCGATCACCGGTGGGCGCGACCGGTGCCTCCGCACGAGGGCGGGCAGTCAGTGATCGCCTATGAAATCGAGCGCTATGGCGAGCATTTCACCGAGTATCGGGCTAACGCGCGGCTGTTTCGCTAGCCGGCTCATCACTCGGGCTTAGGGCTTGGGTACCGATGGTGGCCAGCATCGCCAGCTGGTCCACAGCCTGCGTACCCGGCGGGGCGGAGAACCATAGGAGCTTTTGCCGCCCGTCCTCGCTCACCATGGACAGGCAGTTGAGCTCCATGATTCCCAGTTCGGGGTGGGCGATCTTCTTGCGCTCCCCGCGCCGCACACCGACGTCATGGCGCTCCCACAGTTCGGCGAACTCGGGGCTGTAGCGCAGCAGGTTCTCCACGATTTCCTTGATATCGGGGTCCTTGCCGCGGCGCCCAGTGACCGCACGCAGGTCGGCGACGTACTGCCGGGAATGATGGTCGTGATCCTCAGCGGGGTAGATGTCGCGCACCTGTGGTTCGGTGAACCACCGGTAGATGCCGCTGCGGCGTAGCCCGGTGGCCTCCTCGGGCTGACCGAGCAGAGCGCGGCCCATGGCGTTTTGGGCAAGGACCGCGCCGACGTCGGAGATCACCCGGGCGGGGGTGTCACCGACGTGATCGAGCAGGTCGAGCAGGCCGGGGTGCACGTGAGCGCTGGTCGAAAATGGCTGGGGCACGGGCCGGCCGGCGAGCCGGAACAGGTGGTCGCGTTCGTCTGAGGACAGGCGCAGTGCGCGGGCCAGGGCGGCGGTCATCTGCTCCGAGGGCTGAGCCCCGCCGCGCTCCAGTTGGATGTAGTAATCGGTGGACGCTCCGGCCAGGTGTGCGACCTCATCGCGGCGAAGCCCCGGGACTCGGCGGCGGGGGCCAACGGGCAATCCCACCTGTTCGGGGCGCACCCGATCACGGCGGGTACGCAGGAATTCGGCAAGGTTGCTCAGGTCCATCGCTTCAGTATCCCGCGGGCGGCGGGCGTTAAACAGGGGGCGTCATCCCCTGGGTACATGTCACCTGGTTCTTCGCTGGGGCTGGTCGCAGGCTGGTAATCGGCAGCCCGCCCCAGGGTCGCCACTCGAATCAGACCCCTCCATTCACACACAACAAGGAGAACCATGACTACCGCACCCATCGCCCTCGTCACTGGAGGAAACCGCGGCCTTGGACGCAGCGCCGTGGAAGCCCTCATCCGTTCCGGAGCCGACGTCATCTTCACCTACCGCTCCAACGAGGCCGAAGCTGCCGCCGTCGTGCAGGCCGTC
>JBMDWZ010000144.1:0-51704 GCA_048594865.1 Beutenbergiaceae bacterium
AGTCTCACCGGTGGCGATCACGTCGGTCTCCAAGGGCCCGAGTTCCACGACCTCGGTGTCCGAGGGGTCGGCCGACTCGCGAACCCACAAGACGTCGTCGTGTTCGACGCCGAATACGGCGAGGGAGTCTCCGGCTTCCGGCACCCCGATCGCGGGGACCTCGTCGGACGGTTCCTCCGCATCGTCGGTGTCGTCGGCGTCTTCTGTGCCGTTCTCCTCGTCCTCTGTGTCCGCTGTGTCGTCTGTGTCCTGCTCGTCGGTGTCGTCCTCAGCATTGCCGTCCTCGGAGCCGACCGTTTCGGTGCCCGAGTCTTGGTCCGCCTCGCCGTCCTCCGAGGCGCAACTTGCTAGGCCAAGGGCGAGTGCTCCGGCGGCAGCGAGTGCCAATGTTCGATTGCTGGTGCGCAACATTCTTCACTCCGTAAGGGATCGTTGGGTTTGCTTGCAGTGGTGACTGGGTCCTTTGGGGTCAGCTGCACAACCCTTCGTCGCTCACGCCACGGGTGCACATGTTGATCATGCTCACCGATTCCAGGTTCTGGTCATCGTCGTAGTACAGCGCGTACCGGTACCCGGCAACGGAGGTGTCCTGGACGCCAACGACATCCACGACGACGTCCGCGTCCAGTCCGATCGCATGGGTCGCGTCGGGGTTGTCGCTCGGGTCGGCGGCCTCATCCCGCACCACCACAACGTCGGCTGTGGGGGTGTCACCTTCGTTGACGAAGGTTTCCATGCCGGCGATGGCCTCCTCGTTTGAGATGCCGTCGAGGTAGTCAAACTCGTCGGTTACATCTTCTTCGGCGCCTTGGTAAACCAGGTAGGTGCCCGCGGACCAGCCTTCGCCCTTCTCGGCGGCGTCTACCTCATACCAGGTGACGCCATCGACGTCCTGCGTCTGCCCGTTGACCTCGTGGCCGCGAGTGTCGGTCAGTGTTCCGAGAGTGTCGGCGTTCGGGCCGGCGGCTTCGCGGACGTACAGCATGTCGCCGGTGTCCACGCCGAACACGAACAGCTCATCGCCGGCCTGCGGCCACCCCTCGCCGTCGCCGGATCCACCATCGTCCGCTGACTCATCCTCAGCGTCGGCCTCGGACTCCGTTGAAGTGGAGTCTTCGACGTCCTCTTCCTCGGTGGCCTCGGACTCCGTGGCCTCGGACTCTGTGGTCTCGGACTCGGCGGCCTCATCGGCCGTCTCAACGTCGGTGGCGTTGGTTCCAGCGCCGCCGTCGTTGGCTGATTCACCGTCATCGGACGAGCAACCCGCCAGGCCAAGAGCCAGCGCTCCGGCGGCAGTCAGTGCAAGAGTTCGATTACTGGTGCTTAACATCGTCAGCTCCCTGTGGGATCGATTTCGTGCTTGCGATGTCCACTTTACGAAAAAATTGCCAAACGTGCACCCCGAGATGACCAAACCAGCCGAAAGGAATGCTTTTGACCATGGATAGCGAGGAGAGATTAGCGGTTTTCCTGGATTATGAGAATCTTGCGTTAGGTGTCCGTGACCTTGGTGGGACTCCCTTTACCTTCCGTCCGATCGCCGACGCGCTCGCCGCTCGTGGCCGGGTGGTGACCAGGCGTGCGTACGCCGACTGGTCGTTCTTTGAGTCCGACCGTCACGACCTCACGCGTGAGCACATCGAACTCATCGAGATGCCGCAGCATCAGGGGGCATCGCGCAAGAACGCCGCCGACATCAAGATGGTCGTTGACGCCGTGGAGATGGCGTTCGAGCGTGACTACATCTCCACCTTCGTCATCTGCACCGGCGACAGCGACTTTTCCCCGCTGGTGCACAAGCTGCGGGAGTTAAACAAGCGCGTGATCGGGATCGGAGTGGCGAACTCCACCTCCAGGTTGCTGCCGGCCGCCTGCGATGAGTTCCTCTTCTATGACTCACTTGAGGGCGTCGAGGTGCCGAGCCGTTCAACCACGACCCGGCGGCGGTCAAACGCCGCACATGCCGCCGAAAGCGATGGCCAGGGCCAGGAGCAGTCGGCGAGCGCCGACCGGGCTAGTGCCGCGCCACTAGATCCCGATCGGGAACTGCAGGTGTTGGTGGCTCAAACCCTGGCAGACCTCAATGCCTCCGGCGCGCGCGTCACGGCCTCGCTGCTCAAGCGCACGCTGCTGCGCAAAGACCCCACCTTCAACGAATCCGACTACGGCTTTCGATCCTTCGGTGAATGCCTGCGCCACCTGCAGGGGCGCGGGGTGGTGGAGCTGGAGGAAGGTCCGGCCGCGGGTGACCCCGAGGTGTCGCTTCCCGAACGCGGTGAACGCGAGGCGGCATTCGCCGTCGTCGCGGATTTGGTGGCCGCATCGAGTGACCCGGTGCCGCTCTCGGGCTTTAAGGACCAGATCCGCAAGGAGTCCCCGCAGTTCTCCGAGAAGCCCCTGGGCTATCGCAACTTCCTGCAGTTTGCCCGCGCGGCCCACGCCGGAGGCTTCGTCAACCTGAGTTGGGATCCCGAATCCGAGGACTATCTGCTCACCCCTGCGGACTAGGTGCACAGTCCTTGGGTTTCGCCGCGACCGCAGATCTGCGTGGACTCTGCGGAGTGCAGGCGAACCCCATCGCCCTGCGGCTGCAGGAACAGCCGCAACCGTTCACCTCGTTGGGAGTCGTCGGGGTAACCGAGCACGTCGACGGTGTATTCGTGCAGGTCCCCGTCGGTGTTGGAGTCGATGATCACCCATGTGACCTCGGGTCCGCCCTCACCGGTGATGTCTGCGGTCGCCTCGCCCACCAAAGAGCGGATGAGCTCGGTGGGGTCGGTGGTCGGTGGCACGTCCTGGAAATCGCCAGTGCGGTCGGTGCTCAGCCCGAGGTAGCCCAGGTACACGGTGTTGACCCAGCCGTAGCCCTCGCTCAACTCCAGTTCGGCCCATTGGCCGTGGGTGACCGAGCGCTCGCGGCCGGCGAGGGTTGCGGTGACGGTGGGCCCAAGGCGGTGCACTTCACCGGATGTTGCGTCCGGGACCTCGCGGACGAAGAGCACGTCGCCCTCCTCGACGCCCACGACGTTGACGTCGATGCCCTCCTCGGAGAAGAACATCGGGGAGTCTTCCCCTTCTAGATCATCGGCGTCGATGCGATCGGAGCCGTCGGTTTCCTCGGCCGGCTCGGTGTCCGCAGATCCGGTGTCCTCATCGTCACCGGTGTCCGGCGCGTCCCCGGAATCATCGGACTCTGCGGACTCATCGGACCCGCCAGACTCGCCGGAACCTGAGTCATCGGTCTCGTCTGGGTCGCTGGTCTCCTCGCTCGTGGTGGAATCGTCGGGCTCTTGCGGTTCCGATGAGTCCTGGCATGCCGCAAGGGCCAGGGCGCTGGCAAGGGCGAGTGCCGTCAGTGTCCGGGTGCGGGTGTGGCTGCGCATCGATTCCTCTTCCGTTGGGTCACCAGGTCACGCCGTGTTTGGTGAGTTGGTCGCGAAGGCTGTCTAGGCCCTCATCGTGGGTCCATACAAACGCTCGCAGGCCGGCGTCATGGGCACCGGCCACGTTGGCCGGCATGTCGTCGATAAACAGGATGTGCTCCGCCGGCGCCCCGATGCGCTGAGCTGCACGGCCGAAGAACTCCAGGCTCGGCTTTGCGGCCCCGAGTTCGCAGGAGTAGTTGTTGGTATCGAACAGCGCCTGATAGCCCAGGGCCTCGCGCATGTAGTTGGCGCGGTGTTGCTCCTGATTGGTACCCAAATGCACCCCGTAACCCGCGGCGCGAACCGCGGCGACGACGTCGAGCACGTGCTGGTGAACCTCGATGGTGCGCCAGACATCGTCGAAGATCACCTCCACGGGTGTCTGCACACCGAACTCCCGCAGGTTCTTCGCCAGGTGAGCGAGGTAGTCGCCCTGCCCCGCGAGCATCGGGAGTTCTTCGTTCCAGGTGTAGTGCATGAACTCTCGTGCGCGGTCGCCCAGGTGTGGCCTCATCGCTTGGTACCACCCGCCGGGCAGGTGCTGCAGCACCCCGTCGGCGTCGAACAAGACGTGGGTGATCACGCGGGTTCGCCCTGCGGTGCTGGACCCACACCGGCCGCGTCCGAAGAATCCTCTGGTGGCGACTCGAAGTCGGGGGAGTCTGGATCGGGGGCGTCGTGGTCCGGTGGCTCCTCACCCGTGCGGAGGCGGCCCATGATCTTCAGCGCGCTGGCGAAGATGGGAGTGGAAAGGGCCGCCCCCAGAAGCCCGAACAAGGCGCCGCCGGCGATGGTGGTGCCCAGGATCAAGATGGGGTGCAACTTCAGCGCGCCCTGAGTCATGAACGTTTGAATGATGGTCTGCACGCCATTTTGAGCAGCCAGCACGATGACCAAGATGATGAGCGCGTCAGCGATACCGCCGGATCCCAGTGCGATGAGCACCGCGAAGGACCCGGACACGATCGCCCCGAGGAACGGGATGTAGGACGTGACCATCGTGACCACCGCGATCGGGAAGGCCAACGGCAGGCCCATCAACCACACGCTGGTTCCCACGATGAGCGATGAGACCAGGTTGGAGGCAGTGAGAGCCAGGAAGTACCGGCGCATCGCCCAGGTCGCGTCGCCGATGATGCCGGCGCCCATGGGCTGGGAGACTCCCAGGTGTCGGGAGATCCAGTCGACCAGGAAGCTCCAGTCCGCGAGGATGAAGTAGAGCAGGAACAAGCCCACGAATACGGCAAGTGCCAGGGCCGCCGTGCCGGAGAAGACACTGCCCAACTGTGCTCCGATGCCGGAGAGCAGCGAGTTACCCACGTCCTGCAGGCCGCTTTGGGGGTCGCCCAGTGTCGCGATCTCCAGCCCCCACTCCGAGGCCTGCGCCTGCAGCGCGGTCAACCCGACGGTGACCTGTCGCCAGATCTCTGAGGCCTGTTCGATGACGCCACGCACGGTGATGGCGATCGTTCCCACCGCGATCGCCAATAACCCCAGGAGTACCAGCAACGCGGCGAGTTGCCGGGGCATGAATTTGCCGAACCATTGGCATAACGGGGCGAATAGCGCGCCGACCACCGCCGCCACCACCAGCGGCAGGACGAGGGCCGAAATGAGGGATGACCCGAGGTAAATGGCGGTCAGCGCAAGTGCGATGCCCACCATGTACCACGCTCGCCGACCCCAGATGGCGAGCGCCGAACGCTCCCGGACTCCGGTCAATTCCATGTCCGACAACCTACCGCGAGGAAAAGCACATGAATCGATGCCAACACCTCACCCCGGGTGAGCAGTAAGATGGTCCCTTGAGGCAGTGACCCGGCCATCACCGGTGAGCCTTCCGGAAGAACGGACGACCGCGGGTGCGGGCGACTCATTAGAACCGGACGGGAAGGCCCGACACAGCCGAACTTGAGTGGTCGCGGATCCGAACGGTTCTGGGGCAAACGAGGTGGTACCGCGGGAATTCCTCAATCAGCAGGGACTCCCGTCCTCGGGCAGGCAAGCACCGTCGACAAAGGACCACCATGGCGCACAACGCCGACCATTACCCCCGGCACACCGACACCACCGGCGTTCCGGCCTCACCCGACCTCCCGGCACTGGAGCGCGAGGTGTTGGCCTACTGGGAAACCGACGGCACCTTCCAAGCCTCCATCGATCAGCGCCCGGTTGGGGAGCACGGCGCCGATGAATACGTCTTCTACGACGGCCCGCCCTTTGCCATCGGGCTTCCGCACTACGGCCACCTGCTGACCGGTTACGCCAAGGATGTGGTGCCGCGCTACCAGACCATGCGCGGCAAGCGCGTGGAGCGCCGCTTCGGGTGGGACACCCACGGTCTGCCCGCTGAGCTTGAAGCGATGGACCAACTCGGCATCAAAACCAAAGACGAGATCCTGTCGATGGGGATCGAGACCTTCAACGACGCCGCGCGCGCCTCGGTGATGAAGTACACCGACGAGTGGCGCGAATACGTCACCCGCCAGGCCCGGTGGGTCGACTTCGATAATGACTACAAGACCCTCAACCCGAACTACATGGAGTCGGTGCTGTGGGCTTTCAAGGAGCTGTACAACAAGGGCCTGGTCTACGAAGGCTTCCGGGTCCTGCCGTACTGCTGGAACGACCAGACCCCGCTGTCCAACCACGAACTGCGGATGGATGAGGACGTCTACCAATCCCGCCAGGACCCCTCGGTCACGGCGGGGTACCGGCTGGAGACCGGCGAGCTCGCGCTGATCTGGACCACCACCCCGTGGACGATGCCGTCCAACCTGCTCGTCGTCGTCGGGCAAGACATCGACTACGTCGTGGTGGAGTCGGAGTTCACCGGCACCACCGAGCGCTACATCCTGGCCGACGAGCGTTTAGACGCTTATGCCCGGGAGCTAGCCGATGGTGACGTCGAGGCGCTGCGGAGCCGGATCGTGCAACGCCTCAAGGGCTCAGACCTGGTGGGCCGGTCCTACACCCCACCGTTCTCTTACTACGTGGGCCACGAGAACGCCCACCGGATCGTGGCCGACGATTACGTCACCACCACTGACGGAACCGGCTTGGTCCACAACGCCGGAGCCTTCGGTGAAGAAGACAAGCGCACCACCGATCGCGAGAACATCGCCGTGGTGCGCCCCGTGGGCCCCGATGGTGCTTTCACCGCCCCGGTCAACGAGTACGCCGGAATGCTGGTGTTCGACGCCAACTCCCACATCCTCGATCACCTCAAGGCGGCCACCAAGGGGCAGGGTGACAGCGGTTCGGTCACCCCTGGCACGGTGCTGGTGCGACGCGAAACCTATGATCACAACTACCCGCACTGCTGGCGCTGCAAGTCCCCGCTGATCTACATGGGGGTCTCCTCGTGGTTTGTGGAGGTGACGAAGTTCAAGGACCGGATGGTGGAACTGAACTCCGAGATCACCTGGGTGCCCGATCACATCCAGCAGGGACAGTTCGGAAAGTGGCTGGAAAACGCCCGCGACTGGTCGATCTCCCGCAACCGGTTCTGGGGCAGTCCCATCCCGGTGTGGCGCAGCGACGACCCGGCCTACCCCCGGATCGATGTGTACGGCAGCTTCGAGGAAATCGAGGCCGACTTTGGCGTGCTGCCGCGTAACTCCGCCGGAGAAGTGGACCTGCACCGGCCGTTCATCGATGAACTGACCCGGCCCAACCCCGATGACCCCACGGGCGCCTCCACGATGCGCCGGGTGGAAGACGTGCTGGACGTCTGGTTCGACTCCGGGGCGATGAGCTTCGCCCAAGTGCACTATCCGTTTGAGAACGCCGACTGGTTCGAACACCACTTCCCGGCGGACTTCATCGTGGAGTACATCGGTCAGACCCGCGGCTGGTTCTACACGCTGCACATCCTGGCCACCGCACTGTTCGACCGGCCCGCGTTCTCCACGTGCATCTGCCACGGCATCATCCTGGGCAATGACGGGTACAAGGCGTCCAAGTCGCGGCGCAACGATCCCGACGTCAACGAGTCCTTCGATACCTCCGGCTCCGATGCGGTGCGCTGGTTCCTCATGTCCGCACCGATCCTGCGTGGCGGGAACCTCGTGGTCAGCGAGGAGGGTATCCGCGATGCGGTGCGCACCGTGCTGCTGCCGCTGTGGAGCACCTGGTACTTCTTCACCCTGTACGCCGGTGCCGCGAACGAGGGCGCAGGGTACCTGGCCAAGAGCGTCACGCAGGAGCGGGCTGCGAGCCTGCCGGAGATGGACCGTTACCTGCTTGCGCGCACCCGGTCATTGGTGAGCGAGGTGACCGCGGCGATGGACACCTATGACATCCCCGGTGCCACCGCGCTGATCCGCGACCACCTGGACGTGCTCACCAACTGGTACGTGCGCACCCAACGGGACCGGTTCTGGGACGAGGATCGCGATGCGTTCGACACCCTGTACACCAGCCTGGAGGTCCTGCTGCGGGTGATGGCGCCGCTCGCGCCGATGGTCACCGAGGAGATCTGGCGCGGCTTGACCGGCGGGCGCAGCGTGCACCTGGTCGATTGGCCGGCTTCTGACGCAGACACCGGACTGGTGCCGAGCGATGACCTGGTCACTGCCATGGACACCACCCGTGAGGTGGTCTCGGTGGCCCACGGGTTGCGTAAGGCCAACCAACTGCGGGTCCGCCAGCCGCTGCGCACGGTCTCGGTCGCAACTGCCGACCCTGCTGCCCTGGAACCCTTCACCGGTCTCATCGCCGAGGAGCTCAACGTCAAGGAGGTCGACCTGCTCGACGCCGGTGACGAAGCGGCCGCGCGATTTGGTGTCGTCACCCGGTTGAGCGTGAACGCCCGCGCCGCCGGGCCGCGACTCGGCAAGGACGTCCAAGGCGCCATCAAGGCCGCCCGCGCCGATGACTGGACCGAGACCGATGGCGTCGTGGTCACCGGCGGCATCGAATTGCACGACGGCGAGTATGAGATCCGTACCGAAGTGTCCTCCGATGCCGGGGAACAGCAGGCGGTGTCCGTGCTGCCCGGTGGCGGGTTTGTGGTGCTGAACCTGGAGCTCGACGGCGATCTGCTTGCCGAGGGCTACGCCCGCGATGTGGTGCGCAGCGTTCAGGACGCCCGTAAGGGCGCCGGCCTGCACGTGGCCGACCGGATCACCCTGGACCTGGCGGTGCCGGGGGAGTGGGAGCACGCTGTGCAGGAGCATCGCGAGTTCATCGCCTCCGAAACCCTGTCCACGTCGGTGTCGATCAGCGATGCCGGTACCGGTGACCTGGGCATCGAACTGGCGAAAGACGAGGCGTGGGCCCGATGAGCGATTCCATCGACCTGGACCTACGCGCCCAGGAGATTTATGAACAGATCGTCTCCCGCGCCCCGGAACACGACATCGATCCCACGATCGACCGGGTCCAGATGCTCACCGACCTGCTCGGGCGCCCACAGGATGCGTTCCGCTCGGTGCACATCACCGGCACCAACGGTAAAACCTCCACCTCCCGGATGGTGGAGAGCCTGTTGCGCGAGACGGGGCTGCGGACCGGACGGTTCACCTCTCCGCACCTGCACACCGTGCGCGAACGGATCGCGATCGATGGTGAACCGATCTCGGTGCAACGGTTCGTGGACACCTGGGATGACGTGGCGCCCTATGTGCAGATGGTCGATAGCGCCCTTGCAGATAAGGGCCAGTCTCGGTTGAGCTTCTTTGAAGTGCTTTCCGGGATGGCCTTCGCTGCTTTCGCCGACGCACCGGTGGACGTCGTCGTCCTCGAGGTCGGACTCGGCGGCCTGTGGGACTCCACCAATGTGGTCAACGCCGACGTCAACGTCTTCACCCCGATTGCCAAAGATCACGAGAGATGGCTCGGGTCTAGCCTCGAAGAGATCGCGACCGTCAAGGCCGGGATCATCAAGGACCGGGACCCCGCCAGCGTGGTGGTCACCGCCACTCAGCCCGAGGTCGTTGAGCCGATCATCGCGGCAGCGGCGGCCAAGCACGGCTCGCGAGTCGTCGCCCAGGGGTACGACGTGGCGATTACCGGGCGCTCGGTGGCCGTGGGCGGGCAGCTTTTGGAGTTACAGGGCACCGGCGGCACCTACGCAGAGGTGTTCGTGCCGTTGCACGGCGCCCATCAGGCCCAAAACGCTCTGCTTGCCCTGGCCGCGGTGGAGCAGTTCTTCGGTGGGGGAGCGCTGGAGGCCGGCGTGGTGGAGGCGGGATTCGCCAACGCCGACTCCCCAGGACGCCTGGAGTTGGTGCGCTCCAGCCCCACGGTATTGCTCGATGCCGCGCACAACCCGGCCGGAGCGGCCGCGTTGGTCGAGGCGCTGGAGGAGTCGTTCAACTTCACCCGGCTCGTCGCGGTAGTTGGGGTGATGGCCGATAAGGATGTCGAAGGCATTCTGGCGGAGCTGGAGGGCGCTATCGATGAGGTGGTGATCACCCAGTCGTCCTCGATGCGCTCGATGGACCCCGAAGAGTTGGCCGAGATCGCCCGCGACGTCTTCGACCCCGACGTGGTGCACGTGGCGCCCCGGCTCTCCGATGCGCTGGCTCTTGCGGTGGACCTCACCGAACAGGGGCAGGTCGATGAGATCGCCTCGGGAACCGGGGTGGTGGTGGCCGGCTCGGTGATGTTGACTGCCGATGCCCGCGCCCTATTGAAGAAAACCGAGGCCTGAACCGCTAGACGGCGGTAGCTGACGGGAGCACAATCTCGTCTCATGAAGTACACCACCACGATCGTTCAATCGGGTAACACGACGGGCATCGATGTGCCTTCGGAGGTGATGGCGGCGCTCGGACCGGGGCGCCGCCACTTCGTAAAGGTCACCCTGGGCGGCCACACCTACCGAAGTAGCGCGGTGTTCTATCAGGGGCAGTTCATGATCTCGCTGAGCGCGGAGAACCGGGAAGCCGCCGGGGTCGCCGGCGGTGATGTGGTCGACGTCGAGGTGGAACTCGACACCGAACCTCGCACGGTGCAGGTGCCGCCCGCCTTGGCCCAGGCGCTCGCCGCGGATGCGCAAGCGACAGCGTTCTTCGAATCGCTCTCGGTTAGCAAGCAGAAGCGATTCACGTTGAGCATCGAGGGCGCCAAAACCGATGAGACTCGGCAGCGCCGGCTGGACAAAGCTATCGCCGCGCTCCGCGAGGGCCGGATGATCTAGCGCCGCGAACTGCCTACTGCGGGCGCGGCTCTGGATTGGATCGGCGTAGGCTTCCGGCGACCGTGAGCACCAGGGCTAAGGCCACCAACGCGGCCGAGGCCATCGCCAACGCCGTGGTGCCGTGGGGCAGTATTTGGGCGCCCAGGGCGCTTCCGCCGGCGATACCCAACTGCAAGACCGCGGCGTTCAACCCCAAGAGCACAGCGGCCGATTCCGGGGCGCGGGCCACCAACCGGTGCTGCTGCGGCAGTCCGGTGAGCCACCCGGATGTGCCCCACACCGCGGCCCAGATGAGCGTGGTGGAAAAAGAGCCGGTGGCCAGGGGAGTGAGCGCCAGGGTGGTGACCACTACCACGAGCCCAACGATGAGAATCTTCATCGCACCGAACCGGTCGGTGAGAAAGCCCGAGGCGATATTGCCCACCAAGGAACCCACGCCGTAGCAGGCCAGCACGATCGTCAGCCGCGCGGCATTGGAACCGGTGGCGGACGCAGTCAGCGGATCGATGTAGGTGTACAGCACGTAGCCGCTGGTCAAGATCAGCCAGGAGACCCCCAGGATGCTGAGCACCGCGCCGCTGCGGAGCGGCGCCACCCGTTGCCGCAGCGACATCGACGGCAGCTCGACCTGGGGGAGGGCCAGTGCGATGCCCAGGGCCGCCACCAACCCCAGCCCGCACACCACCCACATGGTGATCCGCCAGTCGGCGCCACCGATGAGAGTGCCCAATGGCACCCCCGCGGTGGTGGCCACCGTCAAGCCCACGGTAACCACCGCCAACGCCCGAGCTCTCGCGTGTGGCGGCGCGATCGCCGTCGCGGTGGCCATCGCAACCGAGACGATGAGCGCCGAGCCCATGGCGCTGATCACTCGGCCGGCCATCGCCTGACCGAAGGTGTTGGCGGTCGCGACCACCACGTTTCCCACCGTGAACACCGCCAACGCGCCCAGCAGTACGTACCTGCGATCGACATTGCCCGTCAGGGCGCTGAGAACTGGCGCGCAGACCGCGTACACCAGCGCGAACGCGGTCACCAGATAGCCGGCCTGAGATGTTGAAACCTCGAGTGAGTCCGCAATTCGAGGCAGGATGCCAGCGATCACCATGCTGTTGGTGCCCACAGCGAAAGTCGCGATGGCCAGCGGAGTTAGCCGACGATAGATCCCATGCTCCGGCGCAGAAGACATGGCCTTAGCCAACCACCAATCGTGCTCTGGGTGCAGTAGGCAGGTCTAGGGAACCTCATCTACAGTTCCGGCACGACCGATCACGTCGATGAGGAATCCCAGACACCCTCATGCCAGGCGCGTGAGATCAGGTCGCGATACGGCTCGGGGTCTAGGCCGTTGGTATGGAGCCACTGCGGTGAACCGTAGGTTGCGGAATACCGGGTTCCAGCGTCGCAGACCAAAGACACGATGCTGCCGGCCTCGCCAGCCTCGCGCATAGCGCAGGCCAACTTCAGTATTCCAACCAGATTTGTTCCCGTTGAGGGCCCGGCGTTGATTCCGGTCTGTTCGGCGAGGAGCTCCATCGCCGCGATCGAGGCACCATCGGGGACGTCGACCATGTCATCGACCACCTCGGACAGAAAACTCGGCTCGACGCGGGCGCGGCCGATGCCTTCAATCCGCGAGGGGTGGCACGGTTCGGCTGGTGGTCTTTCGGGGTTCTGCGATCGCATGATCGAGCGCCAGTGCGGGGCGAAAGCAGAACCCTCTGGGTCCACGACACACAATTGGGTGCTGAGCTCTGAGTACCGGATGTACCGGCCGATCGTGGCGCTGGTGCCGCCCGTTCCCGCGCCCACGACCACCCACGTCGGTACCGGATGCTCTTCAAGCTGCAACTGGGAGAAGATGGATTCAGCGATGTTGTTGTTGCCGCGCCAGTCGGTGGCGCGTTCGGCGTGGGAGAACTGGTCCAGATAGATTCCGCCGGTGGACGCGGCGATCTCTTCGGCCCGTTGGTAGACCTGAGTGGGATCATCGACGAGTTCACACCGACCGCCTTCACGCTCGATGAGTCGGATCTTGCTCGGGCTCGTATTGGCCGCCATCACTGCCACGAACGGCAGGTGCAGCATGGCAGCAAAGTACGCCTCGCTGATCGCGGTGGAACCACTCGATGCCTCAACGATGGTGGTTTCTGGCCCGATCCGGCCATTGCATAGGCCGTAGAGAAACAGCGAGCGCGCCAGCCGGTGCTTGAGGCTACCGGTGGGGTGCGTCGATTCGTCTTTCAAGTAGACCGCGGCGGTATGCGCACTGGGCATCGATAGCCGAATGAGGTGGGAATCGGCGCTGCGGTGCGCATCGGCCCGGATGGCTCGGACCGCACGCGAAACCCACTGACGATCGATTGCTGCTGCAGGAGGCTGGTCCGACATCTACGAGGCCGACTTGCGGTAGACCAGACGGCGCAGGATCGACTCCAGCGGCCCCCGGTAGTTTTTGGTGTCGGCGATGTAGGCGCCCACACCGATCAGCAACCAGGCACCGATGGCGATCAGCGCCGCTGTTGCTGAGCCGATGCTCTCGCCCAAGCCAAGTCCCCAGGCCGCGAGCAGCGGAGCGAAGATGACCGACTGCGCCACATAACTGGACAGCGACCTCTTGCCGATCGAGGTCATGAACCGCACCGGGGCGGCGCCGCCCGAGCCTCGCTGCTGGATGCGGTGGGAGATCAGGGTGAACAGTGCCACGTATCCCGCCGCCCCGAAGATTCCCGAAACTGCTTGCACCAGCATCAGCGAGGGCAGGATCCGCGGATCTACCTCCAGCACACCGATGTGTACCAGGGCGTGCACCGCACCAAAGATCCAGCCGATCGGTATACCCACCCACGCCACTTTGCGCAGCAACGGTAGGTGCTCACCTGGGTTCTCCAGGATTTGCCGTCGGGCGGCCCAGAATGCCAGCAGGATCATTACCGGCGGAGCGAGCATGATCAGGCCTTGGCCGATCGCCACGACCGGCCAAAACGCCATGCGCCAGACGATTGACATCAGGTAGTTGGGTTCGGAGTTGGGGTTGAAGTTCGCCCACTCGCTGTCTACTTCTTGGCCGGTGGGCGCGTACATCGAGGCGACCAGGCTCAAGATCGTCACCAACGTCAACACTGCGGTGAAGACCACCGCCCACACGATCAGGGTCTTGTCCTTGCGGCGCAGGAACAGTGCCACGAGCACTAGGCCAGCCAGCGCCCAGGCCCCGATGACGTCGCCGTACCAGAGCAATGCGGCGTGGATGGCGCCGAAAAGCAGCATCCATAGGTGTCGCCTGCGCAGCACCGACCGGGCGCTGCGGTCGTCGGCACCGGCGCGTCGCTGGCGGGAGTAGAGCATGACGATGCCGTACCCGAACAGGAACGCAAAGAGCGGATAAATGCGGGCGTCGATGGCGGTGATGGTGATCGCTTGGGCGATCCGATCCAAGGTGCTGCCCTCGGCGGGGTGGTTGTTTGAATCTGCGGTGGCGCCGCCGTACAAGAACCACGGCACGTTCGCCACCGCGATGAGCAGCAGCATGAATCCGCGTGACAGGTCGGGTGCGATCGACCGTTCACCGGCCTGCACCGGGCCTCGGGCGGTGCTCGGACGCACTTGGGCTGCCGCTGCCTGTTGCTGTGGTGGTGTGGCCGCTGCGTGCTGCTGTGGTGGTGTGGCCCCCGCGTGCTGACCGGGCGATTGGTTCGTGCTCTCGTAGTTGGTCACAAGCACCCATGGTGGACGACCCGAACCCACATTGCCAGTAGCAACGGGTGGGAGACTATGGAAGTGCCCACACCCGTTGGACTCACGCTGCAGGAGGTCCGCCCTTGAAGAAGTTGATCAATGACCCCGCGAACACGGTCGCTCAGACCGTGGCGGGGATGGCGTTGGCGCACCCCGATTTGATCGTCGCTAGCACGCAGGACGATGCGCTGTTCATCCGCCGGGCGCAGTCGGCCGCAGACGGCAAGGTGGGCCTGGTGTCCGGTGGCGGCTCGGGTCACGAGCCGCTGCACGGCGGCTTCGTCGGCTCTGGGATGTTGGATGCTGCCGTGCCCGGGCCGATGTTCACCTCACCCACGCCCGAGCCCATCGTGGCCGCGATCAAAGAGGCCGATACCGGTGCCGGGGTGCTGTTGATCGTGAAGAACTACACCGGTGACGTCTTGAATTTCGAAACAGCCGCAGAACTTGCCGAACTCGATGGGCATCAGGTGAGCACCGTCGTCGTCGATGATGACGTCGCGGTGCCCAATTCCACTCATACCGCCGGCCGGCGTGGGGTTGCCGGAACGGTCTTGGTGGAGAAGGTCGCCGGGGCTGCCGCCGAACGCGGCCAAGATCTCACCGCCGTCACCCGGGTGGCGGAGCTGGCCATCGCCAGCGTGCGTTCGATGGGGGTCGCGCTGCGCGCCGGAACCCTCCCGCACGCCGAGTCGCCGTCCTTCACTCTGGAGGCCGATGAGATCGAGATCGGCATTGGCATCCATGGCGAGCCCGGCCGAGCTCGGGTGCCGGCGGCCAGCGCCGATGCCGTCACCGCAGAGTTGTTACAAGCCATCGCCCAGGACCTGGAGCTGGGGCCCGCGGATGACGTCATCCTGCTGGTCAATGGGATGGGCGGCACGCCGCTGAGCGAGTTGTACATCGTGACCGGCTCCGCTCACGCCTGGTTGGAGCAACGGGGCGTGCGGATCGCGCGGACGCTCGTGGGCAACTACGTCACCTCCTTGGAAATGCAGGGGGCGTCAATCACGGTGATGCGCGCCGGCGCCGAACTTCTGGAGTACTACGACGCGCCGGTCATCACCCCGTCGCTGCGGTGGGGTGGCTGATGCTGAGTGTGGACTGGGCCGTGCAATGGATGCAGCAGAGCGCATCGGTGATCGCGGCACAGCGCGTGGCGCTGAATGAGTTGGACGCAGCCATCGGCGACGGCGATCACGGTGAGAACATGCACCGCGGTTTCCAGATCGTCGCCGCGACCATCGGGGATCAAGAGTTCGACGACGTCGCCGCGGTGCTGCGGTTCACGGCCAGAACGCTGATGTCCAAGGTGGGTGGTGCAGCCGGACCGCTGTATGGGACCGCGTTCGTGCGCGCCGCCGGCGCCGTCGGTAATCAGGCAGGAGGCCCCGGCGCCGTGGCAGATCTGATCGAGGCTGCGGGGCAGGGAGTGGCGCACCGGGGCAAGGCCGGTGCGGGAGACAAGACGATGGTCGATGCCTGGCTACCGGCCGCGCACGCCGCGCGTGAGGCTGTCGGCAGCGACGACACCTGGCGTGTTTTGCGGGTTGCCGCGCAGGCCGCCGAACGGGGTGCCGCGGCGACCGAGCCGCTGGTGGCTCGCAGGGGTCGAGCCAGCTACCTGGGGGAGCGGGCCATCGGCCATCGCGACCCTGGTGCACAGTCCACGTCCCTGATCCTCACCGCTGCCACCGCGGTGGGTATCGATGTTGTGGGCATCGACGCTGAGGATTCCGATGGGGCAGGGTCAGCTAGCGCAGGGTCAGCTGGAGCAGGGGCAACTACGGCAGGGTCCGATGGCTGAGGCCCCGATCGCGTTGGTGTTGATCTCCCACTCGGCCCAGTTGTCTGCCGGATGCGCGGAGGTAGCCCGGCAAATGGCGCCCGACGTCCTGCTACTGCCCGCCGGCGGCACCGACGATGGCGGAATCGGCACCAGTTTTGACCTGGTGGGCGCCGCCATCGATGCCGCTTTCGCTGGCGGACGCGCAGGGGTAGCGCTGCTCACCGACCTGGGCTCGGCCGATCTCACCGCCGACTCAGTCCTGGAACTGCTTGCCGATGATCGCATCGCCCACGCTCCCGGTCCGCTCGTGGAGGGCAGCGTTGCCGGCGCGGTGTCTGCCCAGACCGGGGCCACTTTGGAGGCGGTTGTTGCCGCGGTCGGACAGGCCGGGCAGGCAACGCGGGCAGGGTCAGCTAACTCGGTCCCCGACACTGCCCGCCCTGCAGACGCTGCCCAAGCCACCGACGCAACCGGTGCCTCCCACCCTGCAGCCTCCCACCCTGCAGACAGTGCACTCGCCACCGTCGTGGTCCCCAACGCTCAAGGACTGCACGCACGCCCTGCGGGATTACTGGCACGCACCGCATCGTCCTTCGACGCCAAGGTGAGCTTGAACGGCGTGGACGCCGCCAGCGTGCTGGCGGTGATGGGATTAGGGGTAACGAGCGGAGCCGAAGTTTCCGTGCGCGCCAGTGGACCGCAGGCCAGCGAGGCAGTCGCCGCGGTAGTGCAGCAGATCGAGTCAGGGTTCGGCGAGAGTTAGCCTTAGACCATGTCATCCGAGGCCGATCCGGCAGCACAGCCCAACCACGCGGCACCGGCCGCCAACGCGGCCTCCGAAGACCACGATGGGGATCCGGCGCCGTCCACGGCCGCACCCAAGCCGCAGCGTTCGGCGCTCGCGGTCTTCTGCGCCACGGTGCTTGCCCTGGAAGCGTTCGTGGTGTTTTTCGCCACGGTCGTGGCTATCGGGTTGGACCTGGCTCCGCGTCCGGTGCTGTGGTCGGTCGGATTGTGGATCTCGGCGGTATTCATCGTTGGCGCGGCGCTGGCCCGCAAGCCCTTCGGCCGGGTGCTGGGGTCAATCCTTCAGGTGGTGCTGGTGGCTGGAGGTCTCTTCATCCCGATGATGTTCTTCATCGCGATCGTGTTCGTCATCGTGTGGATCATTGCGCTTCGGCTCGGACGCCGGATCGATACCGAACGGGCTCAGCGTGAACTCGATGAGCAACAGGGCACCGCGCCGCAGCACTAGGCTGTGTGGATATGACTGCCAACAACGAACGCACTCTCATCATCATCAAGCCCGATGGCGTCCGGCGTGGACTGACCGGGGAAATTCTGCGCCGCGTGGAGGCCAAGGGGTACACGTTGGTCGCCTTGGAATTGCGCAACGCCGACTCGGCTACCCTCGCCGAGCACTACGCCGAGCACGAGGGCAAGCCGTTCTATGCCCCGCTGGTGGACTTCATGCTCTCTGGTCCGGTGCTCGTTGCGGTGGCCGAGGGCCACCGCGTCATCGAAGGGTTCCGGGCGATGGCCGGCACCACCGACCCGACGACGGCGGCACCCGGTTCGGTTCGTGGTGACCTCGGTCGTGACTGGGGCTTGGCCGTCCAGCAGAATCTGGTGCACGGTTCGGATTCCTCGGAGTCAGCACAGCGTGAAATCGCGTTGTGGTTCCCCGGGGTTAGCGCTACCGCCTAGATTCGGCTCAGCTCACGGTAGGCGGCCACCATCAGGCCCGCCGACCGCTCCCAGGTTCGTTCCTTGGCGTGCTCCCGAGCGGTGGTGCCCAGCGCGGCCGCCGCACTCGCGTCGCTGGCCAGGTGCTCGATCGACTCGGCCCAGTGCTGCGGGCAGCGATCGCCGAGCAGGATCCCGCTGACGCCATCGGCTACCGATTCCACCAGCCCGCCGGTGGCGCTAGCGATCACCGGGGTGCCGGAGGCTGCCGCTTCCAAGGCGATCAGTCCGTAGGTTTCGGAGTGTGAGGGCACCAGCAACATGCGGGCCCCGCGCAGTAGAGTGGCGAGCGCATCGGGCGTCATCGGGCCGGTGAAGGTGACCGATTCGGCAATGCTCAATTGCTGCGCAAGCCGAGCCAGGAACTGCGGGTAGCCGTCGCGATCATCGGTGGCCCCGCCCACGATGAACAACTGCGGCCGAGCCCCGGGCTCGATCAGGGCCAAGGCATTCAGGGCCAGATCGATGCCCTTGAGCTCCTCTAGTCGAGCAGCGATCACCGCATAAGGTGCGCCACGCTCGCCGCAGGATTCCAAGGGACGGAACACCTCGACGTCGACCCCGGGTGGAATGACCCGGACGCGGGTCTCGGTGGCGCCGAGATCGTCGATGGCGGTACGCGCTTCGGCGTTGCTATTGGCGATGATGAGGTCGGCGGTTGCGGCCAGGTGCCGTTCGCCGGCCAGGCGGCCTGGTGACTCCGGCCGTTCGCCGCGGGCTAGGACGGCACTGGGGTCGGCAGCGATGCTGTGGTAACTGTGCACCAGCGGGGCGGTGAGGTTGTGCTCGGTAGCGAGCCGCTGCACGGCGATTCCGGAGAACCAGTGATGGGAATGCCATACGTCCAGGTCGATGGCCTGGCTCGCCATCCGCTGGGCCATCGACGCAGCGAAGGTATCGATGAGATCCTCGTGCTCGCCTTTGGGAATGGGGTGCGCCGGGCCGGCGGGAATGTGGTGCAGGCGCACACCGGGCGCTGGTGACGTCTCGATGGCGGAGTCTGACGCGGCGCGCGTGAAGACGTGTACCTCGTGACCGGCGGCGCCCATCGCCCGCGAGATCGCTGCCACCACCACGTTCATCCCCCCGACGTCACCCGACCCGGGCTCGGCAAACGGGTTGGTGTGCAGACTGACATGCCCAATCCGCAACCGGGCAGCGGGCGATCCGGCGCTCATGCGGTGAGCGCGATGATGCGGAGGTTGTCGTCGATGATCCGGTAGGGCCCGGACTCAGTGGGGGCCTCGAAGGCCTGGTCCTGCGCGGTGATCCGGGTGCGGCGTCCGGTGCCGTCGATGAGGATTCCGGTTTCGGCCCCCAGGGCGCGCACCTCGTTCCCCAAGCGCACCAACAGTGGGCTATTCATCGGATCCGGGGTGGCGTCCGGGCGCACCCCAACGCTGATGGAGGTCCGACCCGCCGCCACGGCGGCGAAGATGGCCTCGGGCGAGTCGTCCTCCGCAGCGACCCACGTGGTGGGTGTGCCGACGGTCCACCCCTGGCCAGGTCTGTGAAAGTCGCTGCCGCCGATCGGCACACTGGTCGGTGGCCCGGCGTCCCACTGCCGCCAAAACGCCAGCGGCCCGGTCGCGGTCAGATCCCGGTACCACGAGATGTGCCACGCCTCCAGGGCCACGGGGTGGTCATCCAGCACGTGGATCCAAGCGCAGTCGGCGTCGGTGGGGTGATTGATGCTCAAGATCCCACCGCGCTGCGCCACGTCGGTGACCCACTGGTGGGCGTCGTTGCGAAAGTCGACCCACCCGATCTCACCAAACGCATTCGCGTGACCATCGGGCCTGGTGACCTCCTGGCCGGGCAGCAGGCTCACACCGTGGCGCGCCCCGGCCGACCGAAGGTGCGCATGATGACTGGTGGTGTTGTGATCGGTGACCGCCAGGAAGTCCAGCCCTGCGGCCCGGGCCCGGGCCGCGAGCTCATCGACGCTCTCGCTGCCATCGGAGTGGTGGGTGTGGGCGTGAAAGTCACCGGCGAACCAGCGCAACCCCGGTTCGGCAGGCACCGGACGCGAGGAACCTTGTGGCGGTCCCGACGCGGCGACCGGCGCCAAGGCCGGTGGCGGCAGCTCCACTCGATCCAGCACCTCGGCATGCACCCGGATCGGCATGCCGGACGGCGGGATCTGATGCAGTCCAAGAATCACCGACCACTCGCCGGACTCCAACTCACCGGGCAGGTAGCCGGGCGTGGCGTCGCTGGATCCGATGGTGAACTCGGTGCGCGCGCCACCGGACCAGCCGCGCCAACCGGACGGTCCTTCACATCCCAGATCTACCACGGATTGGCCCTGGGGGGCCTCGATGGCTACGTGCAGCCCCGCGGCACCGGAGGGCACGTCAACGGGAATTGCGAGGTACCTGTTGTTGATTTGGTCATCGATGGTCAGTTGGAGGTCGTGAATCATCGAGTATCGGAGATCTCCTCAAGTACCCGCGAACGCACCGCGTCGATGTGGTCGGCCATGGCGGCGCGCACCTGGTCGATGTCGCCGTCCTCGAATGCTGCCAGAATCCGAGCGTGTTCGGCCACCGCTTGGTCACCATCGAGCAGTCGGGTTGCGACAAAGTGGCGCAACCGGTGCCCGTGGGTGGAGATGTGCTGAGTGAGTTGGCCCAGGAACCGGTTGTGCGCGGCCTGGAGGATCGCCTCATGGAACGCGCGGTCGGCCTGCAGGTAGGTGTTCAATGCCTCGGCATCGGCCGCCGGCCCATTCGCTAGCGCTTGGGCATGGGCCAGGTGCACGGCGTGGCGGGCCCGCAGTTGCGGCAACAGCTCCTCGCGGTGCGCCATCGCCCGCTCCGCGGCCGCGACTTCGATGATCCGGCGGGCGTCGAAGAGTTCCTCCATCGCCGCCAGTGACAGCGGCGGTGCCACGCGGTAACCGCGAAGCGCCGTCCGGACCACCAGTCCGGTGGATTCCAACTGCACCAGGGCCTCGCGCACGGGGGTCTGAGAGACCCCCAATTCCGCGGCGAGGGAGTCGATCCCCAGGGGTGCTTCGGGGGCGAAACCGCCGCCGGCGATCCGTGCCATCAACAGATCGAACACTTCATCGCGCAGCGCCCGGCGCTGCGCGATGCCGGCGCCCGCAGGGCTTGCGGGAGGTGTCATGCGGCCCATCTTAGGGGCCAGTGCTCACGGGGTGGCCGAGGGTGCGGGACCGAGTTGGCGCACCAAATCGCCCATCGCTGCATAGGCCTTGTTGCGATAGGCGACGATCGCTTCGGCGTCGTCCTCGGCGTAGTCGCCACGCAGTCCGCGCTGGTTCTTCAACCCCGCACGGCCCTCGTCGACGGCCTTGGTCAGGTACTCCGGCGGTGCGAAACGCTCACCGAGCGCCTCGTGAAGCATCTCGAATACGGCCGCATAGATCGGCAGCCCGGCCTGATCGGCCACCGCGAACGGGCCGAAGAATCCCAGCCGGAAACCGAAGGTGGTGCGCACAATGGTGTCCAGGTCCTCAGGGGTGCACACCCCGTCCTGGACGATCGAGGCGGCTTCGGCGAACAGCGCGTACTGCAACCGGTTCAAGACCATTCCGGGGGAGTCGGCGATCTGAGCGCCGACTGCGCCCACCACCGGAAGCAGGTCCCGGATGGTGTCGATCACGGCCTGGTCGGTGAACTCCCCACCCACCAATTCCACTCCCGGGATGAACGGGGCGGGATTGGAAAAGTGCACGGTAAGGAACCGCTCGGGGTTCGTCACCGCGGTGTCCATCGCCTTAATCGGGATGGAGGAGGTGTTGGTCCCGATGATCGCGTCCGGCTTCGCCGCTGCGGAGATCGTGCCCAGCACCTCGCGCTTGAGGTCGGTGCGCTCAAAGACGGCCTCTTCGATGAAGTCGGCGCCGGCCACCGCCGATTCCAGGTCCGTGCCAGCGTGCAGGTACTCGCGCACCCGCTGCGTGGACCCGGCGGGGAACAGGCCCTGTTCCTCAAACTCTGCCGTTTCCTTGTATAGCCGCGCCAGCGCGGCCGCGCTGGCCTGCGGGTCGGTGTCCACGATCGTGGTGTGGAACTGTGCCATCGCGAATCGCTGGGCGATTCCTCCGCCCATGTATCCGGCGCCGACGACGGTTACGGTGTTGATCTTGGATGTCATGTTGCCTTCTTCGTTCGTTGGTGCCAGGAGTGCTCCAGCGCCGCGACGCTTACCGCAGCGCCGAGGTGAGGACCTGTTGGATGTACTCGCGGTTTTCGGCGCAGACGCCGATGGAGTCGCTGCCGTAATGCTCGCAGCAGAACGGACCCGAGTACCCCAATTCCAGGGCCCTGCGGATCACCTGGCGGTAGTTGATGACCCCGGTCTTCAGCGGCACCGGCGCGCTGAAGTAGGCGCCCGTCGCCGGGTCCTCATCGCGTAGGTAGTTCTTGATGTGCCAGAAGTTGGAGTACGGGAGCACCGCTTCAAACATGTCGCCGAACTTTTCCATGGGGCGGTGCAGGCGCACCAGGTTGCCTAGGTCGGGGTTGAGGCCCACGGCCTGGTGGTCCACGTCCTTGATGAACTGCACGGCAAGCTCGGGGGTGCCGATGAAGGTGTCTTCATACATTTCCAGGCTGAGCTCGATGCCGTTGCGCTGGGCGTGGTCTCCCAGTTCGCGCACTCGCTCGATCGCGAGCGGGCGCAGCTCGGGATCGTCATGGTGCCCGGGCGCCAACCAGAACCACAGGGCCGCGTTCTGTTCCTCGGTGGTGGCTTGCATGAAGCCGGTGTTGACGATGGTGGCGCCGAAGTCCGGGGCCAGGTCGATCAGCCGGTGGCCGTTTCGCAGGTTCCGCTCACCGTGTTGGGCATCCACCACGCTGTTGCGGGTCATCGAGATCGAGGAGATCGCCAAGCCCTCACCGCTCAGCACGTCTTTGAACTCGGCCAGGCGCTCATCGCTCAGTTCGGCGAGCGGTAGCCAGGCGTCGGTGGGGTCGATGTGGTCGAAACCCAACTCCCGGACCTGGCGCAACTGGGAGGCCCAGTAACTGGCCGGTGCGTCCTTGATGTGTTCACCGCCCGGGCCTTTGTTCCCGAACGAGAGCATGTTGCAGGCAATGGGCCAGTTCTGGCTTGAATACATCGTCAAACTCCAAAGGGGTGCGTCGTCGAACTCAGAAGGATCATATAGGATATCTGGTGGCGCTGAAGCGTTACGCTGATGTGCGCAGGTGGACAATGACGACCGAGGAATGCGACGTATGACCTACTTGGTAAACGACCCCAGCGACTTTGCCGCGCAGGCGTTAGCGGGATTCACCGCCGCCCACCCCCAATACGTCACTCAGGTTCATGGCGGCGCCGTGCGCAGCACCAAGACGCCCGCCGGGCAACCGGCGCTGGTGATCGGCGGAGGTAGCGGCCACTACCCGGCATTCGCTGGCTGGATCGGCCGAGGGATGGGGCACGGGGCGCCGTGCGGAAACATCTTTGCCTCCCCGTCCGCATCGCAGGTGTACTCGGTCTCCCGCTCCGCGGAGAACGGCGGCGGGGTGCTCATGGGCTTCGGCAACTACGCCGGCGACGTGCTGCACTTCGGTGCCGCCGCCGACAAGCTCCGCGCCGAAGGTATCGACGTTCGGATCGTCACCGTCAGCGACGACGTCGCCTCCAACACCCCAGAGAAGCACAACGATCGTCGGGGCATCGCCGGTGACCTGCCGGTCTTCAAGATCGCCGGTGCCGCCATCGAAGCGGGCGCCGATTTAGACGAGGCCGAGCGCATTGCGATCAAGGCCAATGAGGCCACCCGCTCCTTCGGAATCGCCTTCGATGGCTGCACTCTGCCCGGAGCCGACGGCCCACTGTTCACTGTGGACGAAGGCACCATGGCCCTGGGACTGGGCATCCACGGTGAGCCGGGCGTTGCGGACCTGCCCCTGGGTAGCGCGAGTGAGATCGCCGACCTGTTGATGGACAAGGTGCTCGCCGAAGAGCCGGCGCGCACCGACGGAGGCTACAACGGTCGAGTTGCGGTCTTGTTGAACGGCCTCGGTTCGGTCAAATACGAAGAGCTCTTTGTGGTTTACGGCCAGGTCGCCAAGCGCCTGGCTGAGCACGGGCTCACCGTTGCCGGTGCCCCTGACGTGGGGGAGCTGGTCACCAGCCTTGACATGGCCGGGCTGTCGTTGACGCTGGTGTACCTCGACGCCGAGTTGGAAGAGTTGTGGTGTGCGCCCATCGATACCCCCGCCTACCGCCGCGGCACTATCACCGGCGCCGGGGCCGAGGCTCGCGATTGGGTCTACGAACCGGGATCGGACCCAATCGATCCGGCGACTGCGGAGTCCCAGGAATGTGCACGCGGGGTGGTGCACACGCTGCAGGTGCTGCACGCCGCGATCGAGGAGAACGAAGCCGACTGGGGTCGGCTGGACGCGGTGGCCGGTGACGGAGACCACGGCCAGGGTATGAAGTACGGCGCCACCGGTGCACTCAAGGCCGCGCAGGCGGCGCTCGAGCAGGGTGCGGGCGCCCGCACGGTACTCATCCACGCCGGCACCGAATGGGCTGAGGCGGCCGGCGGAACCTCCGGGGCGCTGTGGGGAGCACTGCTCACCGCCGCCGGCGGGGTCTTTGCAGACGATGCCGCGCCGGCCCGCGAAGACATCGCAAAGGCCGTCATCGCCGGGATCGAAGCCGTGCAACGACTCGGCGGCGCGCAGGTGGGGGACAAGACCATGGTCGACGCCGCCGCCCCCTACTCTGAGGCGCTCGCGCAAGCCCTGAAAGACGGAACAGATCTGTCCAGCGCGCTCGCCACGGCCGCGCAGGCCGCCCAGCAGGGCGCGGACAGCACCGCGGAGATGGCCGCGCACTTGGGCCGCTCCAGGGTGCTCGGTGACAAGAGCGTGGGCACCCCGGACCCAGGCGCCACCTCCTTCGCGCTGCTGGCGCAAACCCTCGCCGACCATCTCGGCGACTAGCGCCGCCGGGATGACTACGGACCACCGACTACCACCGAACAACACCTAGGAGTTATCAGATGGCATTGCGAATTGTTGTGGGCTCAGACAACGCCGGTTTCGACTACAAGCAAGCGATCGCCCAGGATTTCGCCGGCGACGCCCGGGTGAGCGAGGTCATCGACGTCGGTGTCGGTAGTTCCGATGACGGCACCTACTACCCGAACGTGGCGATCGCGGCGGCAACCAAGATCGCCAACGGGGAAGCCGACCGTGCCCTGCTCGTCTGCGGCACCGGCCTAGGCGTTGCCATCGCCGCGAACAAGGTTCCCGGAATCCGGGCGGTCACCGCTCACGACTCCTACTCCGTGGAACGCGGCGTGCTGTCCAACAATGCCCAGGTGCTCACCTTCGGCCAGCGCGTTATCGGACTGGAACTCGCCCGCCGGCTGGCCGGCGAATGGCTCGGCTATGAGTTCGATGAGTCCAGTGCCTCGGCTGACAAGGTCGCCGCGATCAGCGACTACGAGGCGACCCAGACTCAAGAATGACGCGCACCTGGGTAGGCACCAGCTGGAAAATGACCAAAACGCTCACCGAGGCAAGGCAGTTCGCCGGGGCACTGTCAGCCCGCGCCACTGCCGATGCCTGGCCGGGGGTCCAACCCTTCGTCATCCCACCGGCGACGGCGTTGGCTGCGGTCAGTGAGATCCTCACGCCCGATCACGGGGTGCTCCTCGGTGCGCAGAACGCGCATTGGGAGGACTCCGGCGCGTGGACCGGTGAGGTGTCGGTGCCGCAGGTGGCGGACGCCGGTGCGCGGATCGTGGAGATCGGGCACTCCGAGCGCCGCGAGCACTTCGCCGAAACCATCGAGACAACCCGGCTGAAGGTCGCGGCCACGCTCCGGCATGGTCTCATCCCACTGCTGTGCGTGGGCGAGGACGAACACGTCAACGCCCGCGGCGAGGCGGCCCCCTTCATCATCGGTCAGGTGGACGGGGCGTTGCGCGGCCTGAGCGCCGAGCAATGCCAGCGAGTCCTGATCGCCTACGAGCCGATCTGGGCCATCGGAGAGAACGGCCGCCCGGCAACTCCCGAGGAACTGGCGCAGCCGTTCGCGGCACTGAACGAGCGCTTTGCGGACCGGGTCGAGGCGATCCTGTACGGCGGTTCGGTGAATACCGCCAACGCCGAGCAGTTGCTGGATGTACCCGGGGTTCAAGGCCTATTCGTGGGGCGCGCCGCGTGGGACGCGGGCGGCTTCCTCGAGTTGCTCGAGATCGCCGCCGCGGCCCAGTGAGGTTCTAACTCGCCGGACCGTGGGTACCTGCAGGCAAGCGTTGCCCGACTAGGCTGACCGGCGTGCACCTCAAAACGTTGACCCTTCGCGGCTTTAAGTCGTTCGCCTCGGCGACGACGCTGCATCTGGAACCGGGGATCACGTGCGTGGTGGGGCCCAACGGCTCCGGAAAGTCCAACGTGGTGGACGCGTTGTCCTGGGTGATGGGGGAGCAGGGGGCCAAGAACCTGCGCGGTGGTGCGATGGCGGACGTCATCTTCGCCGGAACCTCCTCGCGCCCGCCGCTGGGGCGTGCGGAGGTGTCGCTGACCATCGACAACTCCGATGGCATGCTGCCGCTCGACTACACCGAGGTGACGATCTCCCGGACCCTGTTTTCCGGTGGCGGCTCGGAATACGCCATCAACAACACTCCCTGCCGGTTGCTGGACATTCAGGACCTGCTCTCCGACACCGGCATGGGTAAAGAGATGCACGTGATCGTTGGCCAGGGCCGGCTGGACTCGGTGCTCCAAGCCACCCCGGAGGAACGGCGCCACTTCATCGAAGAAGCCGCCGGCATCCTCAAACACCGCAAGCGCAAGGACCGGGCGTTGCGCAAACTCGAGACGATGTCGGCGAACCTGGCGCGGGTCAACGACCTGTCTACCGAGATTCGGCGGCAGCTCGGCCCGCTGGCCAAACAGGCCGACGTCGCCCGCCGGGCCCAAGTGGTCCAGGTGGACTTGCGCGATGCCCGCAGCCGACTGCTGGCCGACGACCTCATCCAACTCACCTCCACCCTCGCCCAGGAAGTGGCCGATGAAACCGCGCTGCGTGCCCAACGTGAAGAGGTCGAGGCCGCCGCCGAGCAGGCCCGGGCCCGGCTCGCGCAACTGGAATCCGAAGCAGCAGCCGCCGCGCCCATCCTAAAATCGGCCACCGACACCTGGTACAAGCTTTCCAGCCTGCGCGAACGCATTCGGGGGATCGCCACCCTCGCGGCCGAACGCCACCGGCTACTGGGTTCGGTGCACGCCCCCGAGCAGGGCGAGGATCCCGAGGACCTCGATCACCAGGCCGCCGCCGTGCGCGCTCAGGAAGCCGATCTGGTGGGCGAGCAGGAGGCGGCGAAGGACAAGGTCGCCCACGCTACCGATGAACGCAAGGCCGCGGAGAGCGCCGCCAGCGACGCCGAACGAGCCCTGACCGCGGTGCACCGTGGCGTGGCTGACCGCCGCGAAGGCCTGGCCAAGTTGACCGGGCAGGTCGGTGCCGCGCGCAGCCGCCTCGAAGGGCTGGAGTCCGAGTTGCAGCGTCTGGCTGACGACCTGGCCTCGGCCGCGGAGCGGCATGAGAAGGCCAGGGCCGCCTTCGCCGCCCAAGAGCAGACCGTGGTGGGTGCCCAGGAGGGTGAGGTCGGGCTCGACGCCGCGCATGAGGAGGCCCTGGAAGCCCTGGATGCCGCGCAGCAGCGGGTGGCCGAGCTCACCGACACCGAACGCGAAGCGGAATCCGCGCGCGCTACCTGGACCGCCCGCCGTGACGCCCTGGACCTGTCCCTGGCTCGCAAGGACGGCACCAGCACGCTCCTGGGAGAGGACAGACCGGCGGGCGTGCTCGGGTCGGTCGCGGACCTGCTCACGATCACCACCGGGTATGAAAACGCGATCGCCGCGGCCCTCGGCCCGCTCGCCGACGCCGCCGCGGTGGAATCGGTAGACGCCGGCGTCGACGCCGTTCGCCAGGTCCGGGATGCCGAAGCGGGAGAGGCGCGACTTCTCGTCGCCGGGGCCACCCAGGCCTCGTCCGCCGGTGCCGCCCCGGTGGGCACCTGGGCCGCCGATCTGGTCCAGGCCAAAGCCGAGTTGTCCCCGACGATCGACCGGTTGCTCACCGGCGTCGTCGTCGTCGATGATTTGGCCACCGCGCGCGCCGCAGCAGCGCAGCACGACGTGATCGCCGTGACCACCGATGGTGACGTGGTCTCCCAAACCCACCTCCGCGGAGGATCGGCAGGCGGCCCGTCGGTGCTGGAGCTGCACGCCGCTCGCGATGAAGCCCAGAGCAAACTCGACGAGGCCATCGCCCAAGCCGAGCAGACCCGCTTTGCCTTGGGCCCGGCCGCGGAAGCGGTCACCATTGCCGGGCAGGGCGTCGATGAGACCCTCGCGGCCCTGCACGACTCCGATGCTCAACTTGCTGCCGTCGCCGAGCAGCTCGCCCAGCATCAAAGCGTGATGCGCGCGGCGACGAACGAGTCCGAGCGAATCCAGGCCGCGATCGATAAGGGCGAAGCGTCGCGAACGGAGATCGCTGAGTCCCTCGCACAGTTGCGTGAGCGCCTCGAGGTTGCCCAGGCCGAGCCGCAGGAGGGCGCTACCGATATTGAGGGCGCCACCGCCCACCGGGATGAGACCGCCACGCAGGCCACGGCCGCGCGCGGCACCGAGACCGAAACCCGCCTGCAACTGCGCACTATCGAGGAACGGTTGAGCGCCGTGCGTTCCCGTGCGCAGTCCCTGGAGCGGGCCGCGAACGCCGAACGCGAGGCCCGCCGGGTGGCCGCGGAACGTGCTCAGCGCCGCGCCCAGCAGGCGGCGATCGCCGCCTCGGTGCAGCAGGGCGCCGAATCGGGGCTGACCAAACTGGACCACTCCCTGGCCATCGCTCAACGGTGGCGCGAGGAGCACGAGGCGCAGCGCGAGGAACGCGACCAGGCGTTGGCGCAGGTGCGCGGCCAGCGCGAGGAGTTGTCGGCCAAGCACGCCGAGCTCACCGACGTGGTGCACCGCGATGAGGTCGCGCGCGCCCAGCAGAAGCTACGCATCGAGCAACTGGAGCAGCGGTCCATCGAGGAACTCGGTCTGGACCCCGAGGTGCTGATGAACGAGTTTGGCCCCGACCAACTTGTTCCGGCGGTGCCGGCGCCCGGCGAAGAGGAAGCCGGGGAACCCAAGCCGTACGTGCGCGCCGAACAGGAAAAGCGGCTGAAGGCGGCTCAGCGGGCGCTGGCCCAATTGGGCAAGGTGAACCCGCTGGCCCTGGAGGAGCACGCCGCCCTGGAAGAGCGCCACCAATTCCTCACCGAACAGTTGGCGGACTTGAAGAAGTCTCAGGCGGACCTGCTGCAGATCATCAAGGAGATCGACGAGCGGGTGGAGAAGGTCTTCACCGAGGCCTACCACGACACCGCCACCCAATTCGTGGACGTGTTCTCCCGGCTGTTCCCCGGCGGTGAGGGCCGACTGGTGCTCACCGACCCCGATGACATGCTCACCACCGGCATCGAGGTAGAGGCCCGGCCGCCGGGCAAGAAGGTCAAACGCCTGTCGCTGCTCTCCGGCGGGGAGCGGTCATTGACGGCGGTGGCGATGCTGGTCGCGATCTTCAAGGCCCGCCCGAGTCCGTTCTACGTCATGGATGAGGTCGAGGCCGCCCTGGATGATGTGAACCTGGGCCGGTTGCTGGAGATCTTCACCGAGTTGCGCGCGGACTCCCAACTGATCGTGGTCACCCACCAGAAGCGCACGATGGAAGTGGCAGATGCGCTATACGGGGTGACGATGCGCGGGGACGGTGTGACCCAACTGATTTCCCAGCGCCTGCACGAGCCCGCCTAGCGCCCGTTTGAGTTTCACAGCACCGGGGTCCGTGGGCCACACTGGAACGGTGACTGAAAACATTTGGCTCATCGTTCTCCTCGGACTCCTGGTCCTGGTCATCTTCGGCGTCAGCCTCACCGCCGGCCTACGCCGCCGGCGCGGCCGTGTGCTGGATCGAACCGACACGATCGAGAACGCTGGTTCGCCCAGTGTGCAGGCACCACCCGATGCCGAGCCCGGCGGCGATGGCAGTGCCGTCGACTCCGCCCCCGCCACCGAACCGGCCGCTGCGACGCACGTCGAGGAGCCGGTCGAGCCGAAGGTCGAACAACCCGAGTCGGTCCCGAGCCGGATGGCACGGCTTCGCAACCGGCTCGCTGGCTCCGGGACGCTGGGCACGGTGCTGCTCAACCTGCTGTCCAAGGACTCCCTGTCTGCGCAAGACTGGGAAGAGATCGAAGAAACCCTGCTGCTCGCCGACGTCGGTGCCGGACCCACCGATGAACTGATGGAGGCGCTGCGCACCCGCGCCCGCGTGGACGGCGTCACCGACCCGGCTGCTGTTCGCGCCATCTTGCGCGAGGAACTGCTGGCCCTCGTCGGACCGCAGATGGATCGCCGTCTGACCGCGACTCCCGGGATCGCCGACGACGGTGAACACCACCCCGCCACGATCATGGTGGTGGGCGTCAACGGCACCGGAAAGACCACCACCATCGGCAAGCTCGCGCGGATCCTGGTCGCCGAAGACCGGGATGTGTACCTCGGCGCCGCCGACACCTTCCGGGCTGCTGCCGCGGAGCAACTGAGCACGTGGGGCGAGCGTGCCGGGGTTCCGGTCATCAAGTCCGACCGCGAAGGCGCCGACCCCGCATCGGTGGCCTTTGACGCCGTCAAGGCCGGCCGGGACGCGGGCGCCGATGTGGTGCTCGTGGATACCGCCGGGCGGCTGCAGAACAAGGCCGGGCTGATGGATGAACTGGGCAAGATCAAGCGAGTGATCTCCAAGTCTGCGCCGGTCTCGGAAGTCCTGTTGGTGCTCGATGCCACGACCGGGCAGAACGGTCTGCGCCAGGCGCAGGTGTTCTCCGAGGTCGCACAGGTGACCGGGGTGGTGCTCACCAAGCTCGACGGCACCGCTAAGGGTGGCATCGTGGTGGCGGTCCAACGGGAGCTTGGCGTGCCGGTGAAGTTCGTGGGACTGGGGGAGGGGCCGGACGATCTGGCGCCCTTCGATCCGGCCGATTTCGTCGACGCGCTGCTCGGCTAACAAGATCACGAATTGGACACGAACGTCCGCCTTTTGAGATTTCTTCGCATCCGAAACATGACGTTCACGCCATCGGCGCACACGTCACCTGCGCGTAACATCACGCGACCTTCGGTGTAACTCCGCTCCACAACGCTAGTTGTCCAAGACCGGCCGCACGGGCTGGCGTTGGGAGAAGATCTGAATGGAAGAGCTCGACACAGGCATCACAGCCTGGATGCTGGTCTCAGCATCCTTCGTGCTGCTGATGACTCCGGGCCTGTCGCTGTTCTACGGCGGCATGACTCGATCCAAGTCTGTTTTGAACATGATGATGATGTGTTTCGGCGCGATGGGCGTCATCGGAATCATCTACGTGCTGTGGGGCTGGTCAATGTCCTACGCCGACCAAAGCATCGCGGGGATCTTCGGAAACCCGTTTGAACAGTTTGGTCTACAGGGCGCGATCTATGACGACGCCGGTGAATACCTCCTGGACGGCGGCCTGCCGATCATCGTTGACGTGGGCTTCCAGGTCACCTTCGCCATCATCACCACCGCACTGATCGCCGGCTCCATCGCCGACCGCGTGAAGTTCGGCACCTGGCTGGTCTTCGTGGGCCTGTGGGTGACCTTCTCTTACTTCCCGCTGGCCCACATGGTCTGGGGCGGTGGCCTGCTGAGCGACGACGGCCCGTTCGCCTCGATCGCCGAGCCGGTGGACTTCGCCGGTGGAACAGTGGTGCACATTAACGCCGGTATCGCCGGGCTGGTGCTGGCCCTCATCATCGGCGTCCGTAAGGGCTTCCGCACCGACCCGATGCGGCCTCACAACCTGCCCTTCGTCATGCTCGGCGCCGCGCTGCTGTGGTTCGGCTGGTTCGGCTTCAACGCCGGTTCCGCCTACAACGCCGACGGCGAAGCCGGTCTGGCCTGGGTGAACACCACCACCACGGTGGCGGCCGCGATCGTCGGTTGGATGATCGTGGACAAACTGCGCCACGGCAAGCCCACCACCCTGGGCGTCGCCTCGGCGATCGTCGGTGGTCTGGTCGCGATCACTCCTGCCGCAGGCTCCTTGAGCCCGGTCGGCTCGATCATTCTCGGTCTGATCGTCGGTGTGGCCTGCGCCTTCGCCGTCAGCCTCAAGTACCGGCTGGGCTTCGATGACTCACTCGACGTTGTCGGCGTGCACCTCGTGGGTGGTCTGATTGGAACCGTCGCGATCGGCTTCCTGGCAACCGACGGTGGGCTGTTCTACGGTGGTGGCGCAAGCCTGCTCGTGGTCCAGGTCATCATCGCCGTAGTGGCAATGGTGTTCGCCGGTGTGGTCACCGCCATCATCGGCTTCGCTCTGAAGGCCACCATGGGATGGCGGGTCTCGGAGGAAGCAGAAGTGTCCGGTATCGATGTGGCCGAACACGCCGAATCCGCATACGAGGGAGTCTCCTGATGAAGCTCATCACCGCAGTGATCCAGCCCCACAAGTTGGACGAGGTCAAGGCCGCCCTGGAGTCCGCCGGGGTCCGTGGCCTGACGGTCTCCGAGGCCGATGGCTATGGCCGGCAGAAGGGTCACACCGAGGTGTACCGCGGTGCGGAATACACCGTTGACCTGGTTCCGAAGCGCCGCGTCGAGGTGCTCGCCGAGGACGGTGACGCCGCCGGTATCGCCGAGGCGATCGTCACCGCCGCCCAGAGCGGCAAGATCGGCGACGGCAAGGTGTGGATCTCACCTGTCGACGAAGTAATCCGGGTACGCACCGGCGTCAGCGGCTCAGAAGCGCTGTAGTCCACGTGCCCACAGCGCCCGGTTCAGCCGGGCACGATCCGGAGGCCTCGCAACAGAAGTTGCGGGGCCTCCGGTCCGCCCGTCTCCACCTCCAGCCAGGCACCGACGGCAAGGCCTATCGCCTCGCGCTCGCCGACCTTGTCGATGCCGCCCTCATCGAACTCTTTAACGACGGTGCCGCCCGCGCCGGAGTGGACATCTCCGCCGGGATAGCGCTGGCCGCCGTTGGCTCTCACGGCCGCCGTGACGCCGGGCCCACGGCGGATCTTGACCTCATGCTCGTGCACGACGGTAAACGCCACACGGCCGAAGAGATCGCCGAGCTCGCCCAGGCCCTGTGGTACCCGATCTGGGACGCCGGAATCGACCTGGACCACTCGGTGCGCAGCATCGTGGACTGCCGTTCGGTGGCCTCGGCCGATCTGCCGGCGGCGGTCGGCCTCATCGACGTGCGCGCGGTGTGCGGGGATGAGGACGTACTGCACAAGGCGCGTTCTGCGGTCCTGACGGACTGGCGATCTGCCGCTCGCCGTCGGCTCCCGGAACTACTCAACTCCACCAAGGCCCGCGCCGAGCGCCATGGTGAACTGGCCTACCTCACCGAGCCCGACCTCAAAGAGTCGCGCGGGGGGATCCGGGACGCCAGCGTGCTGTGGGCGCTCGCGGCCACCTGGCTCACCGACCGCCCGCACGGGCAGGTCGATCGCGCCTACCGTGACCTGTTGGACGTACGCGACTCACTAGCTCGGGCCAGCAAACGAACCGGCGGCAAACTGCTGCGGGTCTACCAGGACGAGGTCGCCGCAGACCTGGGGCTGGACGATGCCGATCACCTGCTGGCGCACCTGGCCCAGTGCGGCCGGGTGATCAGCGCCGGCCTGGACACCACCGTGCGCCACGCCCGCCAGGCACTGCGCAAACCATCCTCGACCTTCCGGCCCCGCCTGGTTCGCGGCCGGCTGCGCCCGCCGCGATTGCGTCAGATCGGTGAGGGCCTGGTAGAGCACGACGGCGAACTCACCTTGGGAATCAGCGCCACCGTCAGCGACGACCCGGAATTGCCGCTGCGCGCGGCCTCGGCCGCTGCGCGGACCGGGCTGCAACTGTCGCCGGTGACGCTGACGTCGCTGGCGCATGCGCCGCACTTGCCGCAACCGTGGCCGCCCTCAGCCCTTGAGCACTTCCTGGCGTTGCTGCGCAGCGGTGAGGCCCAGATTCCGATCTTCGAGGCCCTGGATCTAGCCGGTGTGGTCACCGCGTGGATCACCGAGTGGGGAGCGGTCCGTAACCGCCCGCAACGCAGCCCGGTGCATGTGTACACCGTGGACCGGCACCTGGTGCAGACGGTCGCCAACCTGATCGTGGTGCCCAAGGAGACCCACGAGCGCGACACCCTGCTCGTTGCCGGGCTCCTGCATGACATCGGGAAGATTGCCGGCGCCCCAGATCACAGCGCGGTCGGTGCGCCGATAGCTCGTCTAATCGCCACCCGGATGGGTTTGAGCCAGGCGCGAGCCGAGCTCATCGAGCTTCTGGTGCGTGAGCATTTGCTACTCGCCGAGACCGCCTCGAACAAGGATGTTGACGACACCGGGGTGATCGCCTCGGTCGCCGATGCGCTAGGCGGCGATCACCACACCGTGACGCTGCTGCGCTATCTCACCGAGGCCGACGCCAAAGCGGCCGGCCCGAGCGCGTGGTCAACCTGGCGCGCACGGCGGGTGGACATGCTCACCGATCGAGTGCTCGCCTACCTGCGGCCGAACGCGAGGTAGTTGAACCGAGTAGGTCAGGACTCCGGTGCGGGGGAGGGTTCGAAACCCGGATCGGTGTCCAGGATGTCTACGTCGTCCACGACGCGCGTGACTTTCAGCAGGAACAGCACGGTCTCTGGCGGGCAGATCAGCCGCGGGCGGTGCTCCAGCTGAGTGCTCAGCCTGGCTAGTCCGGAGACGGCCGAGGAGTCCATGAAGGTGACGTTCCGGGCGTCAATGTCCACGGGTAGGCCCAGGGACAGCAGTTCCCCTACCGCCTCCGACATTTCCGGCTCGGTGGCGATGTCGACCTCGCCAGCGAGGACCAAACGAGATCGCTGCGGAGAGGTCAGGACAGCGACCGATCCGGTGTTGTCCTTGCGGTGATCTGCCGCAACCTCTGTGCCTGTCATCGTGTCTCTCTCAGATAGCGTTGGTCGTTCACACCAGAGTTTACGGCGTAAAGAGCCCTGCTGGCTACGTTCAACTCGTGCAAACCCCCTGCAGCGGTCAGAATGGTGCGGATACCACCCACGCTACCTCTGGGAGAGGTCATGGTCGATCAGCCCATCCTCCCCTCGTCCGCTCATGCCTCCGAAGGGAGCGGTGAACGAGGGCCGCTGAACCGCGCCCAAATCGTGGCCACCGCCATCGACCTGGTGGACTCCCAGGGCGTTGCGGCCCTGAGTATGCGGCGTCTTGGCGCCGAAATGGGCTTTGAAGCGATGGCGCTGTACCGGTACGTCGATGGCCGCGAGGACCTGCTGGACGGAATGGTTGATGCGGTCTCGCGGCCCGTCGAGGACGCCGCAAATGCCGACGTGAATGCGGCCGGCGGATGGCGGGCCTACCTGTGGCACTTGGCGCACCAGATGCGCGACCTGGCCCTTCGGCACCCCAATATATTCCCGCTGGTAGCCACCCGGCACACGGTCGCGCCCTGGCTCACGCCGCCACTGCGGAACTTGGACGTGGTCGAGGAGCTATTGCGCACGCTCATCGAGGACGGCTTCAGCCGGCCGCAGGCCGCCGTCATCTACCGAAGCTTCGCCAGTTTCCTCCTTGGCCAGTTGCTCCTGACCTCGGCCCAAGAGGGTGCCCTGCCTGCGGGGGCGATGGAGGGGGAGGATCCCGGATCTTCGTCCAAGGAAGTGGAGGACTTCCCGGTCATCGCATCGATGGAGAGCCTCCTGAGTGCCTCACAGCGACACGGTGAAGAGTTCGATGCGGGGCTCGAAGACCTCCTCGATCGGATCGCCGAGCAAGCCGGAGAGCCCAAGGGCTGAGCGCACCGGCGGTAGCGGAGCGATACCCTGGGGGAAGGAAATCCCGCCAAGTCTGTTGAGGAAGTGTCCGTGTTCGCCAGTCTGTCTGATCGGCTTAGCGCCACCTTTAAGTCCCTACGTGGCAAGGGCCGGCTCTCTGAGTCCGACATCGAGACCACCGTCGCCCAGATTCGTCGTGCCCTTTTGGACGCCGACGTCGCGGTACCTGCCGTGCGGGCGTTTACCGCCGCCGTTCGGGAGCGGGCCGCCGGTGCTGAGGTCTCCCAGGCGCTCAACCCGGCGCAGCAGATCGTCAAGATCGTCAACGAACAGTTGGTGGAGATCCTCGGTGGTGAAACCCGGGACCTGCAGTTCGCTAAGCGACCGCCGACGGTCATCATGCTCGCCGGTCTGCAGGGTGCGGGTAAGACCACGCTGGCCGGGAAGCTCGGCCGCTGGTTCCGCGAGCAGGGGCACACCCCGCTGCTGGTGGCTTCGGACTTGCAACGGCCCAACGCGGTCAACCAGTTGCAGATTGTGGGGTCCCAAGCCGGGGTGCAGGTGTGGGCCCCAGAACCGGGGAACGGTGTTGGTGACCCCGTCCAGGTAGCCCGATCGGGTGTGGAGCAGGCGCGCGAACGCTATTTCGACGTCGTCATCGTCGACACCGCCGGCCGGTTGGGTGTGGACAGCGAGCTGATGGCCCAGGCCGCCGACATTCGCGATGCCGTTCAGCCCGACGAAACCCTGTTCGTTGTCGATGCCATGATCGGTCAGGACGCGGTCAACACCGCCCAGGCATTCTCCGACGGCGTCGGCTTCACCGGCGTAGTGCTCTCCAAGTTGGATGGTGACACCCGTGGTGGTGCGGCCCTGTCGATCCGGACGGTCACCGGCAAGCCGGTGCTGTTCGCCTCCACGGGTGAAAAGCTCACCGACTTTGAGCGGTTCCACCCAGACCGGATGGCCTCGCGAATCCTGGACATGGGTGACATGCTCACCCTCATCGAACAGGCCGAGAAGGCTTTCGATCAGGACCAGGCCGAAGAGCTCGCCAACAAACTCAGCGGCGACGGGGAGTTCACGCTCCAAGACTTCTTGAACCAGATGCAGCAGATGAAGCAACTGGGCTCGATGAAGAAGATGCTCGGGATGCTGCCCGGAATGGGCGAAATGCGTGAACAGCTCGAGAACTTCGACGAGCGCGAGGTGGTGCGCGTCGAGGCGATCGTGCAGTCGATGACGCCCGGCGAACGTGACAATCCCAAACTTCTCAACGGTTCGCGCCGCTCCCGGATCGCCCGCGGTTCGGGGACCACGGTCACCGAAGTGAACCAGTTGATGGAACGCTTCGATAAGGCCAAGACAATGATGCGGTCAATGGCTGGTGGGCGTGGGGGGATGCCCGGGATGGGCGGAATGCCAGGCATGGGCGGACTGCCCGGCGGTGGCAAGAAAGCCAAGGGCCGGATGCAGGCACCAGCGAAGAAGAGCAAAAAGGGCAAGAAGGGCCGCTCCGGAAACCCCGCGAAGCGCGCTCGCCAGGACCTTGATCAAGCCAACAACCCCCAGGGCCAGCACGCCGGGGCGGCGTTTGGCTCCGGTAGCGGCAAACAGGTCAGCACCGAAGACCTGGAACTGCCCCCGGGTTTTGAAAAGTTCCTGCGGCGCTGAGCTTGGTGTCTAAGCCCGCCGCTGTGCCTGCCACAAACTCTTTGCCTGCCACAGATTCCGTGCCTGCCACAGATTCCGTGCCCGTGCAGAATTCCCGGCCGTTGGGGATCCGCGGTGAGATCATCTGCGACGGCGAAGAATCACTGCCTCAGATTGGGATCAGCGGGGGTGCCTTCGTTCCCGAGATCCCGAACGATGCGCAGATCATCGAGGGCTGGGCTCTGCCGGGTCTTGTGGACGTGCATTGCCACATCGGGCTGGGTGCCAACGGGCCGGTCGATGAGCCGACCGCGCTGGCCCAAGCGCGTGCTGATCTAGCGGCCGGCACACTGCTGGTGCGCGATGCCGGATCGCCGGCCGACACTCGATGGCTCGATGACCGAGCCGATGCACCGCAGATTATTCGGGCCGGGCACCATCTGGCGCGGCCCAAGAGGTACCTACGGTATTTCGCCCGCGAACTGCACGACGTTGCGGAGCTGCCGCAGGCGATGGCGCAGGAGGCCGAGCGCGGAGACGGCTGGGTGAAGATCGTGGGCGACTGGATCGACCGCGCCAACGGCGATCGCAGTGACCTGGAGCCCCTGTGGCCCGCAGGGCTGCTGGCGCAGGGTGTTGCCGCCGCCCACGACAACGGCGCGAGGGTCACCGTGCACACTTTCGCCACCGAGACCGTGGATGACCTGTTCGCCGCCGGCGTCGACTGCATCGAGCACGGCACCGGCATGACGCCAGAGCACATCGACACCGCTGCTCGGCTCGGTATCCCGGTGGTCCCAACCCTGTTGCAGATCGCGCAGTTCGAGACGATTGCCGCGAACGGAGAGGCAAAGTTCCCGGCGTTCGCCGCCAGGATGCGCTCCATGTACGGCCGGCGCTATCAGCATGTCCGCGACCTGCATGACGCCGGGGTTCGCCTCCTGGTCGGCACCGACGCGGGCGGCACCATCACCCACGGCACCATCGCCCAAGAGTGCGCCGAACTGGTGCGCGCAGGTATCGGTGTCACCGAGGTGTTGGCGGCCGCCAGCTGGGACGCCCGGCGCTACCTCGGGGTCCCGGGAATCACCATGGGAGCCCCCGCCGACCTGGTCGTTTACCCCGCCGACCCGCGCCTGGACATCGACGTGCTCGCCCACCCACGCGCCGTCGTCCGGGCTGGTCGCCTCATCGCGGTCTAGGGCCAACCCTCGTCGCGTGGCACCCTTGCGCCGGTGCATTGGTGCTGATTGAATCGAAGCACTCACAGGGGACCATTGACGAGGGAGTCAGATGGCAGCGAGTCTTGAAGCATCCTCGGTTGCGAGGACGAATAACCGGCGCCGTAGTGACCTGCGCCTGGCGCTGTTGTTCATCTTGCCCGCGAGCATCGGGTTGCTCGCGTTCTACTTTTGGCCCTTGATCCGGGGGATCGCGCTGGCCTTCACGTCCTGGGACCTGCTCTCACCGGCGGAGTTCGTGGGCACCTCGAACTTCGAGCGGATGGTCTCTGATCCGGTGTTCTGGAACGCCGTGCGGGTGACCCTGTACTACGTGATCCTCAATATCGGTTTCCAGACGGTGCTGGCGCTGCTGATCGCGGTGCTGATGCAGCGCCTGACGCAGTCGGTGTTGCTGCGGTCGTTGGTGCTGACGCCCTTCCTGGTGTCCAACGTGGTTGCGGCGCTGGTGTTCCTGTGGATCCTGGACTTCCAACTCGGAATCGGAAACCGAATGCTGACCGCGATCGGGTTCGATCCGGTGGCCTTCTTCAATTCCGAGGCGTGGGTGATCCCCACGATCGCCGGGGTCAATATCTGGCGGCACATGGGCTACACGGCGCTGCTGATCTTTGCCGGGCTGCAGACGATCCCGCACCACCTGTATGAGGCCGCGAGGGTGGATGGCGCCGGTGAGATTCGGGCGTTCTTCAGGATCACGCTGCCGTTGCTGCGACCGATTCTGGGGCTGGTGCTGATCATCTCCGTGATCGGGTCGTTCCAAGTGTTTGACACGGTCTCGGTCACCACCGGCGGTGGGCCGGTCGATGCCAGCCGGGTGCTGCAGTACTACATCTACGACATGGCCTTCGCCCAGTTCGACTTCGGGTACGCAGCGGCTCTGAGCGTGGCCCTGTTGCTCATCCTCATCCTGGTCACGTACATCCAGTATCGGGTGACGCGCGCCGGCCAATCGGATCTGAACTAAGGGGGGCGGATGATGGCAATAGACACGAAAGACACCGCTCGCGTGAAGGCCTCTGAGCAGGTACGCAACAAGCCCGGGATCAAGCCCGGCAAGATCGTTGCCTGGGTAGTGATGGTGATCTTGCTGATCGTCACCCTGTTCCCGTTCTATTGGATCCTGCGCACGGCGTTTTCTTCCAACAGTGCCCTGTACTCCCAGGCCGCCACGATCCTGCCCGCTGAGTTCACCTGGAGCGGGTTTGCCCGGGTGTTCGGGCTGCAATCGACGTCCGAGGCGATCGCCGAGGGCGGGTCCGGGGCGCACCTGGACTTTTGGCTCTACCTGCGCAACTCGGTGATCGTGGCCACCGGCATCACCGTGTGCCAGGTGTTCTTTTCGGCGATGGCGGCCTACGCGTTCTCACGGCTGAAGTGGCCCGGCCGGGACCTGGTGTTCTCGGCATTCCTGCTGTCGCTAATGGTTCCGGTGATCTTCACCCTGCTGCCGAACTTCCTACTGATCCGCGACCTCGGGCTCATCGACTCGCTCCTGGGCATCATGCTCCCGGGGCTGTTCATGACCCCGTTCGTCATCTTCTTCCTGCGGCAGTTCTTCATGAACGTGCCCACCGAGGTGGAGGAGGCGGCGTTCATCGACGGAGCATCGAAGGTGCGGGTGTTCTTCACCCTCATCATTCCGATGACCGTGGCGCCGATCGCGACCGTGTCGATCCTGACTTACATCAACGCCTGGAACGACTACTTCTGGCCGCTGATGGTGTCCTACTCCGATGAATCGCGGGTTCTGACGGTGGCGCTGGCAACCTTCAGCGCCCAGACCCCGCAGACCGGCCCGGACTGGTCGGGGCTGATGGCGGCGACCCTAGTGGCGGCCCTGCCGATGCTGCTGCTGTTCATGGTCTTCGCGCGCAGGATCGTTAACTCCATCGGCTTCACCGGAATCAAGTGAGGTGACCATGAGCCGTCGATCAAAGAATTCACGCCGAACTGGCCCAGTGGCCGCTGGTGGCACCGGCGCCCGCCGGATCCACCGGACCCGCCGCTCCCGCCGCCCCCACCAGGTGGCCGCCGCCCTCGCCGCCGCGGGGATCCTGTTGGCCGGATGCGCCGGCGCGGAGCCGGGGGATGGTGAGGTCAACCTGGACTACTGGCTCTGGGACGCTAACCAGCTTCCCGGCTACCAACAGTGCGCCCAAGACTTCGAGGCCGCCAACGAGGGCATCAACGTGCGGGTCAGCCAATACGGTTGGGACGATTACTGGCAGAAGGTCACCGCGGGGTTGGTGGCCGGGGCCGGTCCCGACGTCCTCACCGGTCACCTGACCAGGTACCCCGAGTACGTCACCCGCGGCGCGCTGCTGGACCTCAACGAGTTGGACGCCACCGCGGACATCGGCGCCGATGAGTTCCAGGAGGGCCTTGCCGAATTATGGGTGGGGCCCGACGGGGGCCAATACGGCATCCCGAAGGACTTCGACACCATCGCCCTGTTCTACAACGAGGCGATGCTCGAGGAGGCCGGCGTCGATCCCGCAGAATTCGCCGAGCTGGAATGGAATCCCGAGGACGGCGGCACCTTCGAAGAGCTCCTCGCCCGCCTGACCATCGACACCAATGGTGTGCGCGGTGATGAAGACGGGTTCGATTCTTCCAGCATTGAGGTCTACGGCATCGGGGCCAATGGCTCTGGTGGTTTCGATGGTCAGACCCAGTGGTCGTGGTTGGCTGGCGCCACGGGGTGGACGTACACCAACGCCGATGTCTGGGGCGATCACTACAACTACGACGACCCGCGGTTCACCGACACCATCAACTGGTTGTTCTCGCTGGTGGACAAGGGCTACATGCCACCGTTCTCCATCGGCGGTGCCGACCCCAACCCCACCCAACAGCTGGCGAGCGGTCAGGCCGCGATCTCTCCCAACGGCTCCTGGATGATCGGCAGCTATGCCGCCCTGGACGGTGTAGACATCGGCATCGCGCCCATCCCCAGCGGACCGGTGGGGCACCCGGTGTCGATGTACAACGGACTGGCGGACAACATCAACGCCCAAACCGAATACCCCCAGGAGTCGGCACAACTGGTGGCCTACCTCGGCTCCGACGCGTGCCAGGAGATTATCGGCAGCGAGACCGTGGTGTTCCCGGCGCGGCCAGCGGGCACAGAGGCCGCGATCGAGGGATTCGCCGAGCAGGGGATCGACGTCACGCCCTTCACCGACCTCGTCGATAACGGGTACACCGTGCTGTTCCCGGTGACTAACCACGGGTCGCAGATCACCTCGATGGTGACCCCGGTGATGGACTCGATCTATCTGCGCAACGCCGATGCCGACGTCATGGTGGATATGAACTCCCGCATCAACGCGCTCTTTGACTAGTGCTGCGTTAGCGGATTAGCCGCGCCGTCGCCGACGTGTCGGTTGGGGGAGCGGTGCGATGGTCGGTGCGTACCCGACTACCCGACGGCGGGTGAGCGGTCTGGTGCCCGACGGCGAGTGAGCAACTTTGGCGCGTCGGTGAGCCTGCGCAGGGCTCGCCCTAGCGCCTGGCCTGTGCCGCCCCCGCATTCTTGACACGCGCCCTGGTGCTATGGTTAGTTACTCAAGTAATGAACCACTGAGGTAGTGATGCGGGCTAGGATGATGTCGGCACATTGGATGGCGGAAGGCGGTGAACCGGTGGAAGAAGGACGTCCGATCTTCGTGCAGATCGCGGAGGAAGTGGAAGCGAGCATCATGGCCGGTGTTCTCACCGAAGGTGATCGCGCACCGTCCACCAATGAGTTGGCCTCCTTTCATCGCATCAATCCGGCAACGGCGGCCAAGGGGATCAACCTCTTGGTCGATCGCGGAATCCTGACAAAACGGCGCGGCCTGGGAATGTTCGTCGCGCAAGGCGCCGCGGACGTTCTTCGAAACCAACGCCGCGCACAGTTCGCACAGGACTACCTCGAACCGATGCTTCACGAGGCCCACGCCGTGGGCATCTCCACCGACGCCGTGATCGACCTGATCCGGTCCCGGCGCTGAAGAACCACAAGGAGGATGCGATGACTGCCGTCATCGAAGTGCAAGGAGTATCCCGCCGCTACGGCGACACCCTCGCACTGGACGACGTCTCGGTGTCGTTCAACGAAAACACCATCTACGGCCTCTTGGGCCGTAACGGGGCAGGCAAGACCACCCTGATGTCCATCATCACCGCCCAGGCGTGGCCCACGGCCGGTCGAATCAGGGTCTTCGGTGAAGGGCCGCACGAGAACGAGCGAGTGTTGCCCAACATCTGCTTCGTCCGTGAAGAACAGCGGTACATCGACGACTCCCTGGCGCGCCACGCGTTCCGATCGGCCGCCGATGCCTTCCCGAACTGGGACTGGGACCTGGCCAACCGGCTGATCGAAGACTTCAAAGTCCCCGAAAAGACCAAGGTGAAGAAGATGTCACGCGGGCAAAAGTCCGCAGTGGGCGTCATCATTGGGCTGGCCTCCCGGGCCCCGATCACGTTCTTCGACGAGCCCTACATGGGCCTGGACGCCGTGGCCCGGCAACTGTTCTACGACCGGCTGATCGAGGATTACGCAGAGCATCCGCGAACGATGGTCCTGTCCAGCCACCTCATCGATGAGATCGCGCACTTGATCGAGCACGTGGTGCTGATCGACGGCGGATCGATCATGGTCGATGAGCCCGTGGAAGATCTGCGCGATCGCGCCGTGACTTTGGTGGGTAACGTCGACGTCATCGATGAGATCGTCTCCGGACGCGAGGAGCTGCACCGGGAGTCCATGGGCCGAATGGCCCGGGTCACCGTCCTGGGTTCCCTCACCGACGCCGATCAAGTCAAGGTCCGCCAGCACGATCTGGAGGTGCTGCCGGTATCGCTGCAGCAACTCGTGGTGCGGCTGACGACGAAAAACCGTAAGCAGGCGGGCGATCTGAACGCCCCGGAGTCCGAGGTGGCCAAATGACTGCGACCGCAACACCCACTGTGAACACCCGCGGCTCCTTCGCTCGCCTGCCCGCGGCCTTCCGACTGCAATTCTCGGTTCGCGGAGCAATGATCGGCGTGCCGATTATCGTCTTCTTCGGATCGTGGGCGATCGCCCTCGGGATCGGAATGTGGATCCACTTCGGGGCCAACATGACCGAATCCGATCCACCGATGTACACCGGGGCCTCCCAGGCGACCCTATGGACCTTGGGCTTCATGGCCGCATACGCCGCCTCGCACACCTTCGCGTTCTCGATGGCGTTGTCCTACAGCAGGCGGATATTCCTGCTCGGCGCGGTCGGTGCGTTTGCGGCTATCTCGGCAGCCTTCGGGGTCGCGTTCGCCCTCGGGGCACTGCTTGAACGGGCCACCGGTGGCTTCGGCATCAGGATGTTTACCTTCGACCTGCCCTATCTGACCGATGGGCCAGGCGGCGTGGTCGCGACCGGGTTGTTCGCAACCCTGCTGTGCCTGAGCATCATGCTGTTCGGCTTCCTGGTGGCGATGGCCTACCGGCGACTAAAGCTCATCGTGCTGTGGACCATTGCGCTCGTCGTAGTCGCTGCGCTCGCGCTCGGTGCGGTCGGACTCGCCCAGGCCGGACTGTGGGGCGATGTCTGGGCCTGGATGGTGGACCAGACTGCGCTCAGCCTGAGCGCCTACTTCGTCCTAGTGATCGCGTTTTTGACGGGTCTGAACTACGTCGTCATCCGCCGGGCCACGCCCTCTTGAGGCTCGGTTCGTGGTGCGGGCCACAGCAGCGGGACAACAGGTAGCAATATCTGGCACAATATCCGGCTGTACCCATTGACTGTCTCGGCCCTCTCACCGAGGCGGGTAATGCGTCCGGGCACACGCCGGCGGCCCGCACCCCACGCGAGCTGGCGCGAGCGCCATCCATACCTCAAGGAGTAACCACAACTGTGGCTGTCAAAATCCGTTTGAAGCGCCTGGGCAAGATCCGGGCACCTTACTACCGTGTCGTCGTTGCCGATTCGCGCACCAAGCGCGATGGTCGCGTCATCGAAGAGATCGGTAAGTACCACCCCAAAGAAGATCCCTCGCTGATCGAGATCGCTTCCGAGCGCGCTCAGTACTGGCTCGGCGTTGGGGCTCAGCCCTCGGAGCAGGTCCTGGCACTGCTCAAGGTCACCGGCGACTGGCAGACCTTCAAGGGTCTTCCTGGCGCCGAGGGCACCTTGCGCACCAAGGACAGTGTCGAAGGCGGAGCCGCGGAAGCCATCAAGGCCGCCGAGGCCGATGCAGAACTGCGCAAGGCGCAGGCCGCCCAGGCTAAGGAAGACGACGCCAAGGCCAAGGCCGCCGAAGAGGCAGCCGAATCTGCAGGCGCCGACGCCGACGAAGACGCCTCGGCAGACTCCGAAGATCAGGCCTGATGCTGGCCGATGCGCTAGAGCACTTGGTCCGCGGCATCGTGGACAATCCCGACGACGTCGAGATTCGGACCAAGTCGCTGCGGCGTGGTGACCTGCTCGAGGTTCGCGTGAACCCCGCCGACCTCGGCCGGGTGATCGGCCGCTCCGGGCGCACCGCTCGGGCCCTGCGCACCGTCATTGGTGCTTTGGCCAAGGATGGGCCGGTTCGCGTGGACGTGGTAGACACCGACCGGCGCTGACCGGCTCACGATCTGAGCGTCAGACAACACAGCCACTGTGGCCACCATCTGGTCACAGTGGCTGTTGTCATTACTGGGTAGGGAATGATGGGAAGGGTGAACGTGTCAGACTCCTCGTTACTGCGGGTGGCCACCATCGGCCCCGCGCACGCCTTGCGCGGCGAAGTCCGCCTGACCGTGCACACCGATGACGTGGCCGGCCGATTGCATCCCGGTGCCACCCTGGAAACCGAACCAGCCGCCGTCGGGCCCCTGGAAGTTGCCGCGATTCGTGCGCACAAGGGCCAGTACCTGGCGTCGTTCGCCGGGCACGCCGACCGCAACGCCGCCGAGGCGCTGCGTGGTGTGGTGCTGCTGGCGCCACCGGCGGAAGAAGAAGACGCCTGGTACCCGGCGCAATTGCAGGGACTCACTGCCCGTAGCCCGCAGGGTGAGTCGCTCGGCACCGTCGCCGGTGTGCAGCACGCCCCGGCCCACGACCTGCTGCGCGTCGATGTTGGCGGACGTCAGGTGCTGGTGCCCTTCGTTGAGCAAATCGTCACCGATATCGACACCGACGCCGGCACCGTGACCATCGATGCCCCGGGCGGACTGTGGGACGAGTTGTGACCGGCCGCATCGATGTGCTGAGCATCTTCCCCGACTATCTCAAGCCCCTGGAGTTGTCCCTGGTGGGCAAGGCCAGGCGCGATGGGCTGCTGGACATCGGCATCCACGATCTGCGCACCTGGACCACCGATACCCACCGCAGCGTGGACGACACACCATATGGCGGCGGCGCCGGAATGGTGATGCGCCCGGACGTGTGGGGCACCGCCCTGGATGAGGTCTTCGCCTCCGGTGACCACCCGCGGCGCACGCTGCTGGTGCCGACCCCGGCCGGAGAACCACTGACCCAGGCGTTGGCAGAGGAATTGGCGCTGATGATCGCCGCCGGCTCCCAACTCGTCTTCGCCTGCGGCCGGTATGAGGGAATCGACGCGCGGGTCGAGGCGCATTACAGCGCCAGCACCGAGATTGATGTGCGAGAGGTCTCCATCGGGGACTACGTCCTGAACGGCGGCGAGGTCGCTGCGCTGGTCGTCATCGAATCTTTGGCCCGATTGCTGCCCGGCGTGATCGGCAACCCCGAGTCCTTGCGCGAAGAGTCCCACGGTGCCGGCGGGCTGCTGGAGTATCCGGTGTACACCAAGCCGGTCTCGTGGCGCGGGCTGGAGGTCCCCGGCGTGCTGCGCTCGGGGGACCACGAACGAATCCGCACCTGGCGCCGTTCCCAAGCGGTACGGCGCACCGTGCAACGTCGGCCGGACCTGCTGGACGACGACGTCGTGGTCCGTCCCGCTCGGGCCGCCGACATCGGTGAGCTCGCCGAGGTGGCCGCGCTCACGTTCCCGCTCGCGTGCCCGCCGCATACCACCGCTGCCGATGTGCAGGGGTTCATCGATGACAATCTCTCCGAACTACATCTACGGCGCTACCTCAAGGATCGAGCCCGCACCGTGTTGGTCGCCCAGGTCGCCGATGCGATCGTCGGGTATGCCATGGTGGTGTCCGGTGAACCGGCCGACGGTGATGTTCAAGCGGCGATCACGACCCGGCCGACGGTGGAGCTCAGCAAGATCTACGTCCTGCCCGAGCACCACCGGCGCGGGGTGGCTAATGCGCTGATGGATGCAGCCAAAGAAGCTGCCCTTGGTCGCGGCGCGAAGGCTCTGTGGCTCGGCGTCAACCAACTCAACGAACGCGCACAGCGCTTCTACCGGCGTCACGGTTTTGAGCGGGTGGGGACGAAAACGTTCCAGGTCGGGTCCCGGCTGGAATCGGACTTCGTGATGGAGTTCACGCAGTCTTAGGCGCTGGCCCGATTCCGCTGGCGTGCGCTGGTGTGGCACAATCGAGGGCGGTCATCTCTCGCGCCTCTGCCGTAGGGGAGTGCGCGGATTACACTCAGTACACCGATGGCCAACCACAGACATCGAACCGGCGGTGGTAAACCGCCCGGATCAGCGCGGGTGACCTACGGCACAGCGGAAAGGCACACAATGAACATCCTGGACACCATCGACGCAGCCTCGGTTCGCGACGACATTCCCGACTTCCGCGCCGGTGACACCGTGCGCGTGCACGTGAAGGTCATTGAAGGTACCCGCTCACGTATTCAGGTTTTCCAGGGCGTTGTGATCGCCCGCAACGGTGGCGGCGTCCGCGAAACCTTCGCGGTTCGTAAGGTCAGCTTCGGTGTGGGCGTGGAGCGTACTTTCCCGCTGCACTCGCCGACCATCGACCACGTCGAGGTCGTCAGCCGCGGCATCGTGCGCCGCGCGAAGCTGTACTACCTGCGCGACCGCCAGGGCAAGGCCGCGCGTATCCGTGAGCGTCGCGAGACCACCCCGTCCGCCTGATCGCAGGTAGCGGTGACCCGGGAGTCTGACGGTCAGGAACCCCCGACCGAACCAGATGAGGTAGAGCCAGAAGCCGAGCCGCGCAAGGGCGACAAGCCCAAGCGCGGCCCGCTGGCCACCTTCCTGCGCGAGACCACCATTGTGGTGGTCTGCGCTCTGGTGCTCTCCTTCGTCATCAAAACCTTCTTCGCCCAAGCGTTCTTCATCCCCAGCGTGTCCATGCAGGACACCCTGGACGTCGGAGACCGCCTACTGGTGAACAAGCTTGTCCCGGCGGTCCAAGAGATCGATCGAGGCGACGTCGTCGTCTTCACCGATCCAGGTGGCTGGTTGACTCACCAACCTGCCCCGGAGCCAAACGCTCTGCAGCAGGTACTGATCTTCATCGGCGTGTACCCGGCCGACGCAAATGAGCACGTGATCAAGCGTGTGATCGGCGTGGGCGGGGACAATGTGGTGTGCTGCGACGACTCCGGGCGCATTAGCGTCAACGGCGAACCGTTGGATGAGACGTATCTGGCCAGCGGGGTCGCGCCGAGCACCGAAGAGTTCGACGTCACCGTCCCGGAGAACCACCTGTGGCTGCTGGGGGACAACCGGTCCAACTCGGCGGACTCTCGCTTCCACGGCGGTGCCGCCGGCGGCGGGTTCGTACCCGAACGCAATGTGGTGGGCCGAGCGTTCGTCATCCTATGGCCCGCGGATCGCCTCACGTGGCTCTCGAATCCCGAGGACGTCTTCGCTCGAGTGCCGGAGCCCAACTAGGTTTATGCGTAGCCGGATTCGGCCGCCAAGCCGCGAAACCGAGCGGGAACTGTTCGCCGCCGGTCACACTCTGGTGGCGGGGATGGACGAGGTGGGTCGCGGTGCGCTCGCCGGGCCGGTGAGCGTTGGCGTCAGCGTTATCGATGCCGGCACCGGCCGGATTCCGGCGGGGCTTCGGGACTCCAAGGTGTTGCGTCCTCAGGTGCGCGAGGCGCTCTGTGATCCGATTCGCCGGTGGAGCCGGGCGAGCGCGGTCGGTCATGCCAGCGCCGCCGAAATCGATGCCGTTGGGATCATTGGGGCCCTACGCCTGGCCGGCCAACGGGCGCTGGCCACGATCACCGAGGCCGGGCTGGAGCCAACGGTGGTCATCCTCGACGGCCGGCACAACTGGCTGTCTACGCCGCCTGGAATGCCCAAAGCGGTGCCGGACCTGCCGGTGGTCATGCGGGTCAAGGCCGACCTGCACTGTGCGTCGGTGGCGGCGGCGTCCGTGCTCGCCAAATGTGAACGCGACGGCATGATGGCTCAGTTGCACCCGGACTATCCGCAGTACGGGTGGGCGGGGAACAAGGGATACGCTGCCCCGGAGCACCTGGACGCGCTGCGCCAAGACGGGCCAAGTCAGTGGCATCGGCGAAGTTGGGCGTTGCCCGGTGCTACCCAGTGGGTGGAAGAGGGCATGATAGATCTGTGAGTGCCGACGACTTGGAAAACTACGAGACCGACGCCGAGCTTGCGTTGTACCGCGAGTATCGAGACGTCGTGAGTCTCTTTTCCTACGTGGTGGAGACCGATCGCCGGTTCTACCTGGCAAACCACGTAGACCTGCAAGTGAGATCCGCTGGTGGGGAAGTGTTCTTCGAACTGACCCTGGCCGATGCCTGGGTGTGGGACGTGTACCGATCGGCACGGTTTGTGCGCTCGGTGCGGGTGGTGACGTTCAAGGACGTCAACATCGAAGAGCTCTCCAAGGCCGACCTGGAGCTCCCTAACTAAGTCCTCTTGGCCTGGGTGCCCGTGCACCGACGCTTAGTTTCCCCGGCGGCTGAGGTCCCATCCACAGCCCCGCGCTTTCCACAGAACCTCCGACTTCCGGCACTACCCCGGCGGCCGCATGCGCCACCCTGGGTGGTGGAGGTGCGGCGTGAGTGGATCGATCAAGGGGCGCGGCGACCTAGGCAAACTGGGGGAGCGGGTGGCGGTGCAGGTGTTGGAGCGCGCCGGGCTGAGGATCTTGGAGCGGAACTGGCGCTGCCGGGAGGGCGAGATCGACGTGGTCGCTTGCGATGGCCAATGTTTGGTGATCGTGGAGGTCAAGACCCGAACCTCCACCCGGTTCGGAACGCCCGCCGAGGCCGTCGCCGGGCGCAAACTTGGGCGGCTGCGACGGCTTGCGGGACTGTATGCGGCGTCCCAGAGCGTGCGCTATGACGCGGTTCGGATCGACGTCGTGGCGATCCTGAGGCGAGCGGGCCGCACCTTTGTGCAGCATCTGAAAGGCGTGAGTTAGGGCCAGCAATTACAGTGCACCAATGAGCGATTCGAACGCGCGGGTGCTGGTGACCGGTGCCGATGGCCGGATTGGGCGAGCGACCGTGCAGGCGCTACTGGATCAGGGATACGCGGTCACTGCGCTGTCCCAGGAGTGGCAAGGCTCGACGCCCGCGGATCGGCAGATCAGCGTCGACGCGACCGACGCCCAGGCCGTCACCGACGCACTTGCCGACGCTGACGCCGTCGTGCACCTCGCTGCCATTCCGCACCCGAGTCTGTCGCAGCCCTATCCGGGATATCGACTGAACACCAGCGCGACGTTCAACGTGCTCAGCGCCGCCGGGCAGGCGGGCGTGCGGCGGGCGGTGATCGCCAGCAGCATCAATGCCACCGGCATCCCGATGAACCGGCGTGACGTGTTGCCCGCGTACTACCCGCTCGATGAGGAACTTCCAGCCGACCTGGACGACTGGTACTCGCTATCCAAGGCCAGCGACGAGCTCACCGCGCAGATGGCCGCCAGCGCTTGGGGGATGTCGGTGGTGGCCTTCCGGTACCCGCGGGTGGACACGATGGCCAACCTGCGCGCCGCGCTCGGCGGTATCGAAGAAGATCCGAGTAAGTCGGTGCGCGAGGGGTGGTCTTATCTCGACGTCCGCGACGCCGCGCGCGCTAATGTCGCCGCGTTGGAAGCGCCCATCACCGGAGCGGTGGTGATCAGCCTGGCGGCGGATGACACCCTCAGCCGGCGACCGTCGATGGAGTTGCTGGAGGAGTTTGCGCCAGGGGTGCAGGTGCGAGGCGAGGTCGAGGGCAATGGGTCGCTCGTGGACACCTCCCGGGCGCGCGAACTCCTGGGATTCACCGCGCGGTACTCCGTGCACGACTGAGGGCTGCGGCTCAGCACAACTGCCGGTCCGGCACGCACCGGCCGCCACGGGCCTAGGCGCGCGCGTGAACGTCAGTAGCGCCCATCCGAGGGCTGGTATATGCGCACGTAGTCGATGATGAACTCGTGCTTCGACGCGGTGCTCGAATCGGGGTCTCCAGGCATCGCACCACCGACGGCGGTGTTCAGGCGAATGAAGAACTTCTTGTCTGTGAAGGCATCGTCGTACCACGACAGATCGTCGGATCCGACCCGGGAAACCATCTCGTCATCGACGAAGAACCGGATCTCGGTGGGAGTCCACTCCGCGGCGAACGTGTGATAACCGGATGAGAAGTCCTGGGTATCGGGCAGCATGCTGGTGGAGGTCCACATGTCGTGCGTGCCCGAGTAGTCATAGTGCAGGCTCTGATTGTTTACGCCGGCCAGCCAACCATCGTTCGGCCCGGATCCATTGGGTTCCAGCACGTCGATCTCACCCGTGCCGCCGCCGACCGGTCGGAGCCAGAACGCGGGCCACATCCCTTTGGACGTTCCTTGCTCGACCGGGACGATCGCCCGAATCTCCATGCGCCCGTAGGTGAAGTCGAACGCCCCCTGGTTGTGAACGTGGCCGGACGTCCAGGTGTAACCATCGGGTTCGTACGGTGAGGAACGGCCCTCGCAGGTGGATATGGGTTGGTCCACACGCTCGGTGGTGATCACCAGGTTGCCACCGTCAACTCGGACGTTGTCGTCATAGAGGCAGTGAATCGAATCTCCGCCGACGCCATAGGTGGAGTTGTCATAGACGTACCAATCGTCGGAGAGTTCAACGCCGTCGAATTCGTCGTTCCAGACCAACTCCCAGTCCGATTGTGGCCGCACCGGAGCGGGTGCCTCGCCGCCTCCTCCGGCTACGAGCTCTCCGCCGAAGGTGATATTCGGCGTCGACCGGTAGTTGGAGATGACCTT
>JBMDWZ010000145.1:0-21519 GCA_048594865.1 Beutenbergiaceae bacterium
CTGCCGCCCGGCATCGGCCCGGTGGGTGGGCACGAGGAACTGGTGGCGGCAGCGGATGCGGCCGGGGTGGACATCCCGTTCACCATCGCCTCGGACTTCCGGCCCGCCGAGCAGGTGGCGAACTACGCCGATCTGCGCGAGCACTACGGTCAGATTCTGGGCGCACTGCCCGATGAACCCAGCGAAGTGTTCCTACACCCGGCGCTACCCGCGCCTCATGGCGATGAGGAGCCGTCGGCCGATCGCCGTAAGCGGCACTATGAGTACCGGCTGCTGTCCGAGGGCCTGCCCCTGGGGTCCGGTGAGCCCGCCCGGGAATGCACCGTTGCTTGGCGCTTGGAGCAGTAGGACGTCAGGCGCTGGTGTGAACGCCGTCTGGGCGAATCGTCAGAGTGCGGTGGCCGGGCGGAAGGGTTGCATAGGACTCGTCCAGGTGCACCAATAGCAAACGGGACGCCGCGGCCTGGCCATCGACGTCGTCTCCGAAGGCACCGGCACTGCCTGCGGCGGCGCCTCGTTCGTTGAAGGCTTGCAGGTCGTCGCGGGTAGCCCGGACCTGCACCCAGGGACCGAACCCTTCGCGCTGCCTGGAGCGCCAGTCGAAGGACTCATCGCCCACGGCCCGCACTTCACCGACTTCGGCCTGTGCCCGGGCCAACTGTTTGCTGGACACGATCGGCTCAGTCAATGGCGCTTTGGCTCGTGCACCGTCTGGCCAGGACACCACGCACACCTTGTTGCCCGAGCGATCGGCCAGGATCCAGTTCGCGGGGGCCTCGGAGTCATCGACCATCCGGCCACCGGCCGCCAGCGCAGCGCTGACTCGCGCGCGGGCCTGCTCCCAACTCAGCGAAACATCCACATGCATGGCATGGCGCAGTGGTTTGCTCGGGTTGAGATCTTGCATCCACACAGTGGACCCCTGACCCAACGGGTCGATGCAGTTATCTTCACTCATCGGCGCGTAGCCCAAGACCGTGCGCCAAAAGCCCAGGTCGATGGCATCAGGGATGGCCGCGATGGCCAACTGCACTTCCTGCACGGCACTGCGATCGGCAACTGCACCGTGCTGCGCCGCGACGGCGCAGATTGCCCTGGCGAGGTCGATGTCGTTGACCTCGGTGGCCCACATCTCGCGGTTGAGTTTGACCGTCACAGTGTCGGCAGCGATGGTCAGCACCGCCCTCGAGCACAGATTCGGCACCTGCGCCATCGCAGCAGCCAATGACGCCGCTTGACCCATATCACCAACCCGATACACCGCCGTCGGGCCGCCATGCAGGACCACCCAGTCCCCCACGCCGTCGGCGTCGTTGAACGCCCGCCATCCCTTTTCGCTCATGGGGCAAAGTACCTTGTGTGACCCGGTGAGCGAGCGTACGTTGAACGGCATGAGCGGAATCAGAGGATTCACCGGATGGGTCGGAACCGTGCTGGGCAGTCCGAATCCGGTAGCCCTAGCCCAGTTCTACTCGGAGTTGCTGGGGTGGGAGATCTCAAATTCCGAACCTGATTGGGTCACCATGGCTATGCGCGACGGTCAAGGCGCAATCACGCACAGCAACCTCGCCTTCCAGCTTGAGGAGGACCACGAGCGGCCGGTGTGGCCCGGGCAGGCCGGCGCCCAACAAATGCAGGTCCATCTGGACATCGGGGTGCGCGACGTCGCGGCGGCCACCGAGGACGCGATCGCGCTGGGCGCCCAGCTCGCCGAATTCCAGCCGCAGAGCGACGTCCGAGTAATGCTGGACCCCGACGGCCACCCCTTCTGCCTCTACCTCAACGTCTAAAGCCCACTCATCGGGGCGCACGGGGCCCGCGGAGGCGCTGATCCTGCACGCCGTGTGCGGAATCTGCTGCCGCGGGCCGCTATTCACAACAGATTCGGTACACCGCGTGCGAACTAGGTCCTCCGGGCCCCGCGGCGGCAACCCCGCGAAGTGCCCAGAACACGCGAAAGCCCGGCACCCCCACACGGGTGCCGGGCTTTGCGCGTTAGTTAAGGCTTAGCGGAAGTCCGCTTCGTAGCCCTGTCCGAGGTCCAGTTCCTCCAGCGCGATGGTGTCTCCACCTTCGCTGCTGGCTCCAACCGGGCCATAGTCGATCTCGTCGTACCCGAAGGAGGGGTACAGCTCGGCCTTGGCGGCCTCGGTCGGCTCGACGGACACGTTGCGGTAACGCGGCAGTCCGGTACCGGCCGGGATCAACTTACCGAGGATGACGTTCTCCTTCAGACCGCGCAGCGAGTCGCGGCGTCCGCTCATCGCAGCCTCGGTCAGCACCTTGGTGGTCTCCTGGAAGGAGGCCGCCGACAGCCACGAGTCCGTGGCCAGCGATGCCTTGGTGATACCCATCAGCTCGGGACGACCGGAGGCGGGCTGGCCACCTTCGGAAACCACACGGCGGTTCTCGTCTTCGAACACGGTGCGCTCGGAGAGCTCACCGGGCAGCAGACGCGAGTCACCGGAGTCCAGCACCGTCACGCGGCGCAGCATCTGGCGAACGATGACCTCGATGTGCTTGTCGTGGATGTCCACACCCTGAGAGCGGTAGACCTCCTGGACCTCGTCCACCAGGTGCTTCTGCACCGCACGGGGGCCGAGGATCCGCAGCACCTTCTTGGGGTCAACGGCACCGGCGACGAGCTGCTGACCAACGGCGACGTGATCGCCGTCGGCAATCAGCAGGCGCGAACGCTTGGTGACCGGGTAGGCCACCTCTTCGCTGCCGTCGTCGGGGGTGACGACCAACCGGCGTGAACGCTCGGTCTCTTCGATCGCAACCCGGCCCGCAACCTCACTGATCGGGGCTTCACCCTTGGGGGTACGAGCCTCGAACAGTTCCTGCACACGGGGCAGACCCTGGGTGATGTCCTCGGAGGAGACCGCACCACCGGTGTGGAAGGTACGCATCGTCAGCTGGGTACCAGGCTCACCAATGGACTGCGCGGCGATAATACCGACGGCCTCACCGATGTCCACGAGCTTCCCGGTCGCCAGCGAGCGGCCGTAGCAGGTGGCGCAGGTGCCCACACGGGACTCACAGGTGAGCACCGAGCGGATCTTGAGCTCGGCCACACCGGCCGCCTCGAGTGCCGCGATCAGCACGTCACCGACGTCGTCACCGTTGTTGCCCAGGACCTCGCCGTCAGGCGTGGTGACCTGGCCAGCCAAAGCCCGGCCGTAGACCGAGGTCTCGACGGTGTCGGCAAGACGGGTCGAGTCCCCAATGGTCTCCAGGATCGGCAGCGTCAGACCACGCTCGGTGCCACAGTCGTCTTCACGAATGATGACGTCCTGGGACACGTCCACCAGACGACGGGTCAGGTAACCCGAGTCAGCGGTACGAAGCGCGGTGTCGGCCAGACCCTTGCGGGCACCGTGGGTGGCGATGAAGTACTCAAGTACCGACAGACCTTCACGGTAGTTGGACTTAATCGGACGCGGGATGATCTCACCCTTGGGGTTTGCAACCAGTCCACGCATACCTGCAACCTGGCGAATCTGCATCCAGTTACCACCGGCACCAGAGTCGACCATTCGGAACACGGAGTTGCGCTGCGGGAAGTTCTCCCGCATCGCGTTATCCACATCGTTGGTGGCCTGCGTCCAGATGTCGATCAGTTCCTGACGACGCTCATCGTCGGTGATCAGACCGCGGTCGTACTGCGCCTGCACCTTGTTGGCCTTGTCTTCGTAGGCCTCCAAGATTTCGGACTTCGTCTCAGGCGTGACCACGTCGGAAATGGCCACGGTCATACCCGATCGGGTGGCCCAGTGGAACCCTGCGCTCTTCAGCGCATCCAGGCTCGCGGCGACCGCGACCTTCGGGTAGCGCTCAGCCAGATCGTTCACCACTGTGGACAGCACACGCTTGTTCACCACGGTGTTGATGTACGGGTAATCCTGCGGCAACGTCTCGTTGAATAGCGCCCGGCCCAGCGTGGTCTGCAGGGACACCGCTTCACCTTCGGACCAGCCTTCCGGCGCTTCCCAACCGGAGGTCGGGGGCACCAGGTCGGTCATCCGGATCGTGATCGGGGCACCCAGAGCCAGTTCGCCGGCGTCGAAGGCCATGATCGCTTCGGCAACCGAGGAGAAGGTGCGCTCGGCACCCAGGCCTTCGGCGTCGTCGGAGGTCAGGTGGAACAGACCCACGATGATCTCGTGCGAAGGCATGGTCACCGGACGGCCGTCGGAGGGCTTGAGGATGTTGTTGCTCGAGAGCATCAAGATCCGGGCCTCGGCCTGCGCCTCGGCGCTCAGCGGCAGGTGCACTGCCATCTGGTCACCGTCGAAGTCGGCGTTAAACGCACCACACACCAGCGGGTGCAGGTGGATCGCCTTACCCTCAACCAGTTGCGGCTCGAACGCCTGGATTCCCAGACGGTGCAGGGTGGGTGCACGGTTGAGCAGCACGGGGTGCTCGGTGATGACCTCTTCCAGCACGTCCCACACCACCGAGCGCGCACGCTCGACCATCCGCTTGGCGGACTTGATGTTCTGGGCGTGGTTGAGGTCCACCAGGCGCTTCATCACGAACGGCTTGAACAGCTCCAGAGCCATCTGCTTGGGCAGACCACACTGGTGCAGCTTCAACTGCGGGCCGACGACGATGACGCTCCGGCCGGAGTAGTCAACGCGCTTACCCAGCAGGTTCTGACGGAAACGTCCCTGCTTACCCTTGAGCATGTCCGAGATGGACTTCAACGGGCGGTTACCCGGACCGGTGACCGGACGGCCACGACGGCCGTTGTCGAACAGCGAGTCCACGGCCTCTTGGAGCATCCGCTTTTCGTTGTTGACGATGATCTCCGGCGCACCCAGGTCCAGCAGACGCTTGAGGCGGTTGTTCCGGTTGATCACCCGGCGGTACAGGTCGTTCAGGTCGGAGGTAGCGAACCGGCCACCGTCGAGCTGAACCATCGGACGCAGGTCCGGCGGGATCACCGGGATGCAGTCCAGCACCATTCCCCGCGGGGAGTTGTTGGTGGTGAGGAAGGCGTTGACGACCTTGAGCCGCTTCAGGGCGCGGGTCTTGCGCTGGCCCTTTCCGGTGCGGATGATCTCGCGCAGCGACTCCGACTCGGCCTTCAGGTCGAAGGTCTCCAGGCGCTTTTGGATCGCGCCGGCGCCCATCGAACCCTCGAAGTAGGTGCCGTAGCGGTCGTTCAGCGCCCGGTAGAGCAGTTCGTCACCCTCGAGGTCGGAGACCTTGAGGTTCTTGAACCGGTCCCAGATCTGCTCCAGGCGGTCCAGTTCGGCGTCCGAACGCTTGCGCAGCTGAGCCATTTCGCGCTCGGCCGAGTCCTTGACCTTGCGGCGAGCATCGGCCTTAGCGCCCTCTGCTTCCAGTTCAGCCAGGTCGGCTTCCAGGCGCTCGCCACGCTGGGCGATGTCCAGATCGCGCTGCTTGGTGATCTGTTCCTTTTCCAGGTCGATCTCGTTCTGCAGGCTCGGCAGGTCCTCGTGCCGGCCTTCCTCATCGACCCAGGTGATCATGTAGGCAGCGAAGTAGATGACCTTTTCCAGGTCCTTCGGTGCCAGGTCCAGCAGGTACCCCAGGCGTGAGGGGACGCCCTTGAAGTACCAAATGTGAGTGACCGGGGCGGCGAGTTCGACGTGGCCCATGCGCTCACGGCGCACCTTGGACCGGGTCACCTCAACGCCGCAGCGCTCACAGATGATGCCCTTGAACCGAACACGCTTGTACTTACCGCAGTAGCACTCCCAGTCCCGGGTGGGACCAAAAATCTTCTCGCAGAACAGGCCATCCTTCTCCGGCTTCAAGGTCCGGTAGTTGATGGTCTCCGGCTTCTTCACCTCGCCGTGAGACCAGGTGCGGACCTCATCCGCGGTGGCCAGGCCGATACGCAACTCGTCGAAGACGTTAACGTCGAGCACTTTTCCTACTTCCTTCGGTGCTTCACCGTGTGGAACTTAATCAGTGTGGGCGGCTACCTCCGCACCGAAGATCCATGGGATCTCGGTGCGGAGGAGCGCCTCAAATTTCTTCGACGCTGCTGGCGTCGGGGCGACGGGAAAGGTCGATACCGAGCTCTTCGGCTGCCCGGTAGACCTCCTCATCGGTCTCACGCATCTCGATCGAGGTGCCGTCGGAGGAGAGCACCTCCACGTTCAGGCACAGCGACTGCATTTCCTTCAGCAGCACCTTGAACGACTCCGGGATGCCCGAGTCGGGGATGTTCTCGCCCTTGACGACGGCCTCGTAAACCTTCACGCGGCCGGGCACGTCATCGGACTTGATGGTGAGAAGTTCCTGCAGCGTGTACGCGGCGCCGTATGCCTCCAGCGCCCACACTTCCATCTCACCAAACCGCTGACCACCGAACTGCGCCTTACCACCCAGGGGCTGCTGGGTGATCATCGAGTACGGACCGGTGGACCGGGCGTGGATCTTGTCGTCCACCAAGTGGTGCAGCTTCAAGATGTACATGTAGCCGACCGAGACCGGAGCCGGGAACGGTTCACCGGAGCGACCGTCGAACAGGGTGGCCTTACCACCAGAGTCGACGAGCTGATCGCCGTCGCGGCTCAGGTTGGTGGCCTCCAGCAGCCCGCGGACCTCTTCCTCGTGCAGACCGTCGAACACCGGGGATGCCACCGGGGTACCCGGCTCACCCTTCAGTGCCTCGGGGGCGAGGTTTTCGGCCCAAGCAGGCAGCTTGCCGTTCTTGGCGCTCTCGATACCGGCGTCCCAACCCTGCTTGGCAACCCATCCGAGGTGGGTTTCCAGGATCTGGCCGATGTTCATCCGTCGGGGCACACCCATCGGGTTCAGTACCACGTCGACCGGGGTTCCGTCGGGCAGGAACGGCATGTCTTCAACGGGCAGGATCTTGGAGATCACGCCCTTGTTTCCGTGCCGTCCGGCCAGCTTGTCACCGTCGGTGATCTTGCGGCGCTGAGCGATGTAGACCCGCACCAGCTGGTTCACACCAGGGGGCAGCTCGTCACCTTCGTCGCGGTTGAACTCCCGAACGGCGATGACCGTTCCGGACTCACCGTGGGGGACCTTAAGGGAGGTGTCGCGGACTTCGCGTGCCTTCTCACCGAAGATGGCGCGCAGCAGGCGCTCTTCGGGGGTCAGCTCGGTTTCACCCTTGGGGGTGACCTTGCCGACCAGCACGTCGCCGGAACCAACCTCGGCACCGATGCGGATGATGCCGCGCTCGTCCAGGTCCGCCAGCACCTCATCGGAGACGTTCGGGATGTCCCGGGTGATCTCCTCTGGGCCCAGCTTGGTGTCGCGTGCGTCAACCTCGTGCTCCTCGATGTGAATCGAGGAGAGGATGTCGTCCTGCACCAGGCGCTGGGACAAGATGATCGCGTCTTCGAAGTTGTGGCCTTCCCATGCCATGAACGCCACCAGCAGGTTGCGTCCCAGGGCGAGCTCGCCGTCGTCCGTCGCCGGACCATCGGCCAACACCGAACCGGGGACAACCCGTGCACCCTCATCGACCAGCACGCGCTGGTTGTAGGAGGTGCCCTGGTTGGAGCGGCTGAACTTGGCCACCCGGTAGGTCTGGGTGCCGCCGTCGTCGAGGCTGACCACGATCGCGTCGGCGGAAACCTCGGTGACCACACCAGCCTTGGTCGCCACGATCACGTCACCGGCGTCCACCGCTGCGCGGCGTTCCATTCCGGTTCCCACCAGCGGAGCTTCGCTACGCAGCAACGGCACGGCTTGACGTTGCATGTTGGCGCCCATCAGCGCGCGGTTTGCGTCGTCGTGCTCCAGGAACGGGATCATCGCGGTCGCGACCGACACCATCTGGCGGGCCGAAACGTCCATGTAGTCCACCTGATCGGCGGGGACGTCGATCGCTTCACCACCACGGGTACGAACCAGCACCGTCTCTTCGGTGAACTTGCCCTTGGCATCGACGGCGGCGTTGGCCTGGGCGATGACGTGGCGGTCCTCGTCATCGGCGGTCAGGTACTCAACGTCGTCGGTCACGACACCCTTGTTGACCTTGCGGTACGGGGTCTCAACGAAACCGAAGGGGTTGATGCGCGCATAAGTAGCGAGCGAACCGATCAGACCAATGTTCGGCCCTTCCGGCGTTTCGATCGGGCACATCCGGCCGTAGTGCGAGGGGTGCACGTCACGGACTTCCATACCGGCGCGGTCACGGGACAGACCACCGGGGCCAAGCGCGGACAGACGCCGCTTGTGCGTCAGGCCGGCCAGCGGGTTGTTCTGGTCCATGAACTGGCTCAGCTGGGAGGTTCCGAAGAACTCCTTGATCGAGGCCACCACGGGGCGGATGTTGATCAGGGTCTGGGGCGTGATCGCCTCGACGTCCTGGGTGGTCATCCGCTCGCGGACCACGCGCTCCATCCGGGACAGCCCGGTGCGCACCTGGTTCTGGATCAGTTCGCCAACGGCGCGGATCCGGCGGTTACCGAAGTGGTCGATGTCATCGGTTTCCACGATGATTTCGACGTCTTCACCGTCGCGGGTCGCTTCCAGCGTTTCGACACCCTTGTGCAGACCGGCCAGGTAACGAATCGTGGCAACGACGTCGGCCTTGGACAGCACCGAGTCGTCCAGGGTGGCGTCCACGCCCAGCTTCTTGTTCAGCTTGTAGCGCCCCACCTTGGCCAGGTCATAGCGCTTGTCGTTGAAGTAGAAGTTGTCCAGCAGCGCCTGACCCGCTTCCACCGTGGGCGGCTCGCCCGGGCGGATCTTGCGGTAGATGTCCAGCAGCGCCTCGTCCTGGGTGGAGACCGAGTCCTTCTCCAGGGTCTCCAGGACCGCCGGGAAGTCGGCGAACTCGTCGCGGATCTCGCTCTCGGTCAGCCCCAGGGCCTTGAGGAATACCGTGACCGACTGCTTCCGCTTACGGTCCACGCGCACGCCGACGGCGTCGCGCTTGTCGATCTCAAACTCCAGCCACGCACCGCGCGACGGGATCACCTTGGCGGTGAAGATGTCCTTATCGGTGGTCTTGTCCGGGGTGCGCTCAAAGTAGACGCCCGGGGAGCGGACCAGCTGGGACACCACAACACGCTCGGTGCCGTTGATGATGAAGGTTCCGCGATCGGTCATGAGCGGGAACTCGCCCATGAACACGGTCTGGGACTTGATCTCACCGGTGGTGTAGTTGACGAACTCGGCCGTAACGAACAGCGGCGCGGAGTAGGTGAAGTCCTTCTCCTTGCACTCCTGCGCGGTGTACTTAGGCGGTTCGAAGCGGTGGTCGCGGAACGACAGCGACATGGTGCCACCGAAGTCCTCGATCGGGGAGATCTCGTTGAAGATCTCCTCCAGGCCGGAGGTGGAGGCAAGTTCTTCACCGCCCCCTTCGAGCCGAGCACGCCACTTTTCGTTACCGAGCAGCCAGTCAAAGCTGTCGGTTTGCAGGCCCAGCAAATCGGGCGCCTGCAGTGGTTCGTGGATTCTCGCGAAGGAGACGCGACGGGAAGCGGTACGTTGTTCGATAGCTTCTTTGGACGGAGCAGAAGGGGTGCGCGAGGCAGCCAAGAGGGGTCCTTCCCTGCGGTTCGTGTGCACGCGCGCCGTTAGCGACCCGGTTTGGCGCCCACGTTCCGGTATGTTCAGCGCGCGAAGGATCGGTGCGGATCAACGCATCTGAGGTCCGGATGGGTGCAGCCGGGCGCATAGGACAGCGCAAAGCGACAGCATAGCCGGTGAATCGTTCCTTGTCTACCGGCACAGACAAGTAGGGCGGAACCCGCATCACCTTCGATGCAATGCGGGCCCCGCCCGGGGCGCCGCCGACGCCTAGGCGCTGGCGGCGAATGCCGAACTGGTCGCAACCAGTCCGGGTGAAATTACTTGAGTTCGACGGTTGCTCCGGCGCCCTCGAGGGATTCCTTGGCCTTCTCGGCCGCTTCCTTGTCGACACCTTCCAGAACCGGCTTCGGCGCACCGTCAACCAGGCCCTTGGCCTCAGCAAGTCCGAGGCTGGTCAGCGCACGAACTTCCTTGATGACCTGGATCTTCTTGTCGCCAACCGAAGCGAGGATGACGTCGAATTCGCTCTGCTCTTCAGCAGCATCCTCGCCACCACCGGCGGCGGGAGCACCGGCGGCCGCAGCGGCAACCGGGGCAGCAGCGGTGACCTCGAAGGTCTCCTCGAACTGCTTCACGAACTCGGACAGTTCGATGAGGGTGAGCTCCTTGAAAGCTTCGATGAGCTCGTCGTTGCTGAGCTTCGCCATGTTAGGCGTTCCTTCCTATTGTTACTGCTTGCGTGAGAAGCAGTGGGGGTGATTGTCTCCGGTCGGAAGCGGTCAGGCCGCGTCTGATTCGGAGCTTGCCTGCTTCTCGCGCAGGGCTTCGATGGTCCGCACTGCCTTGGAGGCGGGTGCGTTGAAGACGTAGGCAGCCTTGTTGAGGTTGGCCTTGAGGGCGCCGGCAAGCTTGGCCAGCAGGACCTCACGGGTCTCAAGGTCGGCGATCTTGCTGACTTCGTCAGCAGACAGGCCACGGCCTTCTAGGATTCCCGCCTTGATCACAAGGTTGGGGTTGCTCTTGGCAAAATCGCGCAAGCTCTTCGCCGCTTCGACCGGGTCGCCGTCGATGAACGCGATAGCGGTGGGCCCTTGCAGGTGACCATCGAACGCGGTGACGCCAGCTTCCTTGGCCGCAATAGCGGTCAGGGTGTTCTTCACCACGCGGTAAGTGGTGTCGTTACCTAGAGCGGTGCGAAGTTCCTTGAGCTGGGAGACCGTGAGGCCTCGGTACTCGGTCAGCACAGCGGCTTCGGACTGGCGGAATCGCTCCGTCAGTTCGGCAACCGCCGATACCTTGTCAGGCCGTGCCATGGGCCCTCCTATTCGCGTCGCATCCGCGGGTCGGGCCACCAATAGCAAGAGCCCCGCACAAGTGACGGGGCTCCGGGCTCCGGCGCATGGCCGAATTCTTGAGTCATCACCTGCGCTGGCCCCGCTTTTGCGGACTTAGCCCCATCGGGTGATGGGCAACCTGCGGTCTTGGGCAGCCTCTACTCTAACGCGCCGAGGATGGGGAGAACAGCCTCACTCATGTGAAGGTAGCCACATCGGCGCCCGCCGCCACCCGGCGGCCGTGCAAATCGCGTGCGGCGTTGGCGTACCGGTCCAAGACGATCTGAGCCAACCGCTCATCGGGCGCCAGCGGCTCGGTGACCACGTCCGCACCGGCCTGGGCCACCCGATCGTGGAAGAACCCCGGTGCCAGCAGGTAAGACGCCGCCACTACTTTTCGCCCCGGCGCCAACGCTTCGCGGGCGGCACTGACAGCATCAGCGACCGACGGCGTCGCCTTGGCTCCGTAGCCGATGCTCACCGGTCCATCGTGTACCTGGCGAAGCGCGGCCGCGACCTGTTCAACGTCTGCTGCGGCGCGAGCCACACTGGATCCAGCGGCGGCCACGACGACGGCGTCACCGGCTTGGGTGCCGGCGTCTGCGAGCCGATCGGCCAAGATGCTCACCAAGCGCTGATCGGGGCCGAGCGCCGGGGCGGCGACCGCGGCGCCGGCAGCGGCGTCATCGCCGGCGCAACTTTGGATAGCGCGGGCGATATCGACCTGCAGGTGAAAGCCGGTGGACAGCAGCAATGGCACCACGACCGCATCGCGGTGCTGCACCGCGCGGGTGACGACTTCATCCACCTCGGGTTCCTGCACGTCGACGAACGCTTCGGACACCTGCAGGGACGGCTCGGCTTGCCGCACGTCCGCGAGCAGCTGGGCGATGGCCTTACGTCCAGCCTGGCTGCTGGTCCCGTGGGAGCATCCGATCAGGGCGGGTTTCGTGAGCAGTTCGGGTTTCATAGCGACTCCAAGCGGTATCCGCGTTTGACCACAGTTTTGATCAGGTCCCGTCGCCCGGCGGCTTCCCGCAGTCGTGCGATCGCTACTTCGGCGGCGTGCGGGTCATTGGACTCCCCCGGCAAGACGGCGAGCACCTCGTCGCGGCTGACGACCGCGCCATTGCGGTCGGCGAGCAGTCGCAGCACGTCCACCCCGCTGGGTGATAGCGGCAGCACGTGGTCATCCAAAACCGCCACTCGTGAGCGGATCTGCAGGACGCCGGCAGGAGTGTTCAGCGCCTGGGTCTGGGCGTGCTCGTAATGGGCCACCAACACCCGCACTAGCGCCCCGAGCCGCCCACGCTCGGGCTGGAGTGGCTCGATCCCCCGGCGCTGCAAGGGCTTGGCCGTCACCGGCCCCACGGCCGCGGCGACCAGTGCGCCATCGGCGATCCGGCGCAGGATCGCCGCAGCGGCACCACACTCCTCGGTTGCGGCGAGCCACGCCTCGGCTCCCGGCGCGGAGGTAAACACGACCGCGTCGATCTGTCCGTCGGCGGCGCCATGCGCGGACTCGGTGACCACGGCCGGGTCCGGGGGTGGACCCCAGCGGTAGACCACCAGAGAGGACACCCTCGCCCCGGCCTCGGCGAACACCACATCCAGCCCGTCGGCACCGGCACCGTGGTGCTGCACCGCCACCTTGAGCCCGCTGACGCCCTCGCCGAGCAGCACGTCGGCGATCTCGGCTGACGTTTCGGATTCCGCGACCCAGTCCGCGCGCAGCCCGGCGGCTTGAATGGCGCCCCTGGCCTTGGGTCCCCGAGCCACCAACCGGGCGCCACTGAGCGCTTCGGTGAGCGCGTCGGCCAGCCCGTGAGCGTCGGCCGCTTCCACCCACGCCCGGAATCCGATACCGGTGGTGACCACGGCGATATCGGGCGGGTCGGCGATGAGGTCTCTGGTGCGTTGCAGCAGCGTTTCATCATCGGCATGCGGGATCATGCTCAACGCCGGGGCGTGCCGCACACTTGCCCCGCGCCGCTGCAACGCCGCGGCGAGCTCACTGGCCCGACGTTCGGCGGTGATGAGAACCGTGCATCCAGCCATCACTTGGCCCAGTTGGCGCCCGGCGCTGGTGGATTCGCTATCTGAATGGCTCATAAGTGGCTCAGGGTTCGCCGGGATCTGGGGTTGGGAGGCGTCGGTCGCTGCTGGTCCTACCGCGGGGCGGCGGTGCTCGGGGTTGCGGCGGTGCTGGCTTCCGAGGCTACCGGGGTGCCCGCCTGGGCCGCGCTGGCGTCCCGCGGGGTGGTCGGACCCAGCCGGTCGGGGTCGGCGGCGGCGCCGATGACGATCACCGCCGGGTTGCGGATCGCGTGCGCCGTGGCGCGTTCGGCGATGTCTGCCAGCGGCGCCCGCACGATTCGTTCCTGGGGCGTGGAGCCACGTTCGATGATGGCTGCCGGCGTGCTATCGCTGGCGCCAGCGCTCAGCGCCTGGTCGGCGATCTGGGCCAGTTTCGACACCCCCATCAGCACCACCACCGTTGCCGATTCATCGCGAATCGCGGTGAGCGCGGCTGCGTCCAGGCCCTCGTGCCCGGTGGTGACGTGGAACGCGGCGACCGTGCCCCGATGAGTCAACGGGATACCCGCGAGCGCCGGGACGCTCAGTGCCGAACTGATTCCGGGAACCACCTCGGTGTGCACGCCAGCCTCACGGCAGGCGATCACTTCCTCCCCGCCTCGGCCGTAGATGAAGGGGTCTCCACCCTTGAGCCGCACCACGTACTTCCCGGCGCGGGCCTTGTTGATGAGGATTTGGTTGATGCCGGGCTGGTCGATGGGGTGGCGACCAGGGAACTTGCCGACGTCGATGATCTCCACGTCCGCCGGGAGTTCGTCCAGCACCTCTAATGGGCCCAACCGGTCGGTGACCACCACGTCGGCCTGGGCCAGCGCCTGCCGGCCGCGCACGGTCATCAAATCGACGGCACCCGGGCCGCCGCCCACCAAGACCACCCGACCGATCCCGCGGCGCCGCCGTCGAACATCGGCCCCGCCGCTGTCCAACAGTTCGGCCACGGCGTCACGTACGGCCCCGATCCGGCCCGGATCCGGGGTGGCGTGAGCGGCTGAGGAGTCGGTGGCCACGCCCACCACCATGCCCCCGGTACGCACCGAGGCTGGGGTCCGCGCGGTGCCCTGGGCGGCAGTGCCGGCGTTGATGCACCAGATCCGCCGGGCGTGGGCCCAGGTGGAGACCTGGCGGTTGACGTCGGGCTGGTTGGCCGCGGTCAGCACCAACCAGGCACCATCCAGGTCGGTGTGGCGCACTGCGCGCGGCAGGTGCAGCACATCGCCGGTAGTTTCGTGGGCGTGGTCGATGACCGAGCGCATGGCGTCGCTGAGTTCGGGGGCGACGACTCGCAGGTGGGCGCCGTCGTCGAGGAAGCCGCGGGCCCGGCGCGCGGCCACCGGGCCGGCGCCGACGATCAGCACCGTGGCGCCGCGCAGTTCGATTCCGATCATGGTGGTCATTGCGGTGCTCCGTTCAGTTCCACCCAGACTTGCCCGTCTTTCACGTGTACGGCGTGCGTGGTGAGGTCGCCGCTGGTGCCCGGCTGCGGTTCGTAGCCCGCGCGGTCGGCGCACAGGCCGGTACGTAGGTCGAAGATCTGCTTGTACATCGGTGAGGCCACGCACGGGTCCCCGGCCCTGGTGCCGACGATCCCGCGGGACATCACGTTGGCCCCGGAATACGGGTCGCGTTGCTGCACCGCGTAGACCTCATCGCCATAGATCCGGAACAGCGCCACCTGCACACCGTCCACCAGGGCCGCGGCGCCTCGCTCGGGCACCAGGTCCTCCAGCGCGCAGATGTGCGTGGCCCGCAGGTCCGGTGCGGCGGTCATGAGCGCACCGCCAGGGTGGGGCCGGCGATCACCGGGGGACCGTCGTTGGGCTGGCCCTGCCCGGCCTGCCGTTCGGCATCGGTGACGGGTCGGATCTGCCCGCGTTCGGTCATGTAGGCAAGGTCGGGATCGGAGGAGTCCGGGGCGTTCACGAAAGAGCCAAAGCGGCGCAGTTTCTCAGGATCTTGAAGCACGGCGCGCCACTCGTCTTGGTAGTCCCCCACGTGCCGGGTGATCGCCTCATCCAGGTCTGCCCCGATACCCAGACTGTCGTGCAGCACTACCTGCGCGATCTCTTCCAGACCGCCTTCGTAGTCCTCCACCCACGCGGCGGTACGTTGCAGCCGGTCGGCGGTGCGGATGTAGTACATCAGGAAGCGGTCGATCGTACGGATGAGGGTCTCGGTGTCGAGATCCTCGGCGAACAGCTTGGCGTGCCGTGGGGTGAATCCGCCGTTGCCGCCCACATACATGTTCCAACCCTTGTCGGTGGCGATCACGCCGACGTCTTTCGATCGCGCCTCGGCACATTCTCGCGCACATCCCGAGACCCCGAGTTTGATCTTGTGCGGTGCTCGCAGTCCCCGGTATCGCAGTTCCAGTTCCACGGCCATGCCGACCGAGTCCTGTACCCCGTACCGGCACCAGGTTGATCCCACGCAGGATTTCACGGTGCGCAGGGACTTGCCGTAGGCGTGCCCGGACTCGAACCCGTGCTCCACCAGCCGGGCCCAGATGTGCGGGAGTTGTTCGATGCGGGCACCGAACATGTCGATTCGTTGACCGCCGGTGATCTTGGTGTACAGCCCAAAGTCTTTGGCGACCTGCCCGATGACCAGCAGCCCGTCGGGGGTGATCTCACCGCCGGGGATTCGGGGCACGACGGAGTAGGTGCCGTCCTTCTGCATGTTCGCCATCACGTGATCATTGGTGTCCTGCAGGGTCGCCAGCTCACCCTCCAGAACGTGACCGGCGCCGAGGGAGGCCAGGATGGAGGCGATCACCGGCTTGCAGATGTCGCAGCCGCGACCTGGACCGCTGGCGCCGGCGGGAGTGTGGCCAAAGCGCGCGATGATCTCACTGAAGGTACCCAGTTCGGCCACCCGAACGGCGTCGAACAGTTGCGCCCGGGACATCTCGAAGTGCTCGCATAGGGCGCTGGATACCTCGATACCGGCGGCGGTGAGTTGGGTGGTGGTGAGCTTCTTTACGAGCGGCAGGCAGGAGCCGCAAGACGTGCCGGCCTGGGTGCAGGCCTTGACCCCGGCCAGGTCGGTGCAGCCATCCTCGGTGACGGCTTGACGAATGGTGCCTGCGGTGACGTTGTTGCACGAGCAGACCGCCGCTTCATCGGGCAGTTCCATGTCCGGGGCACCGCCGCCGCCGGCTGGAAGCAGAAAGGCGCCCGGATCGCCTGGGAGTTCCCGCCCGACCATCGGCCGAAGCGAGGCGTAGGCGCTGGCGTCACCCACGTACACCCCGCCCAACAGGGTGCGGGCATCGTCGCTGAGCACCAGCTTCTTGTACACCCCGGCGACCGGATCGGCCCACACCAGTTCCATCGCCCCGGGCGAGGTGGCGAAGGCGTCTCCGAAGCTGGCCACGTCCACGCCTTGGAGTTTGAGTTTGGTGGCGGTGTCCGCCCCGGGGAAGGTGGCCTGCCCGCCCATCAGGCGGTCTGCGACCACCTCGGCCATGGCGTAGCCCGGGGCGACCAGGCCGTGGCAGCGGCCGTCGATGCAGGCGACTTCACCGATGGCCCACACGTGGGGGTCGGTGGTGCGACAGTCTTGACCGACCTCAAACCCGCCCCGTGGGCCGGTCGGCAGGTCGGCGAGTGCGGCCAAGTCATCGCGCGGGCGGATGCCTGTGGCCATCACGACGACGTCGACATCGAGCCGTCCGCCGTCGTTGAACTCCAACCTGCCGACGTGCCCGGACTGCTTGTTCTGGTGCATGCGAGCGGTCGCGGTTTCACACCGGACCGCAACGCCTAGGTCGTTGATGAGGCGCTGCAGCGCTTGTCCCCCGCCCAGGTCGATCTGGGCGTCCATCAGGTGGGTTCCGAACTGGATCACGGTGGCCTGCGCGCCCAAGGCTCGCAAGGCGCCCGCGGCTTCCAGACCCAGTAGGCCACCGCCGATCACCGCACCGCGGACCGGGCGGGCGAAGGTGCTGCCATCGCGGCGGGTCACCTCGCGGGACTTGCGCTTCTCCTCGACCCAGCCCCGCAGCGCGGCAACGTCATCCAGGGTGCGGTAGACGAACACCCCGGGCAGGTCGTTGCCGGGTATCGGTGGGCGGGCGGCGTTCGAACCGGTGGCCAGCACCAGTTCGTCATAGTGGTGCACCTGCCCGAGCCTGTCTGTCACGGTGCGCTTCGCCCGGTCGATGTCCACGACGGCGCGGTCGCGGCGCAGCGTGACTCGTGGGTCATTCCACAGCTCGGGGTCACCGAGCGCGAGCTCCTGCGGGTCGCGCGCGGAGAAGTAGCTGGTCAACGCCACCCGGTCATAGGGAGCGTTGGGTTCCTCGGCGAACACGGTGATCCGCCAGTTACCATCGCGTGCCCGCAGTGCCTCGACCAGGCGTTGGGCCACCATGCCGCCCCCGACGATGATGACGTGCCCTTGGCTATCGGCCGTTGAATCGCTGGTGGTGGGCTGTGCTGCCATGGTCGCTCCCGCCGTCGAACGTGTGAATTCGCGCCACGTCGGCCGCGAATACTGCGTCACGCTAGCCAGGGGCCATTACCCAAACGTGCCGTCAGGATTTCGGGAGGGAGTCGCTTTTCTCACGGCCGCGAGCGCCCCAGTGTGAGAGGTTTTCGTTCTCACGACCGGCCCGCGGCGCCTGAGAGAAGAACGTAACGGAACCGGCTCCTTGGCGGCACTGGGGTGAAATCTGGCGGTCATAGCGTCACCACCTGACAAGGACGAGTAGATCGTCCCCGGCTCAGGAGAGGCAGCAGCATGACGTACGTCAAACCACCGCAACTCGTTGAATCGATGATCGAGGCGGGCCAGTCGAAGGTGCTCATGGGCCTTCGCGAAACGTTGGTGCGCGCGTACATGGGTGGCGCGATCCTGTCCCTCGCCGCCGCGTTCGCGATCACGTTGACGGTGCAGACCGGATCGGCGCTGATCGGTGCGCTGCTGTTCCCGGTGGGGTTCATCATCCTGTATCTGCTGGGCTATGACCTGTTGACCGGGGTGTTCGTGCTCGCCCCGATGGCGTGGATCGACAAACGGCCCGGCGTGACCTTCCGCGGGGTGCTGCGCAACTGGGGGCTGGTGTTCTGCGGAAACTTTGCTGGCGCGTTCACCGTGGCACTGATGATGGCCACGATCGTCACCTATGGCTTCTCGGTGCCTCCGGACGCGGTGGGCCAAGCGTTGGGTGAGATCGGCGAGGGCCGCACCCTGGGTTACGCCGAGTTCGGTGCCGCCGGGATGCTGACCTTGTTCCTGCGGGCGGTGCTGTGCAACTGGATGGTGTCCACCGGTGTGGTGGGCGCGATGGTCGCCAAGGACGTTGTGGGCAAGGTGATCGCAATGTGGATGCCGATCATGCTGTTCTTCTATATGACCTTCGAGCACTCGATCGTCAACATGTTCCTCTTCCCTACCGGAATGCTGCTCGGCGGGGACTTCACGGTGATGGATTACTTGTTGTGGAACGAGATTCCGACCGTCATCGGAAACCTCGCCGGTGGGCTGTTCTTTACCGCGCTGATGCTGTTCCTGGCGCACTACCGGCGCTCCGGCCGCGGTGCGGCGGACCTGCGCGACTCCTCCTCCGCCGCTCGGGCCTGATCGCAAGGGAAGTCCACCAGGCCGGCTCGCCCCTACTGGGGCGGGCCGGCCTCGTTTCATCAGTCAGGTCACGGAACTCAACAATTCAGCGATGGGCACCTCGCCCCATCGCCGCATTCGCCGCTGCCCAATAGGGTGATCTGCGATGGCTACCTCTGCGCGCTCCACCACGTCTTTCACCCGAATCCTGAGCCTCCTCGCCGTAACCGTGGCGCTACTCGCCACCGCCGTGCTGACCAGTCGGCCAGCGGCGGCCGATGCCTCCAACGACGTCATCCGGGACCTGGACGTGACGTTCGACATCGAGGAGTCGGGCGCGGTGCATGTCACCGAGACCTACACCTGGGACTTTGGCTCCCGGGCGGGACTCGGCTTTACCCGGTACCTGGACACCAGGTTCGACTACCCAGAATTCGGGTACGACAGGGTTTATGAGTACAGCGACTTTGAGACCTCTAGTCCCTCCGGAGCGCCGGCGGACAGATGGGTGGATGATCAGGGCTCGCAGGTGCGGATCGACGTCGGCGCCCCAGATGGCAGCAGCGACACCCGCTCCGGGCAGCAGACCTACGTGCTGACCTACACCATCACCGGCGCCCAGAACGCGATCCGGGATGACGATCGGGTCACCGACCGTGATGAGTTCTACTGGAACGTCACCGGGCAGGACTGGGAGATCCCGATCGAATCCATCAGCGTGACCGTGAACGGTCCGGCGAGCCTGATCGAATCCGACTGCCTCGCTGGCGGCGGCGGCACCGATGGCCAGTGCTCCTCGCACTCCGAAAGCGGGAGCACGGTGCAGGGCTCACACGGCCGGTTGTCCCCCGGTGATGGCCTGACGATCGTTGCGGCCTATGAGCCGGGCACGTTCACCGACACCGAGCCGATCCTGCAGCGCAGCGCGTGGCTGGCCGCCTGGTGGGTTCCGGTGCCGATTATCGGCTCGCTGATTTTCGCGATCGTGTTCGCGGTTCGGGGACGCCGGAGCAAGCGTGACTTGGCGTTCGCGGGCGTGGCCCCGGGAGTTATCCCCGCCGACCCCGAGAACGCCCCGGTGCAGCAGTTGACGCACGAGCCGGAAATCGCCGTCCAATTCCAACCGCCACCGGGAGTTGAGCCCGGGCAGATCTTGATGTTGCGCGGGAAGAGTAGCCCTGGCCCGACCGCGCTCACCGCCAGCATGGTGGGGCTCGCGGTGCGCGGCATCATTCAGATCCAGGAGCACGACTACGACTGGCGTAACCGCCCCAAGGACTGGGTATTCACCCAGTTGCGCGCGCCCGAACCCGGAGAACTGCAAGGCTTCGACCTCTTCCTCATCAGGTCCCTGTTCATCTCCGGGCACTCGGTCCGCTTCTCCGACCTACAAAAGACCTTCCACACCACCTTGAAGAATTACTCCGCCGGTTTGCAGTCCTCGGTCAAGCCCCTGAACTGGTTCATCGGACCCCTCGGAGGCAAACCGAACCGACTGTCTGCCCTGGCACTTCTTGGGTTGTTTGGCGGTGGCGGTGCACTGCTGTGGACCTCGGTCGGTAACCCGCCGTGGAATCTGGGGCCGATCCTCATCGGTGTGGCCGTCTGCTGCTTGATCCTGGGGATCGGCGGCATCGTGGCCACCCGTACGCAGCGCTCGGCGTTGGGCCGGGCTCTGTACGATCAGAGCCGCGGGTTTGAGACCTACATCAGCACCGCCGAGGCCAACCAACTGCGCTTCGAAGAGGGCGAAGACATCTTCTCCCGCTACCTGCCGTATGCGATCGTGTTCGGGCAGGCCGAGCGGTGGTCCGGACTGTTCGCTCAGTTGGCCCAACAAGGCCAGTACACCGCACACACCACGTGGTACATCGGGCATTCCAGCACCCCCGGTGCGCCCCCGAACTTCAGCGCCCTGGGCAGCGCGCTCAACTCGTTCTCCACCGCAACCTCCACCGCTGGGTCCTCGGGAGGCTCCGGGTCCGGCGGCGGCGGAAGCGTCGGCGGCGGTGGCGGTGGCGGCGGTGGTGGCGGCCGCTAGTAGGCGGTTCGCGGCACCACCACGGTGCCCTGACCGCGCCGCTCGGGGCACCACGAAAGGTGCCGGGACTACGCCGGGCGCGCTCCGCCGTCGGGCATTGACCTGCCCTGGCGTATCGCGCGCGAGGCGTCGCCGCGATATACGCCTCTAGGGTTAACCCGTGACACTACGACGCCTGCGCCTCCTGGCCACGCTCACCGTCCTCCTAGCGCTAGCGATCGTGGGCGCGGTGTCGATTGCATCGGCCCCAAGTGCGGTCGCCGATCCCAGCGAGGACGTCGCTCGTGACTTGCACATGGACGTGCGGATCGATCCCGACGGTCTGGTGCACGTGAGCGAGACCTACACCTGGGACTTTGGGGATCGTGAGGGCCTGGGGATCGTGCGGATGCTCGATGCCCGGTTCGATTACCCCTTGCAGGACTTCACCGACCGGATCTATGAATACACCGACATCAGCGCCACCAGCCCCTCCGGTGCCCCCGCGCAGGTGTGGGTCAGCGATGAAGGGCCATCGGTGCGGGTGGACATCGGCGCCCCCGATGGCAGTTCCGATACCCGCACCGGGGTGCAAACGTACGAGTTGTCCTACACGATCGCAGGTGCCCTGAACCCGATCCGCGACCAGGACGGCGTCGCCGATCAAGACGAGTTCTACTGGAACATCATCGGGTTCGATAGCCAGATCACCATGGAGTCGGTGACGATCGAGGTCACCGGACCTGACGACGTCGTCGATTCGGCCTGCTATCGCGGGTACCAGGACGACTCCCCCGACCGCAGCGACAGCGAAGAGTGCAGCGACATCAGCGTCGCCGGGGCAACTGTGACGTTCGACGACGGACAGTTGCGTCCCTATCAGGGTGTCACCGTGATGACGGCGTACGAGGCGGGCACGTTCGCCGACATTGAGCCGATCTTGGAGGAGAAGGAGAGCTCGGCTAGCAACGACATCGTGCGCAGCGCCGATGTGCACTTTGC
>JBMDWZ010000146.1:0-10135 GCA_048594865.1 Beutenbergiaceae bacterium
GCCGATGGACACAGCAAGGTCGATCCAGACAACAACGCCGATGGACACAGCAACGCCGCAGCCAACAACAGCGAGCAAGCCAAGCCCGACCAGGACGCGACCCAGCCAAACCCGCAAACCTCAGACCTACGGGCAAAGACCTCTGACCATCGCGCCGACCCCTTGACTGACGCAGGGCCCATGACTGACGCAGGGCACGCGAGCACGGAAGATGCCCCAGGGCCCGCGAGCACGGAAGATGCCCCAGGGCCCGCGAGCGCCGACCGCGCCAAGCACACTCCGGTCCAGGGGGCGCCGCACACGACTCCCCACCCTCCCCACCACCCGTGGTCCGGCGGACGGGCGCGCGGCAAGGCATCGTTAGCGGTCGGCAAGGCATCACCCAGAGCGCGACCCAAACCGCGACCCAGGATGCGACCCAAACCGCTGGGACGGTCGCCGCCTGAGCGGGGTTCCTGCGAGTTCTAGCGAACTAGGGTTGACTTTGTCCCTAGGGGCAGAGTTTAGGTTGTCATTATGGATGCGCTTCTGAAACCCAGCCAAGTGTCAGCAGAAACGGGTGCCTCCCCAAAAGCGCTGCGAGGATACGAAGAGAACGGCCTTATTTCCCCAGTCAGAGCGGAGAACGGTTATCGCCTCTATGACCGGCACCAGGTGAGGGTGGTCAGTCAGATTCGTGCTCTCAACGCCATCGGTGTCCCGTTACGCGACATGGCTCCGTTCGTCGATTGCTTGAATACCGGCAGCGAGCACGCCGATGAATGCCCGTCTGCACTTGCCGAGTACCGGCGTGCCATCGACCGCATCGATCACACGATCACCGTGCTGTCACAGCAGCGTGAGGCGCTGGTGGCGAATCTCTCCACTGCGAGCCGACGGCTAGTCGGGCAGATGCAAGAAGTTGACAGCTCCAACCCGAATCTCTCGCCGTTACCGTCCGACCTCGTCGCACCGGAAGACGACGGCAGCGCCAACCACCTCCCCGGACAAGCGATGCCGTCGCTTGATCTGCCCTCGACTGACGGCGAGCGGGTCAATCTTGCTGAACTCGGCACAGGACGCACGCTGATCTACGTATTCCCCATGACCGGAGCTCCGGAGGCGGATATGCCAGAAGGATGGGATGCGATTCCGGGGGCGCGAGGCTGCAGCCCGCACAACTGCGATATGCGCAACCACTACGCCGAGCTCATGCAGAACGGAGTCAACCGTGTCTTCGGACTCTCCAGTCAACCCGTCGAATATCAGCAGGTCTTGGCGCAAGCCCTTCAACTGCCCTACCCGCTGCTGACCGATGAAACGATGGAGCTGGGTTCCTCGCTCCATCTGCCGACGATCAGGGCTGAGGGTCTCACCGTGTACCAGCGGCTTGCGCTCCTGATCAACGACGGTGTGATCGAGCACGTCTTCTTCCCGGTGTTCCCACCTGACCAACATGCCCGGGTCGTCCTCGAGTGGCTGGCCGCGACCCCTGAACCAGAAAGCTCGAAACAATGACTGTCACCGTCGATATGGTCGACGTGTTCGGCGCGCGACCCTTCACCGGGAATCCGCTCGCCGTTGTCAGCGGCGCGCAGGACCTGAGCACCGCCAAGATGCAACAGATCACCCGGTGGTTCAACCTCTCAGAGACCGCGTTCTTGCTTCCGCCCACCTGCGGCGAGGCCGACTATCGGGTCCGTATCTTCACCCTCGATCGTGAGATGCCATTCGCCGGACACCCGACGCTAGGCGCATGCCATGTCTGGCTCACTACCGGAGGCGAACCTCACAACCGCACTGAGATCATCCAAGAATGCGGTGCCGGACTCGTGAGGCTGCGCCGGGACAACGCCGGACGCCTGTCATTCGCCGCCCCGCCGTTGACCTGGTCCGGGGCGCCTACCCACAGAGAACTCCGGGAAGCACAAGAGTTCCTCGGTATCGAGGCAGGGGACATTGTTGATGCGGCCTGGATCGACAACGGGCCGGGCTGGCTCGGCATCGAACTGGCATCAGCCGGGAAGGTACTGTCTCTGAACCCGCAACGCACCTGGCCCAGCCGCATCGATATCGGTGTGGTCGGGCCACACGCGACCGGAGGCGAGGCTGCGTTCGAGATCCGGGCCTTTTTCAGCGACCACCTCGGCACTATCGTCGAAGACCCCGTCACCGGAAGCCTCAACGCATCGGTAGGACAGTGGCTCTTCGCCTCGGGGGCAGCCAAGAATTCCTATATCGCAGCGCAAGGCACACGCCTCGGGCGTGAGGGTCGCATTCACGTCGAATCCGACAAGAACGATCAAGTCTGGGTAGGCGGACTAACCCGCACCCACGTCACCGGGCACCTGCGACTGGAGCAACAAGCCGACTGACCGCGCCAAGAAGCCGGTGATGTGATGCTTCAGGAAGAATCCGCGCGACGCTGCGCAAAATCCGGCACTCACGCCCATCCGATCGTCCGAGGCCCCCGGCGGATGGCGCCGAGCCGCCCTGACCCGTTCTCGGCTTCTAGAACTGTGGACAAGCCAGCGGCTGTCCACAACGCACGCCGGTGAACCTCGCGCGCAAGCCAACCTGGCTGGGTGACAGCAACCGCCGAGCCACCACGGCACTCGCGCCTGACTACTTCGCCGCTTGCCGAAAGCTCGAACCGACCAACTCACCCGAGCCGGACCAACTCCGCACGCGCCTCCACCCTCGAGGCGATCGCCGCTGCCGCCACCCGGTACCACCTGGCCGTGGTCGACGGCCCGGACAGCGGGTGGGTGTGGCCCCTGCGCGATACCGGAGTCGTCGTCGGGCGCGGGTCGGAGTCGGACCTACAACTCGACGATCCCGAGCTCTCACGTCGGCACGCAGAGCTGCGAACTCGCCGCAACCACATCCAAGTGCGCGACTTGAAGAGCACGAACGGCAGCCGTTGGCGACCCCTTCGCGGCCAACGATCCGCGAGCACAACACCACCGAGCCGCCGGCGCCGTGACAGGGCTCGGCGTCCACCCGAACAATCGCTCACCACTCGCGACGGAACCCGCCCACGTACTCACCGCCGGCGCCTCACCCGAGTCCGGCGACGGTGGCGCACCGTGGCTCCCGGTGGGTTGCTGCACGTGGGTTCGAGCACCATCCAAGTCCGCCAGCACCCCGGACTGCACCGCCCCCGGCTGGCCCGCCCGGCAAAGGCCAACGACTCCATCACTTCCCGGCTCTTCCTGCCGCTGATCATGAGCGCCGGCATGGTCCCCCTGATCCTCGGCGGAGGCGGCTCACCTTGGCGACTCGTGTTCGTGATCGCACTGCCGGTGGGCATCGCCCTGTCGGTCGTCCTGCCCGCCCTGCGAAAGCGCGGGACCGAGCCAACACCCACCGTCGAACTACCCCCGCCGCCGGGCCCGGACCCCGCCGAACTCCTACTGGCCGGCCCGGCATCACTGCCAAACACCGAACGCTGGGACGTCGGCACCGCCGTTCCCGACCACGCCCGCGGCCGCAACGCCCGCCATACGTGGTCCAGACGCTCCCAGAGGCGCCGCGAGAAGGCCCGCTACCTCAACGTCGTCGCCCCTGGGCAGATGATCGCGCTGGTCGGACCGCCGCAGGCCGTCGATGCGCTCGGCCGGTGGCTGGCCTGTCAGAGCGTGGCATCGGGCGCCGAAGTCAGGATGCCACCCAGCTGGTCGCTCGACTCCACTGCGTCAAGCCCCGGGCCAGCTGCCAGCGCCAACGCCAGCGGCGGCACCAACACCCTTTCGAGCGCCCCTAGCAACCGCCAACAGCGGGTCCACATTCTGCACTCCTCGGAATCCGCGCCGGCCCTCGAACCCGATATCGGCTACGTCGTACTGGGTGACAATCTTGCGCACGTGCCCAGCGGGTGCGCGCAGGTTTACGAGGTACCCCGGCACCACAACCGCCTGGTCAGCGACACCTGGGCCGGTGTCTACCTGGGGCTACGCGCACGATCCCTGGATCAGTCCGGCTCCGTCCCCAACCGGGTCAGCCTCGATGACTTCATGGGCACTGGTGTCGAGGCGATCCGCCGGGCCTGGGGAGCTCATATCGGCGACGACCTAGCCGCTCCGATCGGCGCCTGCGCCACCGGCACCCTCACCCTGGACCTTGTCGCTCAGGGCCCGCACGCCGTCGTCGCCGGTACGACCGGTTCGGGCAAGTCCGAGCTGCTGCTGGCCTGGGTCCTGGGAATGGCCAGCCGATATCCCCCGGGCGACCTCACCTTCCTCCTCATCGATTACAAAGGCGGGGCCACCTTCGCCCCGATCGCCGACTTACCTCAGGTCTGCGGCGTCCTCACCGACCTCGATGGCACCAGCACCGCACGAGCCCTGACCAGCCTCAAGGCCGAGCTACACCGACGCGAACGCCTACTCGCCAGCGTCCAAGCCGCCAACCTCAGCGCGTATCGAGCGCAGGCCAAAGATCGCGGCAGTGAGCCGATACCCCGCCTCGTGGTTATTGTCGACGAGTTCCGGGCGATGGCCGACGACCACCCCGAACAGTTGGCCGCGCTCGTCCGGCTCGCCGCCCAGGGCCGGTCCCTGGGAATCCACCTGGTCCTGGCCACGCAACGACCCGCCGGGGCCATCAACGCAGACATGCGCGCCAACCTGACCGTCCGCATCTGCCTGCGCGTGCTCTCCGACGCCGATTCCCAAGACACCCTAGGAATCCGTGACGGTGCGACCCTTCCTGCCATTCCCGGGCGCGCGATCATCGCCACCGAATCCAACACCACCTTCCAGGCCGCATGGGCCGGGAACAGCGCACACGTCGCGGCCAGGGTCCGCTGGCTTATCGACGCCAGCACCCAGCTCATCGCTGCGGAGCCCTGGCGCGGTGAGCTGCCCGCCCCCTGGGCCCCGGCCCTGCCGGACTCCATCACACTCGGCGATCTCGCGGATTCCACCATCGCCGAGGACGCACACCCACGGCGCCTCACGTGGCTGCGCTCGGACCTACCCGACCACCAGCGGCTCGGGACCACCGGCATCAATCTGCCCGGCTCACTGCTGATCAGCGGCCCACCTCGCTCCGGGCGCAGCACCGCGGCCGCAGCGCTGGCACATGCCGCATGTGCGCTCAGCACCGGATCCACCGCGTGGCCCAGCGACGCAGAGCCGAGCACCCCCACCGTGCACCTGCTCGCCGACCCACACCTAGCCCCAACCGGCGCCCCCGCACTCGGCACCGTCGTCAGCCTGCACGACCCTCGCCGTGCCCGGCGCCTGCTTCACCTACTGGCGACCGGGACGGCCACGAGCGCTGGCGCGATCCTCATCGTCGATGACGTGGAGGCCTGGTGTGAGGCCCTGGATGAAACCGGCGGTGTGGGCACCGGCACCGACCTGCTGGAGACCCTGCTGCGACGGTCGCGGCGACTGGGCCTCTCGCTCGTGCTCACCGCCTCGGCCGCGCACCGGTGGGCCAATCACACCGAACAACACCTCGTGCTCGCCCCACGGGAGGTGATGGATGCCGTCGCACACGGCGCCCCGAAGGACATCGTTGGCACCGGCTGGCCACCCGGCCGCGGAATACTGCTCGAGCGCGGCACCGCAACCGTCTGTCAGGCCGCTATCCCCAGCGCCGAAAGCACCCAGTGGCCGGAGCGCTCAACAGTCCCATTGCGCATCGCCGAGCTGCCCGAGACCGTCGATAACCCCCGCAGCGCTCCGGCGGCCCCACACCTCACGCTCGGTGTCGGCGGCGACGACGCCTCAACAGTCAGCGCCGAACTCCCGGCCGGCGGCACCTGGCTCATCGCCGCGGCCCAAAGCGACACCCGCGATGCCGTCCTGGCCATGCTCAGGCGGCAACTTCACGACCAGGGCCGCACCGACGTCGTCGTCGCCTCCGGAGCAGAACGGGCCGACGCCGTGCCCGAACCGGTCCCCTCGGGTGCGGCAATGATTGCCGCGGCCTGCCCGGATCGGTTGACACACGCCTATCACGACCTCGCCGCCCGAGCCCGGGAAGCCGAGACCTGCATCGTGATCGACCACGCCCCACCGGGCCTGTTGAAGGCCGACATTCGCCCGTTCCTGGACCCCAGCCCGCCCCCTGGCAGAGCGATCCTGGTGGACCGAAATCGCGTCGTCGTCGTGCAATTAGCGATCGGAAACTCCTAGCGATCGGTAACCGCTAGCAAGCACCAGTGGCCAACGAGCGGCAGCTAATGGATCGCATCGGGCTTGCTGGCGTCGCCGGTCGCATTGCGCACCGATGGCGACAGCACCGCGACGATCACGGCGACCGCCAGCACGACCAGTGCAGCGGTCGCCCACCACCAGCCGGCCCAACCGTTGGCCGCCACCAAGATCAACAAAATCTGCCACGTGATGATCGGCGCCCGTCCCCACCTTTTGCCCTGCCACAGCCCTCGGGCCGCGGCCACGAGCAGCACGGCAAGACCCAACAGCACCACCGCCAGGGTCACGATCGTCACCATTTCGATCGCGGCGCCGTCCTGGCCAACACCGGGCGCCGAGCCCTCCTGCAGCCCACCACCGAAGAGCGCTCCGAGACCCCCGATAGCCAGCACCGCCAGCCCTAAACACTGCAGCAACACCAACACCACAGCGAGCGTCAGGAGTACCGGTCGCGATCTTTTAGCCATATGCTCGATCTTACGCTGGCGCGTGTGAGCGATGTCTCACGGTCACATGGTGGAAACCTAAGGCTTACCCCTTGTGCATTGCCGTTAGCCGTGTGACTCTTTATTAGGACTTTTATCCGAGCGAGAAGCCAGCGCATCGCGTACCCCCGCGCGATAATCATGCGTCTGATGGTGGCCCACTCTGTGGCCGTCGAGACGCACAAGCGCTGTGGATCATGAAGGAGCGCACAAACTAATGGATTGGCGTAATCAGGCTGCTTGTCTGACGGAAGACCCCGAGCTGTTCTTCCCGATCGGCAACACTGGCCCAGCTCTCGTGCAAATCGAGGAGGCCAAAGCGGTTTGTCGCAGGTGCGACGTAGCCGACACATGCCTGAAGTGGGCCATAGAGTCAGGTCAAGACGCGGGCGTCTGGGGCGGAATGTCCGAGGACGAACGGCGCGCACTCAAGCGCCGCACGGCCCGCGCTCGCCGCGCTAGCTGAAAATCTAGCGCGCACAGCAAAACTCCAGCGAAGGCCAGCCCCACCGGGCTGGCCTTCGCTATTTGCTGCGACTTAGCGGAGTTTTGCCCCCGCACACGGCGCCAGCGATTTACTGGTCCCGGACCTCGCCCAGCCGCGCGGTCAACCACACCTCGGTGCCGCCTTCGGCGCGAGGCTTCCAGTCGATCTTTCCGTCCAGCTCGGTCGCGACCAAGGTCCGCACAATTTGGGTTCCCAACCCGTCGTGCACCTGAGCGCCGTCAAACCCGCTGCCATCGTCGCTGACCTGCACCTTCAGTTGCGACCCATCGCGCTGAGCATCGATCCAGACCGTCCCACCCTGGCCGGCTAATCCATGTTCGACGGCGTTGGTCACCAGTTCCGTCAGCACCACTGCCAGCGCGCTCGCGTCGGTCGCTGGTACCCGCCCAAACTCTCCGCTGCGCTCGGTGGTGACCCGCGCCTCCCCCGCGGCCACGTCGGCCGCCATTCGCAGGGTCCTACCGAACACCTCATCGAAGTCGACAATCTCATCGATGGTCTGCGACAGCGCCTCATGCACTGTGGCGATCGTCGCCACCCGGCGCATCGCCTCCCCGAGCGCCGAGCGGGCCTCATCGGACCCGGTGCGCCGCGCCTGCAACCTGAGCAACGCGGCCACGGTCTGCAGGTTGTTCTTCACCCGGTGATGAATTTCCCGGATGGTCGCGTCCTTAGTGAGCAGCTCCCGCTCTTGGCGGCGCAGTTCGGACACGTCGCGCACCAGGAGCACCGCCCCGGTCCGCTTGCCGTGCTCGGTGATCGGCAGCGCCCGCAAGGACAGCGAAACCCCTCGCGCCTCCACCTCGGTGCGCCAGGCCGCGCGGCCCATGACCACCAACGGCAGCGACTCGTCAACGGGCGAGGAGTCCTCGATCAGCGGGGTGATCACCTCGGCCAGGGATTGGCCCACGATCTCATCGGTGGCGCCCAGGCGGTGCAGTGCGCTGACAGCGTTCGGGCTGGCGTACAGCGTCTCCCCTTCGCTGTTCAGCCGAACCAGGCCATCTCCCACCCGCGGGGCGCCGCGTCGCGGCCCGGCCGCCGCGTGCGCCAGCGGGAATTCGCCGCGAGAGATCATCGCGCAGAGTTCGTCGGCGCATTCGACGTAATTCAATTCCAAGCGCGACGGCGTCCGGTTACCACCCAGGTACGTCTGCCGGGCCACCACGGCCAGCGTCCGCCCACCTCGGACTACCGGGATCGCTTCCTCCCGAATCGCAAACGAACCCATCCAGCGGGCCTCCCGCAACCGGGCCTGAGTCTGGCGTTGCGCCGCATCCAGCAGCGCTGCGCGCAGCCCAGCGGGCGCGGACTGCCCCACCACGTCGTCATGGTGAACCGTGGCGCCGGTGGACGGGCGGGCGTGGGCGATCGCCACCACATCGGAGTCGGTCGTGGGTAACCACAGCACCAGATCGGCGAAGGCTAAGTCCGAAATCACCTGCCAATCGGCCACCAAAAGGTGAAGCCATTCGGCATCTTGCGGGCTCAGGTCACTGCGGTGGGCGACCAAATCGCTCATGGTTGACACGCGCCTACCCTACGCCCGCGTCGGTATGGTCATCTCCATGCGGTTTGAAACCTCACACGTGCTGCCCGCGGACCTGGACCGGGTGATGGCGATGCTCCGCGATCGCGGGTACCTCGATTCCAGCGCTCGCGCCTCCGGTGCCTTGAGCTGGACCAATGAGGTCGCCGAACAGCAGGGCGGCGCCTTCGTGGTGCGCTCGGCACGCCACCTACCCACCGACGCGGTACCACCATCGCTGCGCCAAGTGCTCGGCGCGCGCCTGGAGGTGAAAATGGTCCAGGCGTGGACGCCCGCGGATGTGCAGCAGAGCCGGCGCGCGACCGTCACCATCGACATCACCGGCGTCCCGGCGCGCTGCTCGGGCCGGATAGTGGTTGGCACGCAGAACCCATCGGACCACAGCACCACGATCCGCCAAGAGTGGGACATCGAGGTGACCATTCCGATCGTGGGCGCCATGGTCGCCGAGAAGATCGCCGAAACCCTCCGCAACACCGTGGACGCCGAACATGCCGCGGCCCTGTCATTTCTGAACGAGTCGTCGGAAGAGTCCTAGTCCCCACATGCCACCCCACCCAGCGCTCGCCGCATTGCACCGCCTGGCACACCGCAGCACCTCGGAGACCTTCGACGAACTGGCCGGACCGCACCGATACGACCCGCAGCGCGCACGCGGCGCTCGGCACGCGGCGGTCTTGTTTTTGCTGGCGCCCGCAGCGCAGCCGCTCCAAGATGCTCCCGATGACGCCGCAACCTCCGGTCCTCCAGATGACGCCGCAACCTCCAGCGTCCCCGACGTCGACGTCTTCCTCGTCAAGCGACTGTCCACCTTGCGCGACCACCCGGGCCAGATCTCTCTGCCCGGGGGCCGCATCGAAGAGGGCGAGAGTCCCATTGAGGCGGCCCTGCGCGAAACACACGAGGAAATGGGCCTAAACCCCGCACTCGTCGACGTGGCCGGCGCGTTGCCCCCGGTGATGGTTCCGGTGAGCAACTTCGTGGTGCACCCGGTGCTCGGCTGGTCCACGGCACCCAAACTCGGAGATATCGAGCCCGGAGAGGTCTATCAGCGCATCAGAATCGGCGTGCGCCACTTGCTGCAACCGCAGCGCCGATCCTGGATCCAGCTGGACGGGATCACCGCTGGCCCCTCCCACGGCTTCGAAATCGACGAAGGCTGGGTCTGGGGATTTACCGGCAACCTCCTGGACTTCCTGTTCACCCAGTTGCGCTGGACCGAGCAAGTCGACCCGCAGCGCACCTACCTGATGTCGATGAATGAGGCCCAAGGGCTCACGCCCTGACAAACAAATCCGAGGTACTCAGTCCTTCGTGATGTGCCCAAAGCGGTGCATGGTGCGACTAACGGCTTGCTCGGCGAGCACGGTGAGCAGTTCTCGCACCCCGGAGGTCACCACCGGCGCGGTCAACAACGTCACGTCCGATTCGCTGTTCGCCGCCG
>JBMDWZ010000147.1:0-2439 GCA_048594865.1 Beutenbergiaceae bacterium
GTGCCGGTCGCCGGTGGTGTCCCAGGGGCGCACCACAGCAGATTCGGTACACGGTGTGCGGTTTGGTGCCCTGGTGCACCCGTTTGACAGCAAATTCCGCACACGGCGTGCGGTTTGGTGCCCTGGTGCACCCGTTAGGCAGCAGATTCGGTACACGGCGCGCGGCCTGGTACCCCGCGGCACCCGTCAGGCAGCAAATTCCGCACACCGCGCGCCGGTTCGGCCCGCTAGACCACCCCGTACAACCGGTCCCCGGCGTCCCCGAGCCCGGGCACGATGTAGCCCTTTTCGTTCAGGCGCTCATCGACCGAGGCGGTCACGATCTTCACGTCCGAGTTCTCACCCACCGCGGCCTCAACCGCCTTCAGTCCCTCGGGTGAAGCGAGCAGGCAGATGACGGTGACGTCCCGGGCGCCGCGCTCAAAGAGGTACTCGATCGCCGCGATCAGGGTGCCGCCGGTGGCCAGCATCGGGTCCAGCACAAAGCACTGCCGCCCAGACAGGTCGTCGGGAAGTCGGTTGGCGTAGGTGATCGCCTCCAGCGTGGTCTCATCACGCTGCAGCCCGAGGAACCCGACCTCGGCGGTGGGCACCAGACGGGACATGCCCTCCAGCATCCCCAGCCCGGCCCGCAGGATCGGCACCACGATCGGCCGCGGGGTCGCGATCTGGGTGCCCTTCGCCGGGCACACCGGGGTGATGATCTCCACCTCCTCGGTGCGAATATCGCGGGTGGCCTCATAGGCCAGCAACGTCACCAGTTCCTCGGTGAGTTGGCGGAAGGTCGGCGATGGGGTGTTCTCATCGCGCAGGGTGGTCAACTTGTGGTCGATCAGCGGGTGTTCCGCAACATACAGGCGCATGACGCCAATCTACCGACCGTGCAGACTAGGCACTATGACCACCGCCGATCCGTCGATCAGCTCCGAGGCCGATGAGGCTGCCATGCGGGCCGCATTACAGATAGCGGCCGACGTCGGAGCCCGGGGTGAGGTGCCGATCGGCGCCGTGATCTTGGGTCCAGATGGCGAGGTGGTCGGCAGCGGCGGCAACGCTCGCGAGACGGAGCACGACCCGACGGCGCACGCCGAGGTGTTGGCGCTGCGCGAAGCGGGCGCTGCGATCGGATCGTGGCGGTTGAGCGGCTGCACGTTGGTGGTGACGTTGGAGCCGTGCGCGATGTGCGCCGGCGCCGCGGTGCTGGCGCGTGTGGACCGAGTGGTGCTCGGGGCGTGGGATCCCAAGGCCGGGGCCTGCGGGTCTACCAGAGACATCGTGCGCGATTCGCGGCTACCGCACCGGATGACGGTCACCGGGGGAGTGCTGGAGGCCCAGTGTGCGGCGCTGCTCACCGACTTTTTCGCCAGCCGAAGGTGACGTTCCAGTCGATCGGTGCTGGCAGCGGGTTACTGCGAAGTATTACTGAGCGCCGGTAGTTGTTCGAGTAGTCCCTGGAGCACTTCGGACGTCCCGGCCACGAGCTTGATGGTGGCCAGGTCATCGCCGCGAGTTTCCCCGCGGGTAACGATGATGACCGGCTTGCCGTTCTTGGCCGCGTGCCGCACGAATCGCAATCCCGACATCACTGCCAGGGAGGATCCCAGGACCACCAGCACCTCGCCGTCGTCGACCATGTCATAGGCGCGCTGCACCCGGTCCTTGGGGACGTTCTCTCCGAAGTAGACGATGTCTGGTTTGAGCATGCCGCCGCACACCGGGCAGTCGGCCACCACAAAACCCTCGGTGGAGTTAATGACGGCGTCGGCGTCGGGGGCGATCTCGGCGTCCTGGACCTGCGCCGTCTGGGCGAATCCGGGGTTGAGCTCATCGAGCGTCTCGTGGATCTGGGTGCGGGTGAACTGGGTGCGGCAGTTCAGGCAGACGACGGCGTCATAGTGGCCGTGCAGGTCGATGACGTTGTGCGCGCCAGCAGCCTGGTGCAGCAGATCGACGTTCTGAGTGATCACTCCGACCACCAGCCCGGCCCGCTCCAGCTCGGCCAGCGCCCGGTGCCCGGCGTTCGGGGCGGTGGAGCGCATGTGCCGCCAGCCCACGTGGTTGCGGGCCCAGTAATGGCGACGGAACGCGGCATCGCCGACGAACTGCTGATAGGTCATCGGATTGCGCGGCGGGGAGTCCGGGCCGCGGTAATCGGGGATCCCGGAGTCCGTGGAGATCCCGGCGCCGGTGAGCGCCGTCCAGCGGCGGCCAGCCAGCAATTCCACCACCGCGGTCAGATCCATTTCCATTTGATTCAGACTACGTCAGCACGTGCTGAAAAGCCGCAGCCGTTCGCGCCCAGCGTGACACGGCCACGGGCACGCGCACGACCCCCGCCCAAAACCCACGCCCGAGCGCGGCGGGGTGTGGGGGGGTGAAGAGCCAAACGGGGCGCGCGGGGGTTGGTGGGGGGGGGTTATGTGGGGGGGGGGTTGGGTG
>JBMDWZ010000148.1:0-5699 GCA_048594865.1 Beutenbergiaceae bacterium
CGCCGAGCGTCCCGGCCACCGTGAACCCCGCCAGGGCTGCCACGCACATGGACCCGGCCGCGAACACCACCCGCCTGGCGCCGACCCGGTCGATGATCGGCCCCTGAATGGCCAGACCGGCGGCGTTCGCGAGCCCGAAGAGCCCGCTGGTGAGGCCCGCGGCGCGCAACGAACCGGTCCATAGCTGCACGCACAGCACGATGCTCAACGTCAGCATCCCCAGAGGTATCGCACTGAGGAAAACGGCGAGCAATCGCCGTCGGACGGGATGGGTCAGAACCGGTGCATAAGCTCCGAACAAGGCATACCTCCAGCAGTATGCCCACCCACCCGGGAGCCGAACTCCCTTGATCGCGACCCTTACGGGCTAGCGAATGTGCGATGACGCTAGCACGCGCGGGTGCGAAGTGGCTCGGAGTCGCCGCAGCGTTCTACCCTCGAGGCAGATCCTCGGCCCCCACGATCCACAGGAGCACTGCAACCCCGATGAGTCAGCCACGCACCGACACGAACTCGCCACGTGACCTGACCTCGCCCGACGGCGCAACCTGGCTTCCGGACACCACCCTTCCCCTGGAGATCGTGCTCCGCAACGTCCGCTTCCCGGGCGGAACCGAGCTGTTCGACGTCGTCATCGGCCATGGCACGATCATCGCGATTGCACCCGCAGGAGAACTCCCAACCCCGGCCGGTTCGGATGTGGTGGACGCCGAGGGCCGGTTCATCATTCCCGGGCTGTGGGATGAGCACACCCACATGGTGCAATGGGCGCTGGCGATGTCCCGCCTGGACCTCAGCGCCGTCACGTCCGCCGAGCAGGCCGCGGCCTTGGTGGCGCAATCAGAACCCGATGGCGCGCTGGTCGGGTACGGGTTCAGGGACGCGTTTTGGCCCGATAGCCCCACCCGGGCTGCCCTGGACGTCGCTGGCCGCGGACGCCCGGTGGTGCTGGTCTCCGGCGACCTGCACTGCGCCTGGGTGAACACCAGCGGCGCCGCACTGCTCGGGGTGAACGTGGACGCCGATGGCATCGTGCGCGAGGGTGAGTGGTTCGAGGCGATGGGCAACCTCGACGCCGCCACCGACACCGAGGCCGAGGGCGCGTTGACCAAGGCCATCCCGATGCTTGCCGAGCGCGGCGTGGTCGGTGTGGTGGACCTGGAGTGGTCGGACAACGTGACCGCATGGCGCAACCGGATCGCCGCCGGCCAGGACCAGCTTCGGGTGAAGGCCGGGGTCTATCCAGACAGGCTCGAGCAGGCCCTTGCCGACGGGTTACGCACCGGCGAACTCATCGAGGGCACCGGCGGGCTGCTGCGAATGGGGCCGCTGAAGATCCTCTCCGACGGCTCCCTCAACACCCGCACCGCGTACTGCTCCCACCCCTACGAACTTCCCGGATCGATGGACGACGGCGGCCCGGATGCCTCGGGTGGCTACGGTCACCAAGAGTTCGACGCAGCTCAGATGCTGGAGTTGGTCCGCACCGGGTGGGCCGGCGGTATCCACTCCACGATTCACGCGATCGGGGACTTGGCGGTGACCTTGGCGTTGGACACGTTCGAGGCGGCCGGGGTGCCCGGGCGGATCGAGCACGCCCAGATGGTCTCCGCAGATGACGATGCGCGGTTCGCGGCGATGAAGGTGGTGGCCAGCGTGCAGCCAGAGCACGCGATGGACGACCGGGACCTGGTCGAGGCGTACTGGCCCGACCGTGCCGACCGGTGCTTCCCGCTGGCCTCGTTGCAGCAGGCCGGAGCGACGCTGCGCCTGGGCTCCGATGCGCCGGTGGCGCCGCTGGACCCGTGGATCGCCATGTCTGCGGCGGTGTCTCGCAGTCGCGATGGCCGCGAGCCGTGGCAGGCGCAGGAGGCGATCGATGCGCCCACGGCGCTCGCGGCCAGTGCTCGGGGGCGCGAGCGGGTGGCGCAGGGCGATGTGGCCGACCTGGTGCTCGTGGACGCCGACCCCTACGCTGTGGATCCCGCGATCGTGCTGCGCAAAATGCCGGTGTGGGCCACCATGCTCGGCGGCCGCTGGACCTTCGCGCCTGCCTAATTCCCCGCTGACTTCGTCAAGTTGCCGCCGAGGTAGTCACGGCGGTTGACGATGTCGAGCGCAAATTGACTCGCTCGGCGAGGGGTTCGGCCACCCGGCGGGGGTTACTCGGCGGCGGGCGCGTCGGACCTGGCGCGGCGGGCCGCGATGAAGGTCCGGATTCCGGCGATCAGGAGCGCCAGCAGCAGCACGAACATGATGGTGCTGGAGATGACCGCAACGGGCGCACTGGCGGTCCCGGCGAACAGCTCGCCCAGTCCCATCATGTTGCGCAGCGAGCCGATCGCGCCGAGCAGCGCCACCACCATCACCACGTGCAGCGCGTGCTTGCGGGCCTTGTCGTTGCGGGCCACGAACGCCAGCACCAGCAGCACGATTCCCACGAAGGTGGGGATCAGCGCGGTCACGCTGTTGGCGTCGGTGATGAGGTAAGACACCACCCCGGTCACGAGCAGGGCGGTGGCAACGAGCAGAGTAAGAATAATCACGACTAGGCCTGAAGTTTGGGGGAAGATTCCACCTAATCCTACCGTCTGTAGGAGACGCGCAGGCGCGGCCCTCAGCCCCGCCGCTCCCCTCCTCCTATCCCGTCTCAGATCCGGTACTGACCGGGGGTAAAAGTAGAAGCGCCAACGGTGCGCGATCGCCCACATGTCCTAGACGCACGCCCCTTGGGCGCACGCCTCGACAGGCCGCCATTCCCTTGATCGCAAGCTATTGCCCCGTTGGACATTGAGTCGATAGTGGCCGTAGGGTCCAAGAACGTTCAGCACAGAGCGTGATTAGCCAAGGCGATTGAGTCGGTTGACTTTGTTTCCCTGGCCCGAATTCTCGAGGAGACTCCGTTCTGTGCCAATTCTGCACAAACCAGTACTAAAGCGTACTCGCAGTGCTCACGAGCATCGAAGCCAAGGGCCTGAAACTTTCCGTACGCGCCAAAAGGGGCGTATTTGGACCGATTCGATTGCCGCCTTCAATGACTTGGAAGTGTTGTCATGAGTATCGAATCCCCGCTCGACCTACTGGAACGCCTGGTGTCTCTGGCCAGCAGTGCCGAAACCCAGATGACGCAAGCGTTGCCGAAGATGGCAGAGGCTGCAGACAATGGGAACCTGGTGGAAGCCTTTGAGCACCACCTGGAAGAAACCGAGGGCCAGCTAGAGCGTCTCGGACGGGCGGTAGACGCCATCGACGGCCTGCGGGTTAAGCGCGTGAAGGATCACGTGATGGCTGCCCTCATCCAAGATGGCGAGGATCTCGTTGAAGCCACCGAGCCGGGCCCGGTGCGTGACGCCGCGCTCATCGGAGCAGCGCAGAAGGTGGAGCACTACGAAATCGCCGCCTATGGCACTATCTGCGCACTCGCGGACCAACTCGGATTTGGCGAGGCAACCGATCTGTTCACCCACACCCTGAGGGAAGAGAAGGCCACCGATCAGAAGTTGACCGACTTGGCCGATCGAGAAGTGAGCAAGCACGCGAAGTAGCGCCCGCGGTGTGGGAGTTTGCCCAGGTGGCGGCTCCCACACCACGCCCTCGGCGGTGCCAGAGGACGCACGTCCTCTCAGCTCTCTGGTACGCGACAAGAGGTCGCGACCAGGTGGCGGCTCTGGGCGATCAACCGAAGGGAGAACGTCATGGGAGAGGTTCTATTGCACGCACATATGCGCTGGCATTGGGCTGCTGCCAGCGCAGGTCGCGCCGAGTTCCGGCGCGTGGCGCGATCGCTGACGCCCGCCAAGGGCCGCGATACCGTGAGGGAGCTAGCGCGTGAGATCGACGTGGACCGCCAGTCGCTGAAGGGACTAATGGACGCCGTGGGCGCTAGGCCCTCGAGGTTGGCTAGCGTCATGGCACGTCTGGCCTCCGCCGCGACGAGGTTGGTGCCCGTTGGGCGTGGTGTGGATCGGTCTGCGCGCACCGATGTCAGAGAGTTGGAAGCGCTGCGCGCCACCATCTCGATGAAGGCTGCGTGCTGGGAGCTGCTGCTGGTGCTGTCCGATACGGATCGACGTCTGGATCGCGCACGTCTACAGGACCTTCTCCAGCGAGCCGAGGACCAAATCGGGCGCCTGCGCGAACTGCACCTGCGACTAGCCCTTCAACATTTCACCCGTTAATATGTTCGGTCCATAGTTCAGCGACGCGATGGCGTGGTGAGAGAGGGGAATCATGAGTGATTCAAGTATCGCCCATCAGTTAGCCGAGGAATTCGTCATCCTCAATGAGTATCTTCGTAAAGGTGGGGGCGAAGAATCGGCATCACAACGGCTCGTGGATTTAGCGATCACGGCCATTCCAGGATGCCAATGGGCAGGTGTGACAGTCTGGCCAGCGAAGGCCGAGCCCCACAGTCTGACCAGTAGCGGGGACGTGGCCGCCACGGTGGACCGTGTGCAGCACGAGACTCGCGAAGGGCCGTGCCTTATGGCGGCGGACGATGGCGGACCGGTACATATCGCCGATCTTCGCACCGAGACGCGGTGGCCAACCTTCTGCAGTGCCGCGGCCGATCAAAGTCCAGTCCGCTCCGTGCTCTCATACCGTCTCACCGAGGAGCCTCGCCGGGTCGCGCTCAACTTCTACGGCGGCACACCCTCAGCCTTCGGTGGGGAAGGGATCAGTGCTGGGGCGCTCTTCGCCACTCACGCGCGGGGTCTTCTCCTGCACGAGGACAGCGCCAAGCAGGCGGCGACCTTGTCCACGGCGGTGGCCACCAATCGACAAATAGGCGCGGCCATTGGGATCCTCATGCACGCCCATCGCGTGAGCTACGACGAAGCATTCGAGATGCTTCGCACCTCGAGTCAGCACCTCAATCGCAAGCTCCGCGACGTGGCAAGTGACGTGCGACTGACGGGCGCTCTGCCCTAGGCCCATCACGGGTTGCCCGCCGACCCACAACAGGCGTGCGAGAGGTATGTGCGTTAGGTTATTTCGAGTGGTTTGGTCCACAACCGAAGTAGTTGACTGCCGATCCGCCCGGTCGCAACCGGGCGATCACAGCTAAGAGGAGAACGTTGCTAGACGCTGAGCCGGCTGGTTCCATCTCGGTCTTGACCTCCCCCGATCGGGCGCGCCTGGTCATGGAGGGCGAGGTCGACGTCGCCATGAACGACCAACTCTCCGAGGCCGTCAAGGAGATCGAGTCCCTCGACGTCGCCGTGGACGTTGAGACCGAGAGCCTGACGTTCATGGACTCCAGCGTCATCGCCCTGATCGCGCACTTGGCGAGCAAGTCCAAGCACCAGGTCACGTTCATCCGCCCGCCGGACGTGGTGCGGTTCCTGTTGGACCTCACCCAGATCGGCGAACTCGTCGAGGTGAGGGACTAACCCGACCGGAGCTACGTCGTCGGCCGCCGCGGGGCAATCGGACTTGCGCCGCCAACCGCGGCTACGCCGTCGGCCGCTCTTGTGGAGCTTTCACTCCGACACCAGCACCACGATCAAGACGACGAGCCCCACGGCTAGCAGAACCGACAGGCCGCCCAGCGCCATCCCCAACATCGGGCGCCCGTAAGTGAAGGGGAGTAGGCCCGGCCAGCGCTCCCGGGCGGTGGTGGGAGTGATCGGGTGAAGTTCTCGCTCGGTCTTCGGGAGCGCAACGAGCAGCGCCCGGATGGTCTCTTGGGGCCACGG
>JBMDWZ010000149.1:0-9372 GCA_048594865.1 Beutenbergiaceae bacterium
TTCCTCCAGGTTTGCCTGGACCTGCTCGGCGGTGACGTCGTGTGGGAACGCGGCCAGGAATCCTGGTTCGAAGAGTCCCGTTTCCCCGAATTCGCGCACCAGCGCCGCGGAATCTGCGAGCAGCTTCTGGCGGATCGTCAGCTCATCGAGATCCTCACCATAGGGGCTGTGCCCGGCGAGGAGTGAAGAGATGCGGTGGTCGTACACGAGGGCTCGAGTGCCGTCCTCGGTGCCCACCAGGGCGGTGGTGCTTAGCGGTGAAGCAGCGGGATCGATCACCGGGAGGGTTTGCTCATCGGCGATGACGGCGTCGGTGGTGCCGCCGACGAGCTCATTCAGCGTGGAGTTATCGATGACTCCGGCGGGCCAATGCACCCCTGGGAGCGACTCGATCTGGGCCTCATCCAGCAGCGCCGCACCTCGATCGTTGCCCATCCGCCACAGATCCATGCCGTTGGCGTGGAATAGGGCGCTGACGTCGGCGTTGGCGTAAGCGAGTTGGACGACGTCGGATCCCCTGGCCGCGTCGGTGATCGCACCTTGGAGGTTTTGACCGTCTGCGGGGAGTGCCTCGGTGCCGTCGGTTCCTGCGGTCCCTCCAGTGTCGGGGTCGGTGTCGGCGTCGTCGGTGTTGTCCTCGGTGCCGTTGCCGTTTCCGGTCGCGTCATCGGCGCTGCCGTCGTCGCCCGCACCGTCGTCGTCGGAGTCTGGCGGGGTGCCCTCGTCGGCGTCCGCGGTGCCGGTTTCCTCGGGATCGGGCGTTTCGGTCTGCTCGGGGTCTTGTTCCGGATCGGCGTCCGGGTCAACGACGCCGAAGTCTTGGTGCGGGCCGATGGTGTCGGTTTCCAGCAGCGCCGGATCCACCGCCCAGGTCACCCCGGAGCCGTCGGCGGCCTCGATGACGCCTTCCAGGCGCTCGGCAGCGCTTTGCGCCACCGGAATGTCTTGGGCTAACGCGTCCTGCCATTCCGCGGTGGTGGGAGTCAGCGGCACCAGGACGCTGAGATCTGCCGGCCCCATCAGCGGGGATTCGGTGGGGAACCACAACAGCAGGTTGCGGTCGGCCCCGCGCAAACCCTGCCCACTAGCCGTCACTTCGATCCCGCGCGGCCCCCACAGGGAGGTCTCGGCGAAGGTGGGTGAGGAGGGCAGGACGATCTCAAAGGTGTCGACTTCGCCGGGCTCCAAATCCACCTCGAGCACCTCGAAGTACGGCGCCGCGGTGCTGAATTCGGAGGACGTGTGCCCGTCCAACCAGGCATCCACCTCGTCCCGGGTGGACATCGGCGGCCGTTGCATCAGGAGCTCTAGACCCATCCGCTCCAGGGTCTGTGCGCTGTTGTTGGTGACCGTGCCCTCGATCACCACCTCGCCGTCCGGGCGAAGCACCCCGGGAGACATATCGGTGATCTCCACGGCCAAGCCCTCGTCGTCGAGCGGGTTAGCGATCGCCGGAGTGCCAGCAAATATGAGGGCGAACAGCGCTATCAGGACACCACCGCAGGCTGCGCGGGCCCCGGTCCTAAAAGGCGCCCCGCGTCGTTGCTGAGTTCTCACGTGCGGCCGGTCAGGATGTCCCGCGCCGCTCCGACGATGCGGCGCTCGTTGGGGTAGGCCAGCCGGCTGGCGACCTCGTCGAGGAGGACCCAAGCAACGGCTTCGGCCTCATGGTCGGGGTCGTTTTCGATGGTCAGGTGGCCGCCCAGGGCTTGTAGGAGGTAGTGGTGAACGACTTTGTGCACCCGCCGGTCGGTGCCCGCGAACCAGTAGTCGATGGTGTCTAGATGACGCAGGACTTGGCCGTAGATCCCGGTTTCTTCGGCGATTTCGCGCACCGCGGCTTGGGCGGCAGTTTCCTGGCCTTCCAGGTGACCCTTGGGTAAACACCATTCCAGGCGCCCGGCGCGATTGCGGCGAGCGATGATCGCGGTGACCGCGTAACCGTCCACCACGTCCACCACCAAGCCGCCGGCGGAGGTTTCATCGACCACGGGTAAGGGGTTGCGCATGGGCGCACGCAGCCGCACCGGACCGGGTTTGGGAACCCGTGGTCCTGGAGCTGAAGCGGCGGCCGACATGTCAATACTGTAACGATGGTCAGCGGCAGGCCGCTGCATTGAGAGGGGTTAGCGGGTGTGCGAATAGCGCGCAGAATGCGTGAACGTGGCACCCTAGTGCTGCCCGTAATGCTTCCGCAGCGGCTCATTGCCGCGAGGCTATTGCGTGCTTTGTGTCCACCGATCCTCCAGGAACTACACCGATGACCACCCCGGCCGCACCGGCCCAGTTGCTGCGCAGGGCGCTTGGCGCCATTGCCGAATTCGCCCCCGAAGCTCTTGAGCTCGGCCGCCGTTTTCAGGCCGCCGGATATGAGTTAGCTCTCGTTGGTGGACCGGTTCGGGATGCGTTTTTGGGACGCGTGTCCCAAGACTTGGACTTCGCGACGAATGCCACCCCCGACGTCACCGAGGAATTGCTTCGCGAATGGGGCACCGCGCACTGGGACATGGGGCGCGAGTTCGGCACGATCGGCGCGCGCCGCGGGGATGCGGTGGTGGAGGTCACCACCTACCGCACCGATGAGTATCAAACCGACTCCCGTAAGCCCACGGTCGCCGTTGGGGACACTCTCGACGGCGACGTGTCGCGCCGGGACTTCACCGTCAACGCGATGGCGCTGCGGCTGCCGGACCTGGTGTTCGCCGACCCGTTCAACGGCCTATCCGACCTGGCCGAGGGGATCCTGAAGACCCCGGTCGGTGCCGAGCAGTCCTTTGACGACGATCCGCTGCGGATGATGCGCGCGGCCCGATTCAGCGCTCAGCTCGGGTTCGATGTGGACCCCGATGTGATGGCCGCGATGACGGCGATGGCGTCCCGGCTGGAGATCGTCTCGGCCGAACGCATCCAAACCGAATTGGTGAAGCTGCTCCTTGCCCCAGCACCCCGTCGGGGACTGGAGCTGATGACCTACACCCACATTGCCGACGTCGTCCTTCCCGAATTGCCCGCGATGCAGATGACCATCGATGAGCACCACCGGCACAAGGACGTCTATGAGCACTCCCTGACGGTGCTGGATCAGGCGATCGATTTAGAGACCGGGCCCGATGGTGCGGTCCCGGGACCGGATCTGGTGCTGCGGCTGGCGGCCCTGCTGCATGACATCGGTAAGCCCGATACCCGCCGGCATGAGCCCGGCGGAGGGGTCAGCTTCCATCACCACGAGGTGGTCGGGGCGAAGATGGCCACCAAACGGCTGCGGGCCCTGCGCTTCGATAAGGCCACGATCTCCGATGTGAACAAGTTGGTGGCGCTGCATCTGCGGTTTCACGGGTACGGGGAATCGTCGTGGTCCGATTCGGCGGTGCGCCGGTATGTCACCGACGCCGGCAGCCAGCTGGAACGCTTGCACCGCCTCACCCGGGCGGACTGCACCACCCGCAATAAGCGCAAGGCGGCGCGGCTATCGGCGGCCTACGACGACCTGGAGGCCCGGATCGTTGAGCTCACCCAACAGGAAGAGTTGAACAAGATTCGGCCGGACCTGGACGGTAAGCAGATCATGGAGCTGCTAGACCTCACGCCCGGGCCGATGGTCGGCAAGGCGTATTCGCACCTGTTGGCGTTGCGGATGGAGCACGGGCCGCTGGGGCCCGAGCGCGCCGAAGCCGAGTTGCGCGACTGGTGGGCGGCTCAGACGCAGGACTAGTCGGCGCCGACCGTTCGGCCTTGGCCGATTCACCGTCACCGCCGCTCGATCCGCAGCACCGCGCACCGCACCGGTGGCGCTTTGGTGAAGGCGCTCGCGGGTAGGTGGCGGCCGATGCTGAGCCGGTAGCGCTGCGCGCTGCGGTTCTTGGTGATGGACGACGGCGGCCGGCTGGTTAGGCCTCGTGCGGCACCCAGTTGCACCACCAGGTTGGCGCTGGCCAGGGCATCGGAGCGCAGGAGGGTGCGCACCAGGTGGGTGGTGAGCGCGAATGGCGGGTTGGCCACCACGTGAAAGCACCGCCCGGGAAGATACAGCGAGCTGAGGTCGGCCTGGACCACTTTTGCGCGGCCGGCTGCGCGCTCGCGCAAGGTCTGCAGCCGCCCGGCGTGCAGTTCGACGGCGATCACGTTGGCTCCGGCGTCGATGAGCGGCAGGGTCAGCGCTCCGGTCCCGGCGCCCAGATCCATCACCAGATCGCCGGTGCGGATCGGGGCTTCGGCGACGAGTCGCTTGGCCCACGAGTCTTTAAGCGGGTGCCATCCCCAGGCGCCCCGCGCCCCGGACACGACGCACCGTCATCAGGTACATGATCATGCGCCCGAGGCTACGGAGCGCCGCGGCCAGGTCGCCATCTTTTATTCGCCAGCGGGCGCTCACCCCGGCCCCGGACGCGCGCTGGCCACCCACCCTGCGCCGCGCTCGCCACCCACCCTGTGCCGCTCTCGCGGAGGGGGTGAGGGCGGCAGGATCCGCACGCGGCGTGCGGAGTTTGTTGGTTGTGGGGCCGTGTGGGGTGTAGATCCGTACGCGGTGTGCGGAATCTGCTGTTGCGGGCCCGCCTAGGAGGCGGCGTCGCCGTCGTCGGAGCCGAACTTCTGCGTCACCCCGGCCCGCGACTCATCTTCCGAGGCCAGCACGCCACCGTTGGCGACGTCTTGCGCGGAGACCTCGGAGAACACGATCCGCACGTCCTGGGGGCGGGCGCCAAGAATGTCTACGGCGCTCGCGGTCACGGCCTGGGCGAACTCGCGCCGCTGGTCGATCGTGCGGCCGCGCAGCAGTTCAACGGTGATGTTGGGCATCGGTGCTCCTTGTTGGTGACGTCAGTGTCGTTCACCTCAATGCTATCCAGACCACGCGGCCCGGCCCACCAGACTCAAGGCCGACTAAGACCCGACGCAACCCGTCGCCGCGCCCACGTGCTGCGCGCAATGGGCATCGCGCTCCGCGCAGCCGGGGCAGATGAGGCTACGGCCCTTGCACCCGGTGAACGTGCAGTCCACGTGCCGGCTGGTGGGTTCGGCGCACCTGGAGCACCGCCCGATCACCTTGGCCGAATCGGAGAAGGTGATCACTTCGCGGTCATCGAACACCCGCAGCGCGCCTTCCCACAGCCCCTTGTCGCCGTACTCGTGCCCATAGGCGAGGATTCCGCCGTCGATTTGGTAGACGTTGTTGAACCCGCGCTCCACCATCAGCGAGCTCAGCACCTCGCACCGGATTCCGCCGGTGCAGTAGGTGACCACGGGACGGTCCTTGATGTCGTCATACCGGCCCGAATCGAGCTCAGCCACGAAGTCCGAGGTGGTCTGAGACTCGGTGACCACCGCGCCGGCAAACTTCCCAACCTCGGCCTCCCAAGCGTTGCGGCCATCGAAGAAGACGACGTCGGAACCGCGGTTTTCCACGAGTTCGTGGACTTGGGAGGGGGTGAGGTGGGTGCCGGTCTTGGCAACGCCGTCGGACGTTAATTCCACCTCACCGGGCACTCCGAACGTGACCAGCTCGGGGCGGACCTTGACGCTCAGGCGCGGGAAGTCGTTGCCGGTGCCCTGCGTCCAGGTGGGTACAAGGCCCGTAAACGCCTCGTGCTCGCGGGTGGCCTTGAGGTACTGCTTGAGATCGTCCAGGTCACCACCGACGGTTCCGTTGATGCCCTGGGTGGAGACGATGATCCGCCCGGTCAGGCCCAGGCGCCGGCACAGTTCGCGCTGCCATAGCCGCACGGTTGCGGGGTCGGCAAGCTCGGTGAACCGGTAGAAGGACAGCACTTTGGCGATCACGTAGAGCACCTTAGGTCGATCGGGAGGGTTACGCCCAGCCGCAGGGCCTTTGCGGGCCGCGCGCCTGTGGGAGACCATTGTGGTGCACTCGGCGCATCAGGAGTGTTCCGGCGTGTGCGCCCGATCACCAGCGCGGGGTGGATGTTGTGATGACGCAGTGAAAACAGAACCCGGGTGCTGGGCAGCGCCGATAACCACACGCATACTGGAATAACGCCCAAATTCCCGCGCGCCTGCGCGGCCGCCGTCGTTGTAGGAGCTGTTGTGCCGCAAGAACCGCAAGACAAAGGCTCGGTTCAACGACGCAGCGTGCGCGAACGCGGCGAGGGTTCGTCGGACCAGGGCCCCAAGGCGCAGTGGACCAAGACCGGCTCGGCGAAGTCCGGCAAATCTGCGGGTGCTGCCAATGCTGCCGGCGGGACGACGACGGTCAAGACGTCCGCGGCGAAGTCCGATAAGAAGTCGGCCGGCAAGGCAGCGAAGGGTGAAAAGGGCCGTAGACGGTTCTGGAATTACCCGCGCCGCAATAAGGGCCCGATTATGCGTTGGCTCCCGGGCTGGCGCTTCATCCTTGGATCGTTCCTCACCGTCACTGCCCTGATCGCCGGGGTTATCGGCTATTTCTATGTGACCACCGATATCCCCGATCCCGAAGAGTTCGCGATGGCGCAGGGCTCCACGGTGTACTTCGCCGACGGGGAGACCGAGATGGGTTCCTTCGCCGAGGTGGACCGTCAGATCGTGGATCCCGCCACCTTGCCTGATCACGTGGGCCAGGCGGTGGTCGGCTCGGAGGATCAGCGGTTCTACTCCAACGTGGGCGTAGACCCGGTCGGAATCCTGCGCGCGTTCTGGAACAACGTCCAGGGCAACCCCACCCAAGGTGGGTCCACCATCACTCAGCAGTACGTAGAGCGCTACTACATGGGCACCACCACCTCCTACGTGGGCAAGTTCGAGGAGGCAATCCTGGCGCTGAAGATCGACCGTGAGCAGTCCAAGGATGAGATCCTGGGCAACTACCTCAACACGATCTACTACGGCCGCGGCGCCTACGGCATCGAGCGGGCCGCTCAGGTGTACTTCGACAAGCCCGCCGAAGAACTGACCATGGAAGAGGCGGCGTTGATCGCCGGAATCATCCCCTCGCCGTCGAACTGGGACCCGGCGGTCAATCCCGACCGCGCCGAGGCGCGCTTTGAGCGGACCCTGTCTTTCATGGCAGAGAACGGTTACATCACCCAGGCCGAGGTTGATGAGGCGCAGATGCCCGAGACGATCGAGCCGGTCCGGACCAACGTGTACGGCGGGCCCAACGGTCACATCCTGCAGATGGTGCGCGCGGAGTTGGTGGCTGCCGGTCTCTCGGAGGCCGAGATCGACGGCGGCGGCCTGCAGGTCACCACCACCATCGATCCGCAGATGCAAGAGGCCGCGATCGCCGCCGCCCAGGACCTGCCGGAGGACACCCCGGAGACGGTGCGAGTGGCGTTGAGCTCGGTGGATAACGAGACCGGCGCGATCCTTGCCCTGTACGGCGGGCCGGACTTCATCGAGGTGCAGCGCAACACCGCCACCCAGGATGTGGCGCAGGGTGGGTCGACGTTCAAGATCTACACGCTGCTGGCCGCGCTGGATAACGACATCACCCTGGAGCAGCGCTACCCGAGCTACTCCCCGATGGACATCGATGGGTATGAGGTGCGCAACTTCGATACCCCGCGCAACCGCGGCAACATCGACCTAGCCACCGCCACCGCGAACTCGGTGAACACCTATTACGTGCAGTTGAACAATGAGGTGGGGCCGGAAGAGACCGTGGACATGGCCGTGCGTCTGGGCCTGCCCGAAGACACCGATGGCCTGGAGCCGGTGCCCTCAAACGTGCTCGGCACTGCCTCCCCGCACAACCTGGACGTGGCCCGTACCTACGCCACGGTCGCTTCCGGTGGGCAGCGGCATGAGAACTTCGTGGTCGAGGAGGCCACCGGGCCGCAGGGCAATGGTCTGTACACCGGCGGCGGGGAAGGTGAGCAGGTGGTCGACTCCCAGGTCGCCGCAGATGCGACCTACGCCATGACCCAGGTGGTGCAGAACGGTACGGGATTCCGTGCTCAGGAACTCGGCCGCCCGGTGGCTGCCAAGACCGGTACTTCCCAGGATTACCGGTCGGCGTGGTTCGTGGGCTACGTGCCCCAGGTGACCACGGCGGTGTCGATGTACAACGTCGGTGAGAACGGCGAAGAGCTCACGATGGAGAACTTCGGCGGGGAGCCGGTGGTGTCCGGTTCCACCTTCCCGGCGCAGATCTGGACGGCATACATGGCCCAGGCGGTCGCGGACATGGAGGTTCAGGAGTTCCCTGAGCGTTCCGCACCCTCCTATGCCCCGCCGCCGCAGCCGACCCGACAGCCGACTCAGGAGCCAACGCAGGAAGAGACCACCGAGGAGCCCACGGACGAGCCGACCGATGAGCCCACTGATGAGCCCACTGATGAGCCCACTGATGAGCCGACCGATGAGCCCACGGACGAGCCCACCGATGAGCCCACTGATGAGCCCACCGACGACCCGAGCCCCAGCCCCACGCCCTCACCCACGCCATCACCGACCCCGACCGATGACGACGATGACGACGGCGAGGGCCCACCGGACGACGGCGGCGGTGACGACGGCGGCGGCGGTGACGGTGAGAGTGGCGAGGGTGGCTCGAACGGCAACTCCGACGCCGGCGGGGACACCTGAGCGCCTTGCGCGTTAACCTCGCCCCCGACTTAGCCTGAATGCGATGAGAGTGGGCAGCTGATGAACCGGCAATGGGTCTGGTTCGTCAACGCTCGGGGTGCCCGCATCGGCGCGGTGACGTCTGCGGCGATCGGCTTGCCGTGGTTGGTCTGGGGGATCCGCGACCTGGTGATTGGGGAGTTTGGACTCTCGTTGGTGAGCGGTCTGCTGTTCCTGGCTGTCGCGATGATGTGGTGGCGCGTGCAAGCACGAGCGGACACGGTGATCAGCGATTCCGGTCTGAGGATCCACACCGGGTGGAGCAACATCGAGGTCCCCTGGTAAACGGTCAAAGACATCCGCCCGATCCACGGGTACCCCGGTTACGAGGTCGATTGTGGAGGCGGCGTGCAGTACGCCCTGCCCGCTGTCGACAAACAAGACCTCGAGGTGATCAAAGAAGCCTGGGAGGCCCACGGCGAGAGCCAGGCGAGCGACAAGGGCGAAGCCCCGCAGGGTGACAAGGCCGCATGAGCAGCCCAGGACGCTGAGCCGCCTGACCAACCCAGCGCCACAACGACGCGCAAGTAACGCCGTCGTGCACTGATCGACTGATCCAAGTGGCCTGCAGAATCGGGTGAGCAACCCCACTCACGGCTACCTGCCGGATCCGCTAAACTGGACCGTTGCTTCGTGGCGCTTACCCGCGCCCCGATGCACACGCATCAACCTCCTGTCGCGGAGAGACCGCGACCGCACTAGTCCGAAGGAGGTGGGTTGATATATGCGTCAGTACGAAATGATGGTGATCCTCGACCCCGAGATCGATGAGCGCACCGTCGCCCCGTCCCTGGAGAAGTTCCTTAACGT
>JBMDWZ010000015.1:0-7970 GCA_048594865.1 Beutenbergiaceae bacterium
CTGTGCATTTCCTCCAAAACCGGACCCTCGTCGTCGTACGGTCCAATATGCAGGGTCTGCACGCACAGCCCCTCCTCCAGCGGCTCCAACCGCAAGTCATCCAGCGCCGGCACCGACCCCTTCGCGGCCGCCCCGGCGCGAGCGCTCTCCAGATGCTCGGGCGTGATCCAGTCGGGAGTCATCAGCATGACCGTCCAACTCCACGCCGACTTATCCCGGGCGCCGGTGAAGGATTCCATGTCCTCAGACCACCACTGCGCCTCCAACGGCATCACGGCGTAATCGCGCCCCAGTTCGCGCTTGCTCAAGAACTTCAGCGCATACGCCACCGGATACAGCGTGCCGACCGCGCCGGCATAAGCCTGCGAGGTGTTCGGATCCCCATGCCCATCGATCTTGAGGAACTGCATGGTGGGCACCGAAATCACATCGAAGCGCCCCTTGCGCGCCTTATACGCCGCGATCTCCTTCTTGAAGTCGACCTTCTCAGCCGCAGTCACCAACCCATATCCCGTCTCCTCACTCCAAAACCTCACGCCCCATCGCCGTGAAGTCCACCAGATTCCCATCCGGCGCCTCAATCGTGGTCCACGGCGCCCCGTCGACCGGTGTCACGTCCTTGCCGCCGGCCGCCAACGCAGCCGCCACCCGCCGCCGATACTGCGAGGGGTGCACCGAAACATCCAAGTGCAACCGAGGCTCGGCATCACGCTCCTCGGTGAGCGCCTGGAACCAGAATGCCGGGCCGCGCCCCAACGGATCGGTCAGATCCTCCCCGCCCCGCTCGGAGTAGTCCAAAGCGTCGCGCCAAAACGCGTGCGAGCCCGCCATCGACCCGTCCACGGCCACCTGCACCGCCTGTGCCGCAGGGACGTCGACGGCGTACCCCAGTGATCCTGCAAGCTCGGTGATCTGCTGGGCTAGGTCGGCGTCCTTGCCGGTCACCCAGCCGACGTCGTGCGTCACCAGCCGAACGCTCACGGTGCCGTAGGACACGGTCAGGAGCGGATGGTGATCAGCGGCGTTCGCCAGCTCCGCCACCGCAGAAACAAACCGCGCACCGGCATCGAAAGAACCGGTCTCGAAGATGGCCAGCACGCCATCGAACATGAACGTCCAGTCCGCCAACCCGGGGTGAGCGTAAAAGTCACCCAAGCTCAACGGTTGATCCCCACTAGATTCCGCCATCCACCGAGTGTCCACCCACCCACTGACAACGTCTAGATCGCGAACCTTAAGAACGCCCAATCTGACGCACCGGCACCAATTCCGGCGCGTGCGATCGAGCGGCCACGGCCTCATCATCGGCCAACGTTGCCAACGCGGCCTCTTCCGCCTCCGCCAACTCCCGATACGAGGCAAGCTCGGCCGCCCGCTGCTCGGCATCCCAGCCCAACAACGGCGCCACAATGTCGGCGATCTCCTCCGCCGCTGCCAATCCGCGATCCCGAGACTCATAGAACAGCCGCACCCGGCGCTGCAAAATATCCTCCAGGTGCAGCGCCCCCTCATGCGTCACTGCCCAAGCAACCTCGGCCCGCAGGTACGCGGGCTCAGACTTCAGCGGTTGCCCCAGTTCCGGCTCGACGGCGACAGCTGCGGCGAGCGCGGTCAGTTCACTGCCGTAGCGCTCCAGCAGGTGTTCCAGCCGCTCGCTCGACCACCCGTGCGCGGCCCCGATCCCCGGTGCTTGCGCGGTGATCGCCTCCAACCCGGCGGCCCCCACCAACGGGGTCTTCTCGGTGACCGACGGCCGGGCCTTGGCCCCGAGTGCGCCCAATGCACCATCCACGGCGTGTTCGGCCATCAGCCGATAAGACGTCAGCTTTCCGCCGGTAATCACGGTCAATCCGGGCGCCACCTCCACCACCGTGTGATCGCGCGAAACCTTGGTGGATGCGGCATCTTGCCCTGGCTCCACCAGCGGTCGCAGCCCGGCGTACACGCCGATGATGTCGTCAAACGTCAGGTCCGAGGACAGTACCGCGTTGGCGTGCTCCAACAGGTAATCGACGTCCGCCCGGGTGGCGACCGGGCGCAGCGGTCCTTCCGTCCACGGGGTGTCGGTGGTGCCGATAATCCAGTACCGCTGCCACGGAATGATGAACAGCACGGACTTCTCGGTGCGCAGGAAAATCCCGCTGTTGCCGCGGATCCGGGACTTGGGGATGACGATGTGCGCGCCCTTGGACATCAACACCTTGACTGACGCCTGGCCGCCAGCCAACTCCTGGGCTTCCTCGGTCCACACACCGGTCGCGTTGATGACGTGCTTGGCGCGGATTTGGTGCTGCTCACCGGTGTGCAAATCCACCACCGTGGCACCGACCACCCGCTCCCCGTCCTTGATCAGATCGACCATCTGGGTCCTGGCCGCCGCGTGCGCGCCGTAGCCCTGGGCGGTGCGAATGAGGGTCATGACCAGCCGGGCATCATCGACCCGGGCATCGAAGAACCGGATTCCGCCGACCAGCGCGTCGGGCCGAATGTCGGGGAACAGCCGCAGCGCCGCGGACTTGGAATAGTGCTTCTGGGTGGGCACCGCGCGGCCCCGATATCCGGCCACCGCCATCGCGTCATACATGCCCACGCCAAGAGCGGAGTAGGCGCGTTCGATCACCCGCTTCTTCAGCGGCCACAGGAACGGTTGCGCCTTAACCAGGTGCGGGGCGGTGGTGGTGAGCAGCAGCGCACGCTCCCGCAACCCCTCGGCCACCAGCTTGAAATCCAGGTTGTACAGATAGCGCAGGCCACCATGTACAAGCTTGGAGGACCACGACGACGTCCCGCCGGCCCAGTCCTGCATGTCGATAACACCCGTACTCAGGCCGCGGGTGACGGAATCCAGCGCCACGCCCGCACCGGTCACCCCACCGCCGATCACCAGGACGTCCAACTCCTGTGAACTCATCGCGGCCAGCGCAGCCTGCCGACTATTTGCGGTCAACGCCGAAGCCGGCGCATTCGATGCATCAGATGACATGGAAGTCCTTGATTGGGGCGGTGTGCCTACAGTGTGCACTAGGACGAGTGCTTACGCGCTAGCAAAACCTCAAGGCGCTGGTGAGTACCTCGTCACCTATTACGCCACCGCGATCAGGAGCCACCGATGCCTCACCCGACCGAGTTGTACGACGCCTACGTTTTCGACTTGGACGGCACGATCTACCTGGGTGATGACCTCCTACCCGGCGCCAAGCGACTCATCGAGGAACTCCGACGTCGGGACATCCCGGCCCGGTTCCTGTCCAACAACCCCACCAAGGATCCGGCCCAGTACTCCGACAAACTCACCGGTCTGGGCCTGCCCACCCCCGTGGATGAGATCGCCAACACCGTGGTCACCATGACCCGCTGGCTGCTGGCCAACCACCCCGGCAAGGTCGTGTATCCGATCGCCGAACAGCCGCTCATCGACGCCCTGCAGGACGCCGGCATCGAGATCAGCGACGATCCCGAGCGGATCGACATCGTCATCGCCAGCTACGACCGCACCTTCACCTACGCCAAGCTTCAGATCGCCTTCGACGCCATTTGGTTCCACAACCGCGCCATCCTCGTCACCACCAACCCCGATAAATACTGCCCCTTTCCCGGTGGCCGCGGGGAGCCCGACGCCGCCGCAATCGTCGCGGCCATCGAGGCCTGCACCGGCACCACGCTGGCCAAGAACGTGGGCAAGCCGGACCCGGACATGCTCACCGCCGCACTGCAGGGGCTGGACGTGGACCCGGCCCGCTGCATCATGGTGGGAGACCGGCTCGGCAACGACATCCAGATGGCCATCGACATCCCGATGCCCTGCGCGCTCGTACTCACCGGGGACTCCACCACCGCCGACGTCACCGACGCCAACCGCCCCACCTACATCCTCGATCGCGTCGATCACCTCATCCCGGCCGCAATTCGCGAGGAACTGCGATGGGACGACGGCGATGATGAGTAGCGAGTCCGCCCGCCTCGTGCGGGGGAGGCGCAAGCGAGACGCCTCTTCCACGCCTGAGGCATCTTCTATGCCTGAGGCATCCTCCAGGCCTGAGGCCTCTTTCACGCACCCCACCCGCAGTGAGCGTCATGACTAGCGACGCGGCCACCGGCCCCCTGCTGCTGGGCATCGACGTCGGAACCGAGAGCGCCCGAGCCGCGCTCAGCGACGCCCACGGCACCCTGCTCGCCCAAGCCGCCACGCCCTACCCCACCGACCACCCGCAATCCGGGTGGGCCGAGCAAGATCCGCTGGCCTGGTGGTCCGCGATCGCCGAATCCTGCCGGCAGTGCCTCAAAGACTCAGGCGTGGATGCCCGCCGAATCGTGGGCCTCAGCGCCGCCGCCACCACGATGACCCTGGTGGCAACCGACCAAGCGGGCGCACCGCTGCGCCCGGCCCTGATGTGGATGGACGTGCGCGCGGTGCAGGCCGCCGCCCGCGCCCAGGACTCCCAATCCGGTGCCCGGCGCTACAACGGCGGTGGCACCGATCCGGCCAGCGCCGAGTGGTTCCCGTTCAAGGCCGCGTGGCTCGCCGAGCACGAACCGCACGTGTTCGACGCCGCCCACTACCTCTTCGACGCTCCCGACTGGCTGACCTTCAAGCTCACCGGTGAGGCCACCCAGAACATCAACACCGCCGCCCACCGCAAGTACTACGACGCCGATCACGGCGGCTGGCCGCGCGACTTCTACCGCGACGTGGGCGCCGCCGGGGCCCTGGACAAGGTGCCCGGCACCGTCGTCGAACTCGGTGCCAAGGTCGGCACGCTGCGGCCCGACGCGGCCGAGCACCTCGGCCTGCCCGCCGGCATCGCGGTGGCCCAGGGGTGCGGGGATGCCTGGGCCGGGCAGGTCGGGCTCAACGTGCTGCGCCCCGGCCAGCTGGCGCTGATCACCGGCTCCTCACACGTGCTCAGCGGGCAAAGCGAGCACCCGATCAGCGGCCCGGGGTTCTTTGGCGCCTTCACCGGCGGGGTGGTGCCCGGCCAGTACACGGTGGAGGGTGGGCAGTCCTCTACCGGCTCGGTGCTGGCCTGGTTCGTCAACCACTTCGCCGGGGAAGCCAAAGAGACCGCAAGGGCGCAGGGGATCAGCGCCTATGACGTGCTCAACCGCGAATCTGAGGACCTGCCGCCCGGAGCGCAGGGACTGATCGTCAACGAGTATTTCCAAGGCAACCGCACCCCCTACGTGGACGGCAACGCCCGCGGCGTGCTGTGGGGCCTGAGCCTGAACCACCGGCCCGCGCACGTGTACCGGGCCATCCAAGAGGCCGTCTGCCACGGCACCGAACTCATCATCCGATCCATGCGCGACGCCGGATATCGCCCCTCCGAGATTGTCGCCTGTGGCGGGGCGACTCAGTCGCGGCAGTGGATGCAGATGCACGCCGACGTCACCGGACTGCCGATCCAGCTCCCCAAGGTGGGTGACGCCGTCGTCCTTGGATCGTGCGTGCTCGCCGCCACCGGCGCCGGACTATCTGGCTCGGTGGCGCAGGCCGCCGATGCGATGGTCCACCACGGGGACCTCATCACCCCCGATGAGCAGCGCCACGAGCAGTACGCGTTTTTCACCGACCTGTACGCCCAGACCTATGCTGTCTTAAGAGAGTCCATGCATCGAATGGCGCAGCGAACCGCCGAGATCACCCAGGAGCACCATGGCTGAGAGCCTCATCGACCAGGCGCTGCGTGGCGCCAGCGAAACCCGCGGAGTGGTCATCGGAGACCACGTCCTAGACCAGACTGGGCCGCTATTCACCAAGCTCTTCAGCGCCGGCACCACCGCCGTGATCGTCGCCGATGACAACACCTACGGCGTTGCCGGGGCCCCGGTGGAGCAGTCCCTGCAGGACTCCGGCGTGCAGTTGGCGTCCTCCCTGATCCTGCCCGGCACCCCCACGGTGTACGCCAGCTATGAGAACGTCGTCGCCATTCGTGAGCACCTGGCCGCCTCCGATGCCCTGGCGGTGGTGGTCGGCGCCGGAACGCTCAATGACCTGGTGAAGCTCGCCAGCGCCGAACTTGGCCGCGAGTACATCTGCGTGGCCACCGCCGCGTCGGTGGACGGGTATGCCTCCTTCGGGGCCTCGATCACCGTGGACGGCTTCAAGCGCAGCATCGACTGCCCCGCCCCCGCGGGCCTGGTGTTGGACCTGCCGGTGATGGCCGGAGCGCCGGCCTGGCTGACGGCCACCGGCTACGGCGACCTCATCGAGAAGCTCACCGGCGGCGCCGACTGGATCTTGGCCGACGCCGTCGGCATCGAAGCGATCGACCACGACGTGTGGCCGTTGGTTCAGGAACCCCTCCGCGATGCCTTGTCACGCCCGGCGGACCTAGCCGCCGGAAACCCCGAGGCGATCGACGGGCTGAGCCAGGGCCTGGTGATGTCCGGGCTGGCGATGCAGGCCTACAAAACTTCCCGTCCGGCGTCGGGCTCCGGGCACCACTTCTCCCACTTGTGGGAGATGGAGCGCCTGGGCATGGATCGCCAACCGCCGCTGTCCCATGGGCTGAAGGTGGGCCTGGGCACGGTCGCCGCCACCGCGCTGTGGGAGGTTGCGATGACCAGGGACCTGGCTGCACTGGACATCGATGCGGCCGTTGCCAAGTGGCCGTCGTGGGAGCAGGTGGAGGCCCAGATCCGTGCACAGCTCAGCGGCCGGATGCTGGAGCCGTCCCTGGAGCAGTCGCGCGCCAAGTACATCGAGCCCGATGCGCTGGCCAAGCGCCTGCGCCGAGTGGCGGACACCTGGCCGCAGGTGGTGGCGCAGGTCCGCGAACAGCTGATCCCGGCCGGCGAAGTGCAGCAGATGCTAGACGCCGTCGGCGCTTACAGCCTGCCTAGCCAGGTCGGCTTGGACACCCAACGGTTCCGCGATTCCCACCTGCGCTCGAACATGATCCGCAGCCGCTACACCGTCACCGACCTGCTCTTTGAGGCCGGACTGTTGGAGGGCTGCGTGGACGAACTGTTTGCGCCGGACGGGTTCTGGGGCCGCCAGCTCTAATCCGCGCGGGCCCCTTTGAGCGGGGAGCCGACGTCGCTGCGAGTTGTGGGCAACCTGGCACACTATGACCCGTGCCCGCCTCCACTTCGGACTCACCGCCAGAGCCTTCGTCCCCTGATGAGCCCACCACCTCGGGCCACGACCCACACGAGGTCCCCGAACCCACCGGTGGTTTCGGCCGCAAGATAGTGCCGGCCGCGGGTGTGTCCTTCTCCGCCTTCCTGCTGTTCGGACTGGAAATCGGGTGGCCCGGGCACGCGGTCCTGATCGCGAGTCTGGCGCTCGCATTCGTCCTGGACCGCCCGTTGGCCAAGGACCTGTTCCTCATCGCGGTGGGCATCTCGATCGTGTCCACCACCTCGGTCAAAGCCGACATCAGCTGGGACCGGTTCTTCACCATCGGGATCGTGCTGGCGTTGGCGGTAGCGACACCGCTAGTGATCGACCGGTTCATCTTCAAACGCAAAGCGATCCGATTCCCGTGGCGCGGCGGGCAAAAATGGTCTCCGATCCAGAAGTTCTACATGTTTCTGGTGCCGTTCCTGGGCTGGCTCATCCTGCCGTTCTACTTCATCCGCTCCGGTGCGTATGAGAACTGGCACGCCATCAGCGGTAACTCAGAAATGGTCCGGTTCTTCCTCGGCGTGAACTACGTGGGCACCTGGGATGAACTGTTCTTCATCTGCACGTGTTTCGCGCTGCTGCGCCGGCATTTCCCGATGTGGCTGGCGAACATCCTGCAAGCGGTCATCTTCGTCTCCTTCCTGTACGAGCTCGGCTACACCCACTGGGGCCCGCTGCTCACCGCACCGTTCGCGCTGCTCCAGGGCTACATCTTCACCAAAACCAAGTCGCTCACCTACGTGGTGATCGTCCACTTACTGTTCGACGTCGTGGTGTTCCTGGCGATCGTGCACTCCCATAATCCGGACTTCTTCCCGTACTTCATCTACTAGCTGGCATC
>JBMDWZ010000150.1:0-2101 GCA_048594865.1 Beutenbergiaceae bacterium
CCAGCGACGAGGTCGCGGAGTTTGGCCTCATCAAGGTTTCCGGTGAGCGCCAGGGTGGCCAGCCCGTGCACCAGCGACCAGCCGGCGATCACCGCTGCAGCGGCGTCTTCGACCTGCCCGGTGGCGGCCATTTCTTGGACTCCGCTGTTCATCTGCGCGAACGCGGCCTGCTTGGCGACTGCGAGTTCCTCGCTGCGCTCATCGAGCAGGGTCGGTGCAAACATCACCCGAAAGTGAGCCGGGTGTTCTAGGGCGAATTCCACGTAGCCCACGCCGACGTCCAGGAAGTTGCCGGTCTCCTGGCGCGCTTGGACCAGGCGTTGCGCCAGGATCTCAAAGCCTTCGATGGCCACCGCAGTCAGCACACCGGTGAGGTCGCCGAAGTGGTGCCTCGGCGCGGTGTGGCTCACCCCGAGGTCGATGGCCAGGGAGCGCAGGCTGAGGCTCTCTGGACCCTGCTCGCCGATCACTTCCACCGCGCGCTTCAGCACGGCCGAGCGCAGGTCACCGTGGTGATAGTTGTCGACCATCGAGCGATCTTACCGCTTGAAGGATGTCGGGAACTACAGCGCTGCGGTGATGCGTACCGCTGGTGTGGCCTCCCGCGGACGGTCCTTCTACAGGTGATCGTGCGGGTCGTCCGGCCTGCCGTTGACGTGCTCGCGCTCTTCGGGGAGATCGGCACGGGTTGCAGTGACGTCGCGGGGCAACAGGACGAAGCCTTGCCAGTGCATCTCCATCGGCGACTGGTCTTCGTCTCGAGCGACGTGGTGGTAGCCCACACTCACCCAGGAGACGACGTCGTCGAGCACTTGGCCTGCGCCGTCGTCCACGAAGTCCAGCACGCTGGATCCGCACCGTCCGCGGTTGGCGGTGGCGTGGACTTCGCACTCGTCGAAGTTGGTGAATGCGACGTCGTAGCCGGTGTCGGCGCCGTGAGCGAGTTCGTCGGCAACGAAGGTGAAGGAGTCCGATCCCTGCAAGTCGATCTGGTAGGAAATCGGGTGCCCGTCGTCATTTAGGACGTCCGGTGCCACCACCCGCCACCATCGGCGGTCGGTCCAACTGGCCGTGTTGGGTGACTCCAGCTGTTGAAGTTCACCGTCCAAGATGGGCGATTCGGGCCCCATTTCCCCGGTGGGGTTGGCATCGAATTGCTCGACGGCGAGACCTCCTCGGCCGCCCAGCGCCCAGTGAATCTGCCACACGGCATTGTGCGAGTGGCTGGCGGCGTAGTCCCACTCCCCCTCCCCTACGGGCCACCCGTGCTCGGGCTCGGTGTAGTCCACCGGCGATAGGTCACCGGTAGCTCCAAGTAGTGGCTGAATGGAGCCATCGGCACCAAATTGGTACATCGTCACGTACTCATACCAGCCCACGCGAGAGATCGTGGATAGTTGCCAGTCGCTGCGACGATCCGCAACGACCTCACCGCCAGTGGCGGATCGGTAGGCGAGGCCGACGTCGACCACTTCGGAGCAGAGCACGTCCCGTTCCGGGGACTCCCCGTGGGTGCCATCGCCGATGTTCGGGATCGGCATGGAGAGCATCTCCCCCTGACACTCGGTCTCCGAGAGGGTGTGCATTCCCGTTCCGCCAAATCCCGCAGAGGTGATGTCAGAGGTAAGTCGCTCGCCGCTGTCGTATGGGACCTCGAGCTGGGCGATGGTAAGCGAGGCGATCACGCTGATCGCCTCGCGCCCCACGGGGATGTAGGAGATGTCGGTGAGCACGAGGCCGCGCATCGGGTCCACCGACCAGCACATTGTCCAGCTCGATCCACTGGACAAGGTCTCGCCCAATGGCTCACCCACGTCGCAGTCGGGCATCTGGAGTTCGGTGGCATCGTCGTGGTCCTCTGGCGATGCGTCGGTGCAGCCGCCGATCACGAGGGCGATGGCGCCAATGGTCGCGAGAATCCTCCAGCGGAGGGGCTGTCTCATCAATTCTCCAGGTCGTCAGAGCTCATGCCCCCTGCGCGAGCCTAGGGCACCGGAGAGGCAGTGTGGACTCGGCCAGGGGCGTCAACAGGGCGGCGTGTGAAAAGCAAGAGAGCCGTGGGCCCCCCCCCACGCCGGGGCCGGGGGCCCCCGCGCCGCCC
>JBMDWZ010000151.1:0-16056 GCA_048594865.1 Beutenbergiaceae bacterium
GGCGTAGGCGGGATCGTCCCAGTCGTGCTCGGTGGGCAGGGTGTGGCCGGTGTCTGCGGTGAAACGCTCGTGACAGTTGGTGCACTGGCAGATGTTGGACCGGCCCATCCCGCTCCAGCTGTTGTCCGCGAACCCGTCGGGCTGATAGCGCTGCGCGATCTCGGTGAGGACCTGGGGGATGAACTCGGAGTAGTACGGACCGTTGATGCACGCCAGATACCGCCCGGCAGCCATGTACGGCTTGCCCTCGGTGTCCACGCAGAACCAATCGGGATGCGCCTCGTAGAACGCGTCGTCGGCGCGGTTGCAGTCCATGCGCGCCAGAACGGTCAGGCCCGCCGCGCGAGCGTCGGCGTTGATCTGGCCGAACAGGTCTTGGTCGCCCAGGTGCGGCGACTTGGAGTGCAGCGGGACCTCGGTGGGGTAGTAGGCCACGATGCCGCCAGCGTTGACGATGATGCCCTGCACCGCGGTGCGCTCCCACTGGTTGCGCCAGAAGTCGGGATCCCAGCGCTGCGGGTCGATCTCGGTGAGGTTGGTCTGGCCCCACCGCAGGGTGCGCTCGTACCAGGGACGCTTCGCTCCGTTGCCGGATGGGTGGGCTGGATTTACCGAGGAACCGCGATGTTCAGACACGCTCCAATCCTCCACAATGCGGAGTTGAATGTCCACTTTGAGTAACCGCATCGTCCTGGTGAGTGGGACGGCAGCGGTGGGACGGCAGCGGTGGGACCGACAGGAGTGGGACCGACAGGAGTGGGACGCGCGGGATGGGGCGCGGCGCCGGCGGAACCATGCAGGTGGAACGACGCAAAACTCCCGCCCCGGCACGGTGTGCTGGGACGGGAGTTTCGAGGCCCAGGGATGCCCCTGGGTCAGACCTAGCTGCAGCCTTTTACTGGTTGCTGAAGGCAGCGTCGAAGGACGCTTCGGGCAGCTTCCACAGCAGCGAGCGGATGTAGTCCACGGCCTGCGAGGCGCCGTGCAGACGGTCCATTCCGGCGTCTTCCCACTCCACGCTGATCGGGCCCTCGTAGCCGATCGAAGACAGCGCACGGAACGCGTCTTCCCACGGCACGTCCCCGTGGCCGGTGGACACGAAGTCCCAGCCGCGCCGCGGGTCGCCCCAAGGCAGGTGCGAGCCCAGGATGCCCGAGCGGCTGTTGGTTTCCCGCACCCGGGTGTCCTTGCAGTCCACGTGGTAGATACGGTCGGCAAAGTCGGTGATGAAGCCAATCGGGTCAACGCCCTGCCACATCATGTGTGAGGGGTCCCAGTTGAAGCCGAACGCTTCCCGGTGGCCGATGGCCTCCAGGGTGCGCACCGAGGTCCAGTGGTCATATGCGATCTCCGAGGGGTGTACCTCGTGGGCGAACTTCACGCCCTGCTCGTCAAAGACGTCCAGGATCGGGTTCCACCGGTTGGCGAAGTCCTCATAACCTTCGTCGATCACCGAGGCGGGTACCGGCGGGAACATCGCCACGTACTGCCAGATCTTGGACCCGGTGAACCCGATCACCACGTCCACGCCGAGCTTGCGGGCCACGCGTGCCGAACGCTTCATGTCTTCGGCGGCGCGCTGACGCACGCCCTCCTGATCACCATCGCCCCACACGTAATCGCGCAGGATCGCCTGGTGGCGGAAGTCGATCGGGTCGTCGCATACCGCCTGGCCGCCCAGGTGGTGTGAAATGGCCCAGACCTTCAGGCCGTATTTGTCCAGAATATCCAGCCGGGACTGGACGTAGTCATCGTCCTCATCGGCGCGCTTGAGGTCCAGGTGGTCACCCGAAGCGGCGATCTCCAGGCCGTCGTAACCCCATTCGGACGCCTTCTGGGCCAGTTCCTCAAAGGGCATGTCGGCCCACTGGCCGGTGAATAGGGTGACGGGTAGTCGTGACTCAGTCATAGTGCGGATCTCCTCATCGACGATCGGTTCAATCTCTAGATAATCACGACAGCCCCGCCCCTGCGCCTCAGCGTGCACGCCAGATGCGCATCCGCTTTGCAGGGACCGGGGCTGTCAAGGTCAATCACGTGTTACAGGGTGGCCTCGGAAGGGTCCCAGTCGGCCGGGAGCGGAGCGCCCGGGTTGACGGTGCTTCCGATTTGCACCGGACCGCCGTTCTCGCCGGCCTCGATGGTGGACTGCATGACGTCCAAGACGTGCGCAGCCAACTCACCCGAAGCCCGCTCGGGAACGCCCGCGCGGATCGCCCGTGCCAGCTCCACCACTCCGGTGCCCCGGGAGAAGGTCGAGCCGACCGATGGGATCGTCTCGGGGTCTCCGGCGGGACGGGTGACGACCAGGTCGCCATCAAAGTTGTTCGGATCGGGAACGGTGAGGGTGGCCTCGGTTCCGGTGATCTCAAACTGGGTGCGCTTTAGCGGGGAATCGAAGCTGAACGTCGACTGTGCCTGGCGGCCATCGGCGAACTCGTACAGTGCGCTGACGTGCGTAGGCACCTCCACCGGGAAGGTTTCCCCAGCCCGCGGACCCGAACCGATGGTGCGTTCGGTGCGGGCGCGGTTGGTGAGCGCCTGCACCTTGGTGATCGGTCCGAAGAACTGCACCAATGCCGTCAGATAGTAGGGGCCGATATCGAACAGCGGCCCGGCACCGTGAGCGAACAGGAAGTCCGGGTTGGGGTGCCAAGACTCCGGCCCCGGTGACTGCATCGAGGTCATGGCATAGTTCGCCTGCCCGATCCCACCATCGGCGATCAACCGCATCGCGGACTGCAACCCTGCGCCCAGGAATGTGTCTGGCGCCGTGGCAACCCGCAGGCCCTTGTCTTGGGCCGCAGCCAGCAACTTTAGGCCCGAGTCCCGATCGAGTGCGATCGGCTTCTCGTTCCACACGTGCTTGCCGGCCTCAAGACCCTGCAACGCCACGTCCACGTGCGCTGCCGGGATGGTGAGGTTCACCAGGATCTCGATGGACTCATCGGCCAATACATCGGCGACCGACCCGTGCCCGGCGACCCCGTGCTTGGTGGCCTGGGCTTGGGCTCGATCGGCGTCGAGGTCGGCGATGAAGGCCACATCCAGGTCAGGGAACTGGGTGAGGTTGGTCAGGTACTGCTCGGAAATGTTTCCTGCGCCGATGACGCCGATGCGAACCGCACCGCTCATGCCGAACCCCGCAGACCCGAGAGGTAGGTGAAGCTGTCGGCGACGGCTTCGAACCGGTCACCACGAGAGTTGTCCAGTTCCACCACGTGCAGAGCATCGGGGGTGGCGGCGAGGATGTCGGTAACCGGCTGGCTGCCGCTTCCCACCGCTACCTGATCCAGCACCTCGGGGGTTCCGGGGCCATCCTTGATGTGCACGGCGATGACACGCTCGCCGAGCTTGTTCAGCAGCTCCACGGGGTCCTTGCCGCCCACTGCTACCCAGTAGGCGTCAACTTCCAGCACCACGTCTGGGTCCAGGCGCGAAGCCAGGAACTCCAGAGCGGTGACACCCTCGATGATCGACTCGATCTCGTGAGCGTGGTTGTGGTAACCCACCCGGACGCCGTGCTTGGCGGCAATCTTCGAGGCGTTGGCCAGCTTACTGGCGGTCTCGATGATGTCTTCGGCTTTCTGCCAGAACTCGGCAGGGTGATGTGGGTCAACCACGGTGTGGATACCCAGAGCCGCTGCGGCGGCGAAGATCCCATCCAGGGCTGCGTCGTCTTCCTGCAGGAATCCCTGGTGGGTGGTCGGTGCGCGCAGGCCGCTGGCGTCTAGGGCCTCCTTCAGCGCCGGCCCGAAGCTGATGAAAGAATACGGCTCGACGAGCTCAAAGCCGATGTCGGCTAGACGTTGGAATGTTGCCGTGAGGTCCTCCGCGGCGGCTTCGCGCACGGTGTACAACTGCACGGACAAGGGTTGTGAGGTCACGATTCTCCTTATGTGTGTTCTGTGGCCTGCCCCGTCCAGGTTACTGCTTAAGCGGGTAAGCGCCCCGACGGGTCTCAGTGCGTGAGCCGGGGTCGGTCAAGGTCCACGCTCAGCCACCCTCACTCAACTACAAACCGCCGTCGCGGGCCACCTGGCCCAGCCAACCGAGGCTGGGCTTGGGGGCCGAATGAACGTGGTGCGATCAACGGCGATCAAACCGAACGGGGGGTAGGGGCCCACTCGTAGTTGTCCAAGAGCGACCAGTGTAGATATCCCAGCAGCGGGACCCCTCCGTCGGCAACTGCGTGCATCGCCTGAAGCGCCCCAGTCGTGTACTCGATTCGCCGGGCGCCATCGGCGGTGGCGATCCCGTTCCCCGAGACCAGCACCGGTAGCCCGGTGATGTCCCAGGCCAGTTGCGCGGCCTACGCGACCGCGGGGACCCGCGCCAGGAACTGGATCCCGATGCGCTGGTGCAGTTGACATCCGCGTTGATGGACGGGCTGCAACTGCAATGGCTCCTCGATCCCGATGAGGTGGACATGCCGGCGCTGTTTGAGCGGTACGTCACGCTGCTGCGCGGTCCCGAAGCAACGAGCTAGACCAGCGGGTCATCAGCGCGGCGGCCCACGTGTGCAGTGACCGCCTATGGCAGGCTCGAGGCCATGCCGGTTCCTGAGTTCATCACCACGTTGCGCGCCAAGATCGGCCACGATCTGCTGTGGATGCCCGGGGTGAGCGCCGTGGTCTACCGCGACGACGGCGCAATCCTGCTCGGCCAACGCTCCGACAACGGCCTATGGGCCACGATCTCCGGAATCCCCGACCCCGGCGAAGAGCCGGCCGTGGCGATCCGCCGGGAGATCGAAGAAGAGACCGGTGTGGTGGCCGACGTCGAATCGCTTGCCTCGATTCGGACCACCCCTGCGATCACTCACGAAAACGGCGACATCGGCCAGTACATGAACGTGCACTTCGTCGCCCGGTACGTCAGTGGGCACGCGCGGGTCGCCGACGACGAATCCCTGGACGTCGGGTGGTTCGACCCCAACGATTTACCCCAGCCACTGGGCGTTTCAACGGTCCAGCGGATCCAGGACGCTCAGGACTTTCTTGCTAACCCGGGCGCCGGACCGATCCTCACCCGGTGACCTGCGGGCCTTAACGATCCTGGGCTTGGGGATCCTCGCCGTCGTCCGATTCAAAAGAGTCGACGGCGAAGGTCCGCAGCGCTCTGTTGCGCCACGCGATCCAGCCGATCACCGCGACGCTCGCGAATCCGCCCACGATCAGCGATCCGGCCGCCGAGGTTGCCCCGGCGAGCAGGCCCGCGCGCATGTTTCCCACTTCGGGGCCGGCGACGCCCACCGTGTGCTCCAGGGCGCTGACCCGGCCGCGGTGGGAATCGGGCGTGTCGCGTTGCACCAGTCCGCCCCGACTCACTACCGAGATGGTGTCGGCGGCGCCGGCGAGCACCAGCATTCCCATCGCAAGCCACAGCGGACTGGCGAAGCCGAAGATACCTAGCGCCAGACCCCACACTGCGCCGGCCGCGAGTTGCACCACGCCCGGTCGGTTCGCGCGCGTGACCCAGCCCGACGTCAGCCCGGCGATAATTCCGCCAGCGGCTATCGAACTGAGGAACAGTCCCAGGGTTCCCGGATCGCCGTCGAACCGGATCTCATTGATCATCGGGAATAGGGCGATCGGCATCGACAGCACCGTGGCCGCCAGGTCCGAGGCAAAGGAGCCCCGCAGCACGGGCTTGCGGACGATGAAACTCAGGCCCTCGGCGATCGCGCTGAATGTGCGCCGGTTGCCACTGGGCGGAACGTTGGTCGCGGGCAGGCGCAGCACGCCATAGAACGACACGAGCAGGCCGACGGCGTGAATAGCGAAGCAGGCGCCCGGGCCCCATGCGCCGATCGCCAGGCCGCCGAGCGCCGGTCCACCGAGCATCGCCGCCTGAAATGACAGGTGTTGCAGCGCGACGCCGGCGCCCACCTCGGTGCGTGGCAGTAGGGCCGGGATGTAGGCGCGCCGAGCCGGGGCATCGACAGCTCCGATGGCCGCGCCTAGCGAAACCAAGGCCAGCAGGGCGATCACTGACGTCGAGCCCGATTCCGAGTGCAGGATCAGCCCGCCGGCAACGAGAATCTGGAGCCCGGCGGTGATGCGCAGCAGTAGCCGGCGGTCCATGGCGTCGGACCATGATCCGCCAATGACGCCGAAGATGATGATCGGGACCGCTCGAACCAGGCCGATGGCACCGGTCCAGATCGGGCTGCCGGTGAGTTCCCACACCTGATACAGCACCGCGACGAACATCATCTGGCCGGCAGTGGCGCCGATCGCGCTGGTTAGCCACAGCCGGCGAAAGGCGGTGCTGGAACGCAATGGGCGAAGGTCGATAAAGCCTTTGCGCAGCATCAGGTTTTCAAGTGTTCGGTGATGCGTTCGGCGAAGGGCTTACGAGCGAGCGCTTGGTGTAGCGCCTGTGCGGCCTGCCGCAGCCCGACTCCAACCTCGTCATCGAGCTGTTTTGAGGCCGCTTCGGTGGCCCACCACTCGGCTTCGAGGAAGGGCACCACCTGTGCGCCGCGCTCGGTGACCTCGATGAGCCGGGTGCGGGCGTCGCTGCCCGGGGCGGACTGGACGAACCCGTCTTTGCGCATCTTGGTGGTGGTCTGGCTCATCGCCGAGTGGCTGACGTCCAGCGCGGTTGCCAGGTCTTTGATGCTGCTGGGGCCATGGGAGTGCAGGTGGATGAGCACCATGGAGTAGCGCGGGGGAATGTCTTGCAGGTTGTGTTTGGCGTAGACCTCGGAGATCTGGCCATCCACGGCCTGCAGCAGCAGGCGGACGGGCTTCCAGTGGCTGTCATCGAGTGTTGGTGTACGCACCCAGCGATCGTAACAGTGCTTATATAAAAGCGCTTAACTATTTTTTGGGGCTGCTGCGAACGAAGCCATCAACGACTCAGCGACCTGCGGATCCACCGAGCCGTCTGCGCCGCTCAAAGCCATCAACGCCGCGCCGCCCAACGGGTCCAGCAGTGCCGGGGCCCGGCGGGTGGAAGGGGAGTGGATGCTGAGTTGCTCGTCGAGACAGGCAGTGAACGCCTCGGAGGTCGCCAGTGCTCCGGCCTGACTGACCGGCACCGGTTGGCTATCGAAGAGCCGAGCCAGCAACTCGACCCCGACGGCGGTCAGCCGCGCCAATTCCGCCAGCGCCGCGCGGGCCAGTGGCGAGGTCGCGGCGAGGTCCGTCACCCGCGGGGCGAAGCTGCCGAAGCGGCGTTTGACGTCGTTGTACGGCCATGCCGAGATTGCCAGCACCTTAGCGCGCAGATCGGCGATGTCGATCGCGTCGAAGTGATCCAGCGCCGCAGTGGTAATCGGGTCATCCTGAACCTCCTCGCCGCCGATCAGCACCTCGTGTATCAAGGGAAACACCAGGTGGCGCGCGCCACCGGCGTAGTGCTGAAACTGGCCGGTCTCGGTCTCGGTGCCATCGGCGGTGATCCCTAAAATCATCGATCCGGTTCCGGCCACCACGATCACACCCGGCTGCCCGCCCAGCGCGCCACGGTGGGCGATGACAGCGTCATTGACCACCGTCGTCGGGCAAGTAATCCCCGTCAGGGCAAACAGTTCCTTGGTCCAGGAGTTGTCGCCATCTCCTTGGTTGGAACCGGTCCGTGACACCCCGGCGATTCCGGCGACGAGGCCAACGCACCCGTCCGGTGCCACCTGTGCGTCCACCAGCGCGCTGCTCACCGCCTCGCTGATGTTCAGCGCGCCATTGCTGTTGTGTGACGGGTTGCCACCCAAGCCGATTGCCGTGCCCAGCAACCGGCCGTCGGTCGCTACGCAAGCCACCCGCGAATGGGTTCCACCCGCATCGACGGCGATGACGTAGGGCTCAGCGGCACGCATCTGGATCACCTGTGTGACCCTAGCGAGCGCTGGGTCTGCCCGCTGAGGAAATTGCGACTGGCGAACCTGCCGCTGCTCATCCCTCGCGGCGCACTCGTGCGGCGTGCGCCAACTCCCGCAACACGCCATCGGTGGTCTGGAAGGACATGCACGCATCGGTCACCGACTGCCCGTAGACCAGGCCGGTGGGCGCGGGCTCCTGCTTACCTTCTACCAGGAAGCTCTCCAACATAACCCCGGCAATACCCGCTTCACCGGTGCTGACCTGGGCGGCGATATCGCTGGCCACCTGGGCCTGGCGCACATGGTCCTTGCCAGAGTTTCCATGCGAGGCATCGATGACCAGGCGGCGCTCCAGCCCGCTGGCGTCCAACCTTTCTAGGGCGTCGGTCAACGCCGGGGGCGCGTAGTTGGGACCGGTGCGGCCACCCCGCAGAATCACGTGCGCATCGGTGTTTCCCGCGGTGCGCACCACGGCGCTCCGTCCATCGGTGTCTACACCCAGGAACGTCTGCTCAGCACCCGCGGCCACGCAGCCGTCGGCGGCCACCTGGACATCGCCGTCGGACCCGTTCTTGAACCCGATCGGCATCGACATGCCCGAGGCGAGTTGGCGGTGCACCTGGGACTCCACGGTGCGGGCGCCGATCGCGCCGTAGGAGACGGTGTCGGCGATGTACTGCGGTGAGGTGGTTTCGAGGAACTCACAGCCCACCGGCACTCCGGTGTCCAGGACGTCCAGCAATACCTGGCGGGCCAGTCGCAGGCCGCGCGGGATGTCGTAGCTGCCGTCCAAGCCCGGGTCGTTGATCAGACCCTTCCAACCGGTGGTGGTGCGCGGCTTTTCGAAGTACACCCGCATCACGATCAGCAGGTCTTCCCTGAGTTCGGCGGCCAGGGCCGCCAACCGGTGTGCGTACTCCAGTGCCGCCTCGGGATCATGAACCGAGCAGGGTCCGACGACGACGAGCAGCCGGTCATCGGTGCCGCGCAGGACCTCGGAGATCGCCTGGCGCGATGAGGCAACCAGGTCTGCGCTGCGATCGGGCAGCGGCAGATCTCCCAGGATCTGACCGGGGGTGGGTAGCGGGCGGATCTCGGTGACGCGCAGATCGCTGGTCCGCTGGGCTTGGGCGGTAATCATTGGTTCTCTTTCTCCTCGGGCGGCCGCCCGAGGAGAGGAGCGACCGCCTTGAATGGCGAAGGGCGCGGACCTTGTGGTCCACGCCCTGTGTCGGCTCCGGTTGCGCGCTAGTCAGTAGACGCGACGGCCGGGGCCGACACGCTAAACCAATACTGATGAGCTAGGCGCATGGTTCATACAGTACACGCCGATCGCGATGCCTCGTGCCCTGCGACCGCTACTTGATGCCCGAGCGCATGAAGCTCTGCACGAACTGGCGCTGCATCGCAATGAAGAAGATCAACAGTGGGATCACCACGATGAAGCTGCCCGCCGTCAGCGAGGCGTAGTCGATTCCAGACTCCGGGGCCATGAACCGCACCACGCCCACCGTCACCGGCCGGGAGTCGGTGGTGCGGGTAATGATCAGCGGCCACAGGAAGTTGTTCCAGTGGAAGGACACCGAGATCATCGCAAAGGCCACGATCGTGGAGCGACACAGCGGCACGTAAACCCGCCACAACACGCGCAGGCGGCCCAGCCCTTCCATCTCCGCGGCCTCAACGAGTTCTTTGGGAACCGTTTTGAACGACTGGCGCAGCAGGAAGATAGCGAACGCGCTCGCGGCATAGGGCAGTCCGACGCCCAGCAGGGTGTCATCCAAGCCCAGGCGGGAGATCAGCCGGAAGTTCTCGTTCAGCATGATCTCGGGGTAGATCACCAACTGGGCCAGCACCAGGAAGAACAGCGCGTCGCGCCCAGGGAAGGTGAATCGGGCAAAGGCGTAGGCGGCCAGCACTCCGAGCGCGATCTGGGTGCTGGTCAGCCCCAGCACCAGCAGCAGTGAGTTGCGGTAGTACAGGTCGAAGGGCGCCGAATCCCACACTCGGGCGATGTTGTCCAGCGTCCACCCGCTGAACGGCGACAGGTCGGTGGGCGATTCCCGGAAGGCCATCACCATCACCAGCAGCAGTGGGAAGACCCAAATCAGCGCGGTGCCCCACGCCAGGGCCACCATCAACCGGTCGCTCCAGGAGGACTGGGCGGCGCCGCGCAACCCGCGGGCCGTCGTCGGCTCGGGTGACTCGCTGGATGTGGCAGTCGCCTCCGACGTCTCGGCGCCGGCCGTCGCGGACTGCGGTTCTTCGGTGCTCGGCGCGCTCATCGGTAGTGAATCTTTCGGTCCAGGAGTCGGATCTGCACCACGGCCACCAGCAGCAAAATGAGCACCAGCACCACGGTGATCGCCGCGGCGTACTCGGCGCGGAACTGGCTAAATCCGGCTTCCCAGACGTAGTACAGCAGCAGTTTGGTGGAGTTCGCCGGTCCGCCCTGGGTCATCACGAACACCAGGTCCACCTGCTTGAAGGAGTTGGCGGTCGCCACCACGGCCACGAACAGGGTGGTGGGCATCAGCAGCGGCCAGGTGACCCGGCGAAAGAAGGTCCAGGGCTTGGTGCCCTCCACGTGTGCGGCCTCGCGCAACTGGGTGTCTTGAGCCAGCAGCGCCGCCAAATAGAACAGTACAAACAGCCCGGCCTGTTGCCACACTGCAACCACCATCATCGCCGGCAGTGCGGTGGCACTGGAGCCCAGCCAGTTCAGGGTCGGTAGACCCAGGAATGAGGCGATGGAGTTCAGCACCCCGAAGCTCGGTTGGTAGAAGTACACCCAGATGGTGCCCGCGGCTACCACCGGCAACACGGCAGGGGCCAGGAACGCGACCCGAGCCAGGGTGCGGGCCCGCACCACTCGGGCGCCGAGTAACGCCAGGCCCAAGGACACCGCCACCGTGGCCGGCACGGTCACCGCGGTGTAGATGAGGTTGTTGGTCAGCACCTGGTGGAAGACGCCGTCGTCGATCATGCGGGCGTAGTTGTCGCCGGTGAAGTCTCCGCCGCGGCTTTGCACACTGCGCCATGCGGACATCACGAATGGCGCCACAGTGAACCCGATGAGGATCACAAACGCCGGGGTCAGTGCGGCGTAGGAGAACAGTGCATCACCGCGCCGGCGTTTGCTCTCCGCGGCGCGCCCCGCCTCACCATCCGGAGCCGCTTTCTGCGCCGTATTTTCTGGCGCCCCGGCAGGGTCCCCCGCGCCATGCGAGGGACCCTGTTCGAGGTGTGAATCTGTGGTCATTTACCGGTATTCGTCCAGGACCGAGTCGGCCTGCTGCTGGGCGTTGTCCAGGAGTTGCTGGACGTCGCCACCACCGTCGAGCGCGGTTTGGATGGCCTGGGTCATGAAGTCCCCGACTTCTTGACGGCGGTAGGTGCTGAACTCCTTCTCCGCCACCGGAAGCTGGTCGCGGGCCACGGCCGCCTGTGGGAACTCTTGCGCGTAGCTGGCCAGGGGCTCGATCTCCCAGGCCTCGGCCAGCGGTGCGACGTACCCGGAAGCCACGGTCCACTCGGACTGGATTTCGGGGGAGGAGAGGAACCGGGCCAGCTCCACGGCGGCCTCCTGCTCCTCATCGGAGGCGCCGTTCATCACGTACAGGTTTCCGCCGCCGGTGGGCGAACCGGGCTGTTCCTGAGTGGGCAGCGGGGCCACCCCGAAGTCGAAGTCGGCGTTCTCGCGGATGTTGGTGAGCTGACCGGTGGTGGTCCACACCATCGCGGTGTTGCCGGACGTGAACTCGTTGGGCAGGGTGCCCCAGTCCACCAGTCCGCTGGGCTCCAGGCCCTCGTCCTTCAGTGCCACCCAGTTCTCCAGGGCGGTTACCGCACCCGGCTCGTTGAAGTAGGTCTGGGTTCCGGATTCATCGTCGAGGATGACGCCGTTCTGGATCGCCATGCCTTCCAGCATCCAGATCGCGTGCCCGGTGGAGGGGATCTGCACACCCCAGTCCGCGGCGCCTTCATCCTGCGCCTGCTGACCGAACTCGACCATCTCATCCCAGGATTCCGGTGCGACCTCGGGGTCCAGGCCGGCCTCCTCGAAGATGTCCTTGTTCCAGTACATCACCACGGTGGAACGCTGGAACGGAATGGCAGCGACGCTGCCATCGGCCAGGCGGGAGTTCACCATGAACGCCTCTTCGAAACTGCCGAACCACTCGTCGTCGTCCACGATTTCGCTGACGGGGGTGATGAGGTCTGCATCGTGCAGGGTCAATAGGTCGGTGCTGAGCAGCACCGACAGCGCCGGCTGGTTGCCGGCCTGGCTCGCGGACTGCACCGACGCCAGGGTTTGGTCGTAGTCGCCGGAGTACACCGGGGTGACCCGGATGTTCTCATTGGCCTCTTCGAAGCGGTCGATGTAGTCGTTCATCACGCTTTCCAGCGGTCCGCCGACTGCGATCGGGTAGTAAAAGTCGATTTCTACGGTGCCATCTGAGCTCTCGGAGCCGCATGCGGCGAGGAGCAGGCCGAGCGCGGAGACTCCGGCTACGGCTTTGAGCTTGGACATCGAGATTCTCTCCTGTGTTGGTTGGCCATGCGGGTTGGTCGGGTGGTCTTAGCGGCTGATGCGGCGGTTGGATTCCGGGTGGTACCAGTGCAGGGCCGACGGCGGAGCCGAGAGGGTGATGGCCGTTTCGGCTGGCACGGCTTGCGTCGGGTCAACCCGGGCCACCACACGCTGCCCATCGGCGCGGGTGCTGGTGACGATCCGGTCGGCGCCGAGCAGTTCGTTGGCCAGCACGGTGGCGGTGCCGAGGTCGATGCGTCCGGAATCGTGGCTCTGGCCATCGGCGTGCACGTGCAGGAACTCTGGGCGAACCCCGAGCCCGCCGCCGCTCTTGCGAAGGTCCGCAGGCAAGAGCGTGGACAGGTCATCGGCGGTGGAGATGTCGATGATGTTCATGGGTGGGGAGCCGATGAACCGGCCCACCGTGGTGGTGGCCGGGGCCCGGTAGATCTCCTCGGGGGTGGCGACCTGCTCGATGTGGCCATCGGACAGCATCATCACCCGATCTGCCATCGTCATCGCTTCGACCTGATCGTGGGTGACATAGATGATCGTGAGGTCCAGTTGGCGCTGGATCCGCTTGAGTTCGGTGCGCATGTCGGCCCGCAGCTTCGCATCCAGGTTGGACAGTGGCTCGTCCATGAGGATCAGCCGCTTTCCGCTGACCAGCGCCCGGCCCAGTGCCACCCGCTGGCGCTGGCCGCCGGACAGCTCCGCAGGCTTGCGGTTCAGCAGTTTGGCCAGGCCCAGCAGCTCGGCCGCTTCGGCGAGCCGCTCGGAGCGCACCTGCTTGTCCTCGCCACGGGACTTGAGGCCGAACAGAATGTTCTCGCGCACGTTGAGGTGAGGGAACAGGGCGTAGTTCTGGAAGACCATCGCCAGCTCCCGCTTTTCGGGGGAGGTGCCGGTGACGTCGTCGCCGTCGATGGTGATGGTGCCGGAGGTGACCTTCTCCAACCCCGAAACCAGTCGCAGCAGGGTGGACTTTCCGCACCCAGAGGACCCGAGGATGGCGAGGAATTCGCCGTCGGGTACGTCCACATCGATCCCGCGCAGCACGGGGGTTTGTTCGCCCTTTCGCCCCGTGAACGTTTTGCTCACGGCGCTCAAGCTGACTGATGGCACCCGGTTCCTCCTCGACTTCAACCCGCGATGGTCACTACGCAGGCGGCAGTCAACCTAGGGGGCTTAGGTGTACAGCACGTGTATAGCAGGTGGACTGAGGGTGTTTTGACGTGTTGGACGTTTCACGTGGGCCACTTCAACGCGGCCATACCTCCCGCTCGCCGTGGCCCAAGATGCAACCTCAGGGCACCTCGCGCTGCTCCGGGCCGACGTACTCACTGAGGGGCCGGATGAGTGCGTTTGACGCTCGTTGCTCCATGATGTGGGCGGTCCATCCCACCACCCGGGAGGCCACAAAGAGCGGGGTGAAGGTGGGGGTGTCGAAGCCCATCAGGTGATAGGCGGGGCCGGCCGGATAATCCAGGTTCGGCAGGATGTTCTTGCGCGCGGTCATGGCTGACTCCAGGGCGTCGTAGAGCTCGCCGAGGTCGGTGCGCCCGGTGTGGGACACCATGTCATCCAGCACGGCCTTCATGGTCGGCACCCGGGAGTCACCGTTCTTGTACACCCGGTGTCCAAAGCCCATGATCTTGCGCTTGCTCTCTAGCGCCTCAGCCAACCAGGACTCGGCGTTGGCGGCCGATCCGATCTCATCGAAGGTCGCCATCACGGCCTCATTGGCCCCACCGTGCAGTGGCCCCTTGAGGGTCCCGATCGCCCCAACCACCGCCGAATACAGGTCCGACAGCGTGGAGGTCACCACCCGGGCGGTGAACGTCGAGGCGTTGAAGGAGTGCTCGGCGTACAAGATCATCGAGATCTCAAAGCCGCGCACCACGTGCTCGGGCGGCACTTCGCCGAAGGTCATGTACAGGAAATTCTCCGCGTACCCCAGATCCTCGCGAGGTTCGATGAGGTCTTGACCTCGCCGTCGTCGTTGATCGAAGGCGACCACGGCGGGCAACTGGGCGTACAACCGCACCGAGGCGGCCAACTCCGCGGACTCGCTCAGGTCATCGGCCTGCGGATCGTGGGCGCCCATCACCGACACCGCAGTGCGGCACACGTCCATCGGGTGGCAGGTGGTGGGGAGGGCGGAAATGGCGTCGATAACCATCGGGTCCAGCGCGCGCATCGAGCGTTCCATCGACTGCATCGCCTGCAGTTCCCGTTCGCTCGGCAGTTCACCGAGCCACAGCAGGTACGCCACCGCCTCGAATGAGGACTTTGCCGCCAATTCCTGCACGGGGTATCCGCGATACAGCAGCGAATTGGTCTCCGGCTCAACCTTGGAGATGGCGGTGACGTCCACCACCACTCCGGCCAGGCCCTTATGGATTTCCTGCTCGCTCATTTCGGATGCCCTTCTGTGCTGCGCGGTGTGGTGGCGCGTGGCGGCTCACGGTTCGTAGGTAAAGATCGTTTCGTCGAAGGAGTTATAACTCGCGTAATCCAATAGTTCATACAATCTTGCGCGAGTTTGCATCTTGGGAACAAGAGCGGACTGGGTTCCGGTGCTGCGGATCTCATCCAAGGCGGTGTCCGCGGCGCCCATTGCCAACCGCAGCAACGTGACCGGATAAATGACCATCGCCACACCCGCGTCGCCCAATTGGCTCGTGGTGAACAGCTCGGATTTCCCGAATTCGGTCATGTTTGCCAGCACCGGAACATTGACGGCATTGGCGACCCGCTCGAATTCGTTCAGATCGGCCATGGCCTCGGGAAAGATCGCATCCGCGCCGGCATCCACCATCGCTTTGGCGCGATCGACGGCCGCGTCCAGGCCGTCCACTGCCCGCGCGTCGGTGCGGGCCATGATGAGGAACTGATCATCGCGTCGGGCCTCGGCCGCCGCCCGCACCCGTTTGACCGCATCGGAGATGCCCACCACGGCCTTGCCGTCCAGGTGGCCGCAGCGCTTGGGGTTGACCTGGTCCTCGATATGACACCCGGCCAGGCCTGCTTCTTCAAGCAGTTGCACCGTGCGGGCGGTGTTCATCGGTTCGCCAAAACCGGTGTCGGCATCGACCAGGGAGGGCAGGTTCGTCATCCGCGCGATCTGCCCGGACCGGGTGACGACCTCACTCTGGGTGGTCAGCCCGATATCGGGTAGGCCCAGGTCCGCGGCGATCACCGCTCCGGAGATGTAGACCCCATCGAAACCCTTCTCCTCGATCAGGCGTGCCGAGAGCGGGTTGAACGCCCCGGGGAATTGCAGCACCCGATCGGAGGCCAAGTCCGCGCGGAAGGCCCGACGGCGGTCATGCGCGCTAGTGGGGGCGTGCAGCATGGGCGGGAACTCCTTTTAGGTGGTGGGCGAACTGATACGCGCGGGGCGGGGGTTCAGAATAGGCCGCCCGGGCTGCGCACGGAGCCCAAAAGCCCCGAGCGCGCGGTCAGCGACAGGGCCTCCAGCTCACCCGAATCCAGGTCTGCCAAGTTCTGGACGACTTCCAAGAACCGCTCGGCTTCGCCGTCGTCGATAACTCCCTCGGTGAGCGTGCGGAACTTCTCGATGTACTGCTCGCGACCGAACGGTCGAGCGCCGTAGGGGTGGGCGTCGGCGATCGCGATCTCCTCGCTGATGGTTTCGCCGTCTGCCATCGTGATTTCCAGGCGGCCGCCG
>JBMDWZ010000152.1:0-4270 GCA_048594865.1 Beutenbergiaceae bacterium
CCCGGGATTGCCCCGGTTCCGGTCGCCGGCCCGGCGCTCATCCCGCCCGCGCCCTTGCCGAACCCCGACCTGCCGGAGGCCGAACGAGCCCGGCTGGCAGACCTGTACGCGGCCGCCGCCGAGTTCGACGCCGCGGCCCTGTCGCAGCCCGAGGAAATCCGCGGCCACGGTTCCATGTGCCGGTTCGACGGCGATGACGTCCTGTTCGTGCAGGCCGAACCCGTGGAGGTGGTCCCCACGGTGCTGGACTCTGTGGACTTCGCTGGCCGCGAACTTTTCAGCTATTCCCTGCGTTGGTATCCGGAGCACGAAGGCGGGGTTGCCAACGACTCCGAAAATCGCCAACGAGCCCAGGGATTTGTTGAAAGGTGCGCTGCCGCGCTCGGTGCCGAAATCGACGCGGTCATCACCGATGACGATGGATTCGTCGTCGAGCTTTAAGGGCCAACAGCCCTCCGCCAGCGGCCGGGATCACGCTGGCCCTCATTTAGCAGTACCCAGCCGTTGGTACGATGGTGTGCAGATCCCCCCACTTCGGAGCCGACCTAAAAAATCGGCTTGATGGGCCATGCCTTGTGGGGTCGGCATCTACAATCCTTGACACGAGACCACGCCCACCCCGAAAGGAGCGGACGTGCTGCAGCTTTTGGTGCTACATCTGGTAGCGGCCCTTGCTGCGCCTGCGCTCATGAATCGGATGGGCCGTAAAGGCTTCATCGTGCTGGCCCTGGTGCCGTTGTCGGTCGCTATCTGGGCGCTGGCGCACACCTCGCAGGTGCTCGCCGGTAACGGCCCACGGGTGCAACTGACGTGGATCCCCACGGTCGATGCGGTCCTGGACTTCCAGGTGGACACCCTCGCCTGGTTGATGCTGCTGCTGGTGGGCGGCGTCGGCGCGCTGGTGCTCTTCTATTGCGCCTGGTACTTCGCCTCCGGCGCCAAATACCTCGGCCGATTCGCGGCCTGCTTCATCGCCTTCGCCGGCGCCATGCTCGGGTTGGTCACCACCGACAACACGTTGGTGTTGTTCGTGTTCTGGGAACTGACCACGATCTTCTCCTACCTGTTGATCGGTCACTACTTCGAGCGCAAGGGTTCACGGCGCTCGGCTATGGAAGCCATCGTCGTCACCGTCACCGGTGGTCTGGCGATGTTCATGGGCTTCATCATGCTCGGCGAAATGCCCGGCGGTTCCTACCGGATGTCCGAACTGGTGGCCAACCCACCCGCCGAGTCTGGCCTCCTGGCCGCCGCCCTGGTGCTGGTCCTTGCCGGTGCGCTGAGCAAGTCCGCGCTGTTGCCGTTCCACTTCTGGCTGCCCGGCGCGATGGCCGCCCCCACCCCCGTCAGCGCCTACCTGCACGCCGCCGCAATGGTGAAGGCCGGCGTGTACCTGGTGGCCCGTCTGGCCCCCGGCTTCTCCGAGGACCAAGCGTGGTTCTGGATCGTGCTGATCAGCGGTTCGGCCACGATGCTGCTCGGCGGTTACCGGGCCATGCGCCAGCATGACCTGAAACTGCTGCTCGCCTTCGGCACCGTCTCCCAGCTCGGCATGCTCATCCTGCTGGTCGGTTCCCAAGACCGGGCCGTGGCCCTCGCGGGGCTGGCGCTAATCGGCGCACACGCGATGTTCAAGGCCGCTCTGTTCTTGACTGTCGGTGTCATCGACGCCGCCGCCGGCACCCGTGACCTACGCGAACTGTCCGGCCTGGGCCGCAATCTCAAGGGCGCGTTTATCCCCGGCATGCTGGCCGTGTTCTCCATGATCGGCCTACCGCCGGCCGCCGGGTTTGTCGGCAAGGAAGCGGTTCTCGCCGGCTTGTACTACGCCGCCGAGCCCCGGCACATCGCCGTCCTGGTGATCATGGTGGTCGGATCGGTCATCACCTTCGCCTACGGCCTGCGCTTCCTCTGGGGTGCCTTCGCACGCAAGCCGGGTGTTGAAGACACCAAGCTGGACCGCGAGCACGTCGGGCTATTCATTTCCCCGAACCTGCTCGCCGCCGCCGGAATCGCCGCGGGTCTGGTGCCCTTCCTTGGCCAAGACCTGCTCTCGCCGTACGCCCAGACCTACCCCACCGGTGACGCCGGATACCTGGAACTGTGGCCCGGATTCGGAATCCCGCTGTACCTGAGCCTGTTGGTGATGGCCCTGGGCACGCTGATGGCGATGGGCCGCACCTGGATCGAACGAATCCAAGAACGCCTGAGCCCACCGGTCGACGCCGATCGTCTGTACCGCAATTCGATGCGGTTCCTGGATCGGGCGTCTGCCGAAATCACCTCGGTCACCCAGCGTGGTTCACTGCCGGTGTACCTGGCGACCATCCTGATCGCCACCCTGCTGCTGGTGAACGGCTCGATGGTGGTCGGTGGCCTGCAGCTCGGCGAGGTCCGTCTCTGGGACAGCCCAGCCTCGGCCGCGGTGGCATTGGTGATCATCATTGGCGCCTTCCTCACCGCCCGCGCCCGCCGCCGGATCAAGGCCGTGGTACTCATGGGTGTGTCCGGTTACGGCGTGGTGCTGCTGTTCGCGCTGCACGGGGCACCGGACCTGGCGCTGACCCAGGCGCTGGTGGAGACCGTGACGATCGTGGTCTTCCTGCTGGTGCTGCGCCGTCTGCCGTCCTACTTCTCCAACCGCCCGCTGGTGTCCAGCCGCTACTGGCGGGTCGCCCTGGGTGTGTGCGTCGGCGTCGGGATGGCGCTGCTTGCGTTGTTCATCCCCGGCACCCGAATCCACGAACGGGTCTCGGCCGACTTCCCCGCCGAGGGGTACGACTTCGGCTGGGGCAGCAACATCGTGAACGTCACCCTCGTCGACATTCGTGCCTGGGACACCATGGGCGAGATCTCGGTGCTGCTCGTCGCGGCCACCGGAGTTGCCTCGCTGGTGTTCCTGCGCAACCGCCAGGGCAAGCTCGAGCGGGTCCGCGATCGTGACCCCTCCTCCACCCCCGAGTGGACCACCGGGCCGGATCCAGGGACCGCGAACATGGCCCTGGCACGCTCCGGCGCCAAGGCCTCGCGCCGCCGCAACCAGGACTGGCTGCCCGGCGGAAACACGATGGCCGCATACCGCCGTTCGGTGATCTTCGAAGTCGTTACCCGCCTGGTGTTCCACACCATGCTGGTGCTGTCACTGTGGTTGCTGTTCGCCGGTCACAACGGGCCCGGTGGTGGGTTCATCGCCGGAATGGTCGCCGGTGTTGCCCTGACCGTGCGCTACCTCGCCGGCGGACGCTACGAACTGGGTGAAGCGCTTCCGGTGCTGCCCGGCGCGATGCTGGGCACCGGCCTGTTCCTCGCCACCGCCACCGGCATCGCTCCGATCTTCTTCGGCGGCCAGGTGCTGCAGTCCTACCTGCTGGAGTTCAACGCCGGGATCATGGGCGAGGTCAAACTCATGACCACCCTGCCCTTCGACATCGGCGTGTACCTCGTGGTCATCGGACTGGTGCTGGACATCCTGCGCTCGCTGGGCTCCGAAGTGGACCGCCAGGGTGAAGCCGAAGGTCACGCCGCCCCCGACGTGGCGCACGATTCCCCGCGCACCGCCGTCAATGACGCCGACGTCGTCCAAGAAATCTCCACCGCACCGAAGGGAAGTGACTCATGATCGAGATGAGCCCCTCCCTGACCCTGGTGATCGCCGTCGGCGTGCTCTTTGGAACCGGTGTATACCTGCTGCTGGAACGCAGCCTGACCCGCGTGGTCATCGGCATCACGATGATCGGCAACGGCATCAACCTGATGTTCCTCATCGCCTCCGGCGCAGCCGGCGGCCCGCCGCTGATCGGCCACGGCGACGAAGCGGACATGTCCGACCCGTTGCCGCAGGCGATGGTGCTCACCGCCCTGGTGATCAACCTGGGTCTGGCCGCATTCGTGCTGGCGATGGCCTACCGCTCCTGGCAGTTGCACGGCCACGACGAGGTTCAAGATGACCTCGAAGACCGCCGAATCGCCCGCCGTGCGGAGATCGGTGAGTTCGACGGCCGCAGCGATGACGCCGGGGTGAACCTCGCCGTCGAAGCCGCCGAGGCGCGCGACGAAACCGAAGAGACAGACGGCACCGAAGAAGTCGTAGGCGAAGCGCCTACCGGCCACCGACCGGGAGAGGGTGATGAGCGATGAGTTGGCTTGTACCTCTGCCGGTGATCATCCCGCTGTTCGCGGCGGGCATCGCCCTGGCCCTGGCCAAGAAGCCCAAGGCCCAGTTGGCCGCCTCGGTCACCGCGCTGACGTCGGTGCTGATCATGGCCCTGGC
>JBMDWZ010000153.1:0-6440 GCA_048594865.1 Beutenbergiaceae bacterium
ACCCGCGCACTGACAGTGGGCTAGAGCTTTAGACGCGGCGCCTTCGGATCCGGGCGACCAGCGAACGAAGCAGCAGGGCCGCGATCGTCCGCGGGCCCATCCCACTGGCCACGATGAAGTCATCGTGCACGTGCACGCCCGACTTGCCCACCGCGGCACCGATCGCTTCCCGGACCGCCGCTAGCTGCGCCGTCGTCATCTGCAATTCGCGTTCCGAGGGGTGGTAGCGCGCGCCGAGCGGGTAGTCCGTGGCAGGTGCGGTGGACATTTCGATGTGGCAGCCCATGATGTGGCTGACCGGGCGCGCCTCTGCGAAATCCACCAGGTGATCCATGCTGCGCGCGTAGGCCGGCATGTCGGCACCGTAAAGCCGCCCGGGGTACACCGAATCCCCGGTGAGCAAGAACCCGGTCCAGTGATCGAAGAGCGCCAGCGACGTGGGGTGATGCCCGGGAATGGGCGTCACCTCCAGGCGCCGGCCACCCAGATCAAGATCCACCACCGACGACGGCGATTCCGCCAAGCCGAAGAAGGTGCGGACCTGCTCCTCCTCGGTTCCCACAACCGTGGTGCGGGGCCGGTCACAGAATTGGGCATCGGCGGCGATGTGGTCAGAGTGCGAATGGGAGTGCGCCACGAGCAGCTCGTAGTCCGTGCGCGGGTGGCGCGCCAGCCACTGTTCGATCAGGTCATCGACGGTGTCGCGGAGCGGGAACAACGCCGCGTCCGCCGTCGCGCCGGTATCCAGCAGCAGCGCACGGTCGTTTCCGAAGAGCAGGTACATGAACGGCGCCTCGTGGCTCACGGTCATGTTCTGGCGCAGGATGAGCGTGTGCTCCTCGAAAGCGTGCACCGCAATGGCGGGGTCCGAGGGTGTCTCGGCGGCCCCTCGGCGCTTTCGAGGCGCACCGTGATTCCACTGCACATCGAGGGTGCCGGCGGCGCCCCCGGAATGAAAGTCGATCATCATCCGTGCCGCTGGTTACCAGGCGTAGGCCTCGGGAGCCGGCTTGGAGCCGTTGGGGAACGGGGCGGGGAAGATTTCATCGAGCCGCTCCAACGTGCCCTCATCCAGGGCGATGTGCGGAACGTCCAGGGCGTCGGTGAGCTGGTCGGCGGTGCGCGGGCCGATGATCGGGGCGGTCACCGCGGGCCGGGTGAGCAGCCAGGCGAGCGCCACATCTGCAGGACTGTGGCCCAGGTCGGAGCACAGGTCCTCATAGGCCTGCAAAGGCTCGCGCAATTCCTCGATTCGGCTGGCATTGGCGGTGCTGCGACCCGTCTCACCGGCGGCGTGCTTGGCGAGCGCGCCACTGAGCATCCCGCTGGCAAGCGGTGACCACGGGATGACGCCCAGGCCGTAGTGCTCGGCGGCGGGCAATACCTCAAGCTCCACCCATCGGGAGAGCAGGTTATACAGCGACTGCTCGCTGACCAGGCCCACAATCTTGCGCTCGGCGGCGCTGGCCTGGGCTTGGGCGATGTGCCAGCCGGCGAAGTTCGAGGAGCCCACGTACAGAATTTTTCCCTGTTGGCGCAGCACCGACATCGCTTCCCAAATCTCTTCCCACGGGGTGTTTCGATCCACATGGTGCATTTGGTACAGGTCGATGTAGTCGGTTTGCAGGCGCTGCAAGGAGGCGTCGCATGCGCGGCGAATATTGAGGGCGGAGAGCTTGCCATCGTTGGGCCAAGACGTCATCGCGTGGTTGAGCTTGGTGGCCAGCACCGTGCGGTGCCGGCGCCCCTCACCCTTGGCTAGCCACCGGCCCACGATCTCCTCGGTTTGGCCCGGGTACTCGCCATAGCCGTTAGCGGTATCGACGAAGTTGATTCCGTTCTCCAGGGCGGCATCCAAAATGCCGTGACTGTCGGCTTCGCTGGTGCGTGGCCCGAAATTCATCGTGCCTAAACACAATGGCGAAACACGCAGCCCCGTGCGGCCCAGATGGCGGTAATCCATGATCAATACTCCGAAAGCAATGGGACGGCGAGCGCCGGCCGGTGAATGGGTGCTGGCAGCGAGCGCCACCAGCACCCACTCAACTTAGGCCACCGGCTGCGGCGAGAGCCAGCGGCCGGCGGTGTTGGCCTCTCCGGTGGCATCGCTCTGGAACTGCGTAGCCATGTCGGTGAACTCGTCCAGGGCGGGGTTGACGCCCACCAAGGTGAATGCCCGGCTGACCACGGTGATGTCGATCTCCCACACGTCCTGCAGGATCCGCTGCATCCAGGCGGTCGAGTGATCCCAGCCGTCCTTCGGGGTGCCGGGGCCATAGAAGCCGCCCTGCACGGTTACCAGCACGCCGGACTTACCGCGGGTCACCAGCGTTTCGGGGTTGGCCATCCGGGGATCGGTCTGGACCAGGTCAACGTAGGTCTTGAAGTGCTGGGAGACGCCAAAGTTATACAGCGGAACGGCGAAGATGTAGCAGTCTGCGGCCGCAAGCTCATCCACCAGCTCGGTGACGGTGGAGACCGCACCCTGCTGTTCGGGGGTGCGAGAGTCCTCCGGGGTGGGCCAGGCGCCGAGCGCGTTGGCCCAGTCCGTGCTCGCGAGCGGGTTCAGCCCGACGTCCCGGCGAATCACCTGAGTCTCGGGTTCGATCTGGCGCCAGGATTCTTCCACCGTGGTGGCCAGGGCACGGCTATTGGAGCCCTCGTCTCGGATGCTGGCGTCGAGTCGGAACAGGGTCATGCTTCTCCTTTGTGGGATCGCGACCGCCCGATGTGAACGGCTCACCCACGATCATTCGCGCACTACTCGCGGGTGACAAACGCCCGGTAACCCACTTACTATTAGTAAGTGACTACATCCCATGCGACTTCCCGACGCACCAGCTGGACCAACGCGCAGGAGTCCGATTGCAAACACGCCAGCCGCCTGCTGGAGGTGGTGGGCCAGCGATGGTCCGCCAGCGTGCTGCTGGCCCTTGCCCGTGGCGCCGCAAGATTCAGCGAGGTCATTGCGGCGGTCGAAGGGCTGTCTGCGCGGATGTTGACCCTGCGGCTCAAGCAACTCGAGAGCGCCGGTCTGGTCAGCCGCACAGTCATCCCCACTACCCCGGTGACGATTGACTATCAGCTCACCGAGCAGGGCTTCGATCTGGTCGAATCCCTCGGCTCGATCAGCGACTACGTCCGGCGGTGGGGGCCGGGTTAACCGTTTGCCACGACCACCTCACGCACTACGGTCGTTGTATGACTGATCATCTGCCCGTCATTCGTTCCATTGCGCCGTACCTAGCCCAGTGGGCCGCCTTCCAGGCCGACTATCGCGGAATCCCGGGCTTGCAGCTCGCCGTGGCGCAGGACGGTGAAGTCCTGGTGGACCTTGCCCACGGCAAAGCGAACCTCGAGACCGGCGAAGACCTCACTTCATCGCACCTGTTTCGGATCGCGTCGCATTCCAAGACGATGACCGGAGTACTGGTCATGCAGTTGGTGGAGCAGGGTCATCTGCGCCTCGATGACCGTGCGGGTGATCGGGTGCCGGAGCTTGCCGATTCGAGCGTCGCGGGAGTGACGGTTCGCGAACTCCTGGGCCATCAGGCCGGGATCATCCGCGACTCCTCCGATGGCGATTTCTGGCAGCGCGATCGCCCGTTCCTCGATGCCGACGAACTCTTGGACGTGCTTCGCTCCGAGGGCGCGGTGCACGAGCCCAACGAGCGGTTCAAGTACACCAACATTGGCTACAGCCTGCTCGGTCTGATCCTCGAGCGCGCCAGCGGCAAGTCCTACGCGCAGTTGTCTACCGAGGGCATCGTGGAACCGCTCGGGCTACAGAACACCGGCCCCGAACTCGACCCGGCCCGCGATGCCGATTACGCCGCCGGTCACACCGGGCGCACCGCCCACGGCGATCAGCGCCGAGTGATGGGACACGTCGACACTCGAGCGATGGCCGCGGCCACCGGCTGGTACTCCACCGCGCTGGACATGACGAAGTACGGCGCGGCACATGTGCTGGGCAACACCGATTTGATCACCGATGCCAGTAAGCGACTGATGCAACGCACCGAGTCTGTGGTCCAGGTTCGCGGCCGGGAGCTCGGGCGCTACGGCGTCGGCCTCTCGGTCGGCACGGTCGGCGACCGAGACCTGGTGGGGCATTCCGGGGGCTACCCCGGGCACATCACCAAAACCTGGATCGACCCGGTGGACGGCCTCGTGGTCAGCGCGCTGACCAACGCCATCGACGGCGCCGCCGAGGAGATCGCCACCGGCATCATCCACCTCATCGACCTCGCCATCGCTGCAAGCAAAGAAGATCCAGAGCCATTGCCCGACGGCGTGGAGTTCAGTGGCCGCTTCGCGAACCTCTGGGGCGTGGTCGATGTGGTGAACCTCGGCGGCATCCTGCACGCCATCCAGGCCCGCATGCCAGACCCCAAGGCGGCCAGCGGCCGGCTCATCCCTCGCGGCGATCACCTCATCACCGAGGAGGTGCCCGGCTTCGGCGCCACCGGGGAACGAGTTCAGGTGATCAGGGACGACGGCGGCCAGGTCACCAGTGCCCGAGTCGGCGCGATGACAACGTGGCCGATCGAGACGTTTCGCACGGCCATGGCCTCCCCCGACCCCCGGGAACTCTTGGGCAAGGCAGCGCTGCTCTAGCCCCCGCCCACGACACCCCGCCCACGACACCCCGCCCAGCCATCGACCACGGCGCTCGTCGACTTCGTCAAACTCCCGCTCAGGTAGTCAAGATCCGCCCGAGATCGTCACGGCGGTTGACTCGCTCGGCGCCAAGTTGACGAAGTCAGCGGTGGGGTGGGGCTCGGCGCGCGAGCGGGTCAGGTTGCGGATAGCCTCACTGCCCAGGAGAGAGAAGGAGCCTGCGTGAGCGTTCGTCCGCTGAGCCTGGCCACTGCGATTCGACTTCGCGATGCTGCCCTCACCGCACCAGCGGAGTTGAGCGTCCACCGCGAGACGCCGCCCGGATATCACCGCCTTCGCCACCGGGACTTGGTTCCCAGTTTCGACCGGGCCGCTGTAGCGCTGATGACCTGGCGGATGCATACCGGGGCAGGTCTTGGGGTGCGGGCCTCCGGCCCACAAGCACGCGAAGGCTCGGTGGTGGCCATCGGACTCGGCGCGGGACCGGCCCGGCTGTGGATGCCCTGCCGGGTGACCGACGTCGTCGACGAACCCGGCCGCGCCGGCTTCACCTATGCCACGCTTCCCGGGCATCTGGAGTCCGGGGTTGAGGAGTTCGGAGTCGAGCGCACCGAGGCCGGCGCAGCGTGGTGCACCATCACCGCGGTCTCCAAACCCGGCTCGTGGATCACCGCTCTAGCCGGTCCCGCCGCCCGGCTCGGGCAGGACTTCTTTGCACGGCGATACCTACGCGCGTTAATGCACGCATCCTGAGCGCTGGGTACTACTGCGAGGATTCGGTCGCGATATCGTTGACCAGCCGCGTGGGGTCTTCCAAGGCGTTGATCCGGTAGGGCAGCTCGTCATCGAGACCGATGCCGATACCGCCGTGTCCTTCAACGACGCCGTTCACCGACACCCCCCGAATCACGCCTGCGGGTTCGGTCGCCCCGTGCAGTTCGCCCAGGACACCGTCCTGCCCCATGGCCAGGCCCGTTGCGGAGATGATCAGAAACATCTCTCCGTCGATCGTTGATGTTTCACCGCTGCCCATGGCCGTCGGTGGCTCTTCGCTGTACTCCGCGCGCCACCCTGGCACAGCGTCGCCGACGTACTCGATGGTGACCCTGTCGAAACCATCGTGCTCGCCGATCCGAGCTTCGATCGGGTAGGTGGGCTCGGACCCGGAATCCTGCGCAGTGGGGTAGTCCGGGGTCTCCTCAATGTCGGCATTGAAGTCGCCGTCTAGGTCATGGACCTCGGCGACACCGTCGTCGGTCGCCGCATCGTCTCCCTCCGACTCATCGTCATTGCCAGCCGCGCCATCGTTCCCAGCAGCGTCATCGTCCCCAGCAGCGTCGGCGTCGGCGTCACCGTCCTCAGCGCCGCCGTCCTCGGTCTCCTCGGAGTCTTCGGTGTCCTCGGTCTCCTCGGAGTCTTCGGTGTCCGAAGAATCGACCTCGGACTGGTCGGGCTCGCCATTCGTCGGCTCATCGTCCGGCGAACTGCAGGCTGCCAGCACAAGTCCGGCGGCGGCCACCGCCGCGAACGCGGCCGTTCGTACTGGGGTGTGCATCGATTCTCCACATCGTCGCGGCAGGGCGAACAACGCTAACAACGCCGGCACCAAAGCACATCCTGACACCTTGTTTTGAAGGATTCGGAATAACGCGTTAGGGTCGAGGGGATGTCAACAACCACCCACAATCCACCCGTGGATTGGACCGCCGCGTTGCGTGGCCTGGGCAAACGAGTGACACGCCAACGCCTCGCCGTTCTGGACGCCGTGCACTCCTGCCCGCACGCCACCGCCGAGCAAATCCACGTCGCCGCCTCCG
>JBMDWZ010000154.1:0-1884 GCA_048594865.1 Beutenbergiaceae bacterium
TTGCCGCGCGTGAAGTCCGGGATCTCCACCGGCCCACCCGTGCTCAGCGACGCCTCCGATAGCGGCACCGGCGAACACCAGGTGGCGGAGTCATACACGTCGATGTCGGGCACCAATCCCTGGCGCATGCACTGCATCACCCGGTACACCAGGATGTAGTCCATCCCGCCGTGCCCGCCGTGATTCTCGGCGTCGTCACCGATCTCCCGCCACAACCAGTGGTCGTACTCCTGCAGCCACGGCCCGGAATCTTGCCACGAGTGATCGCTATGCTCTGGCTCAAGGTAGATCCGCGACGGGTAGTCCTCCAGCACTCCACGGGAGCCGGCAATGGTGTTGATCCGGCTGTAGGGCCTGGGCGTGCACACATCATCCTCGGCGCGGATCAACCGGCCCTGCTCGGTGGTGATCATGCAGGTCACCCGGTCCCCGGCGATGTATTCCTCACCCCACACGTCGGTGCGGTCAGTGCTGACGTTGCGCTCGCGGTAGTCGGCCAACCCATGGGCAGGGGAGGCGGTCGCGGTGAGGCTGACCATCCGATCCCCACGGTTGACGTCCATCGCCGCCGCGATCGGCCCCAGCCCGTGCATCGGATAGAACGCCCGGTTGCGCTGGGTGAACCATTTGCGTCGCCACTGGTTGTAGTAATACGTCTCGGAAAACAGCAGGTCGCGAAGGTCGTGCAGGTAGCCACCGTGACCGTTGGTGATCTCCCCAAAGACGCCGTCGTGCGCCATCTTCAGCATCGCCAGTTCCTGGCGGCCGTAGTTGCAGTTGGCCATCAGCAGGCAGTGTCTCCGGGTCTGCTCCGACAGGTCCACCAGTGACCACAGCTCTTCGAGCTCGGTGGCGATCGGCAGGTCGATGCCCACGTGCTTGCCGCCGCGCAGGCACGCTGCGCCCTGTTCGTAATGGTCCTCCCAGGGTGTGGCGATGAAGACGAAATCCACGTCCGATGCTTGCGCCAGGCGCTCAAAGTCCCGGGCGCTGCGCGAATACTCACGCGGCCGCCGTGACCCGTTCTCAGCGAGCCGGTCCGAGGCTTGGCGCACCCGCTCGGGCCGCACATCGCACACCGCGGTGACCCGCACGCCCGGCACGGCGTCGAAAAGCGGCAACATCCCCATGCCGCGGTTGCCCAGGCCGATGATCCCGACCCGGACTTCGTCGTATTGGTCGAAGGGCACCCCGACCATGGTGCTCTGATCCTGGGCCTGTGGACTCATTGCGCGTGGTCCCGATTCTGTTGCGTTGGCGCCAAAAGCGCCCCAGATTCCAGCTCCGACGGCGCCCGCTCCAGCGAGAATAGTGCGGCGCGTTGCGCCGTGGCGAGCCCCGTGTGCGGGCTGGTGCGGATTGGTGTGCGGCATGTTTCGCGTCCTTTCCGGATGAGCGCGCCTCGTTGCGTGCTCATGCTCACCATCACATCAAAACAATCATGATCGCGCAACGATCGCATCACTGACGGGACGCTTACAGCTCTTCCCAGCCCACCGCCGTCGGCCGCTGCCGTAAGTGCGCGAACTCACTCGCGCACTGGACCGCGTCCTGCAGGGACACGATCGACGCCGCCGGCATCACGAACGACTCACCGGCCCCGCCGCTGGGGAACTCCATCTCCTGCGGAGCGCCGGGTGCGGGGTGCTCGGCCTGGGAGGGGACCTCGCCGTCTTCGGCAAAGTAATGGACGACGGCGAAGGCGTCCTTGACCATCAAGTCCAGCATTGGGTAGGGGTGCTCAGGCGTGGATAGCCACACTTGTGCGCCGGCTACCGCCGCCTCGCGGATCGTGGCGTGCAACTCCTCCAGAGTGGCCGCGGTGCTCATCGCGCCGCCGACCTCGACGTTGAGTGGGGCGATGGATTGCGACTCGCCCTGCGG
>JBMDWZ010000155.1:0-1859 GCA_048594865.1 Beutenbergiaceae bacterium
GCTGGACAACGGACCACAGTTGGCCGCCCGCGGCGAGCGGATCGTCGGCACTCTGCTGTGCAGCCACGGCAACCCCACCTGGTCCTACCTATGGCGCCGGGTGCTGGAACAAGCACCCAAGGGGTGGCGGGTCATCGCCCCGGACCACCTCGGAATGGGCTACTCCGAACGCACCTCCGAGCCCCGCCGGCTCGCCCAGCGGATTGCAGACCTGGGTGACCTCACCGCCGCCCTCGAGGTGTCCGGCCCCGTCGCCCTCCTCGCCCACGACTGGGGCGGCCCGATCGGCCTGGGTTGGGCCCTGGAACACCGCGAGCACCTCGCCGGGATCGTTCTGACCAACACCGCCGTGCACCAACCCGAAGGCTCCCCCGCACCCGCCGCGATCCGCCTGGCCCGCGCACCCGGGGTGCTGGATCTGGTGTGCCGGCGCACGCCCACCTTCGTGCGCGCCACCACCGGGGTCTCCTCACCCACCCCGCCCGCGGACGTCCGGGACGCGTTCTCCGCGCCCTACGCCACCGCTGAGCTCCGCACCGCCGTCGCCGACTTCGTTGCCGACATCCCCTTAGAAGCCGACCACCCGAGCATGCCCGCACTGCAAGCCATCCAGGACGGATTGCCCGGACTCCGGCAGGTGCCAGCGCTACTGGTGTGGGGCCCCGCGGACCCGGTGTTCTCCCAGCGCTACCTGCGCGACATGCTCGCCCGCCTCCCCCACGCCGACGTGCACCGCTTCTCCGGCGCCTCCCACCTGGTCCTCGAAGACCGTGCCGCGGGAGTCGGCATCATCTGGGATTGGCTCACCATCGGAACCGGCGACGACGGCGTCCCCCACCCGGGAGGCCATCTCACCTCTGACACTCCTGCGCTGGGCGAGGACGCTGCGCCGCACGGCGCCGACGATGTCGCCCGCGTTTCGATCGTGGTGCACTGCACACCCGAGAACGCCGAGCGCACCGCCATCGTGGAACTCGGCGAAGATGGCAGGGAGATCACCTTCGGTGACCTCGCCGAGCGGGTCACAGCAGTGGCCCGGGGCCTGAGCGCAAGCGGCGTGCGGCCCGGGGACCGGGTGGCCGTGCTCGTGCCGCCCGGGATCGATCTGACCACCGTGGTCTATGCGCTGTGGAGGCTGCGGGCGGTGATCGTCATCGCCGACGCCGGGCTCGGGCTTCGCCGAATGGCCGGTGCGTTGCGCGGCGCCAACGTGGATCACGTGGTCGGCATCGCTAAGGCGCTCGCGCTGGTCGAAGTCAGCGGGGTGCCCGGCACCAGGATCCGGTTCGATGGCCCCAGCATCGATGACCTCATCGCCGCCGGCGCGAATGCCCACCTGCCGCAAGACCTCCAAGACACCGGCGCCGATGGCGCGATTCTGTTTACCTCTGGAGCCACGGGGCCGCCCAAGGGCGTGGTGTACAGCCGCGGGCGCCTCAGCGCTCAGGTCGCGATGCTGAGCGACGCCTTCTCCTTTGGCCCCGGGCACCGGATAGTCGCCGCCTTCGCCCCCTTCGCGCTCTACGGGCCGGCGCTGGGCATGGCTGCCGCGGTGCCGGACATGGACGTCACCGCCCCACACACGCTGACCGCGAGCGCTCTGGCCGAGGCGGTCGGCCGCGCCGATGCGAACGTGGTGTTCGCCTCGCCGGCCGCGCTGCGCAATGTCGTGGCCACCGACGCGGAGCTCTCCTACCCCCAGCGCCAAGCGCTGAACACCCCGGAACTGGTGCTCTCCGCAGGGGCGCCGGTGCCACCGGCGCTGCTGCACCAGGTCAAAGCGATGATGCCGAACGCCGCGACCCACACCCCCTACGGGATGACCGAAGCGCTGCCGGTGTCCACCTTGGACCCCACCA
>JBMDWZ010000156.1:0-8017 GCA_048594865.1 Beutenbergiaceae bacterium
ATCTGGCGGACCACGGCGAGGTCGTGGGCGATGAAGATGTAGGACAGGTCGCGCTCGCGTTGCAGGTCCCGAAGTAGATCCAGCACCTGGGCTTGGACCGACACGTCCAGTGCCGAGACCGCTTCATCGCAGATCACCAACTGCGGCTCGGTGACCAACGCCCGGGCAATCCCGATCCGTTGGGCCTGACCTCCGGAGAACTGGGCCGGATACCGCGAGGAGTGGTCGGGGTTGAGGCCCACCCGATCCATCGCGTCCTTGACCACGGCCCGGTACCCGCCGGGCACTCTGCGGCCCTGGTAGCGCAGCGGCGCGGACACCACTTGCTCCACGGTGTGGCGCGGGTTCAACGAGGAATATGGGTCCTGGAAGACCACCTGCACCCCGCTGCGGAAGTGGCGCAGGTCCTTGGCCTTGGCCGAGGTGACGTCTTCGCCGTCGAACTCCAAGGTGCCGGAGGTGGTATCGATGAGCCGCGCGGCCATCCGCGCCGTGGTCGACTTTCCGGATCCGGACTCACCCACGATCCCGAGCGTCTGGCGACGCGCCACCTCAAAGGAGACGCCTTTGACGGCGCGGAAGGTCTTGCGTGGACCGGTCTTGAAGTCCTTGACCAGGTCGGTTGCGCGCATCAAGCTCATGTCGCCTCCTGGATCGGTTCAGGGAGTTCGACGACGTCATCCAACCTGGGCGTGGCGTCGAGCAGCTGGCGGGTGTAATCGTTGGTGGGCCGGGCGAAGATCTGTTCCGCCGTGCCCTGCTCCACGGTGCGGCCGTGGCGCATCACGGTGATTCGGTCCGAGACCTGGCTGACCACCGCGAGGTCGTGGGTGATGAACAACATTCCCGCCCCGGTGCTCTCCTGCACCTGGGCAAGCAGGTCCAGGATCTGCGCCTGCACCGTGACATCGAGTGCGGTGGTGGGCTCGTCGCAGATAATCAACTCCGGCTCGCAGACCAGGGCCATGGCGATCATGATCCGCTGGCGCATGCCCCCGGAAAACTGGTGTGGATAGTGGTGCACACGTTGCTCGGCGTCACTGATGTGTACCCGTTCCATCGCCTCGGCAGCCTTGGCATAGCCCGCCTTGCGGGATCCGCCGCGGTGCGCCCGATAGGCCTCGGCGATCTGGAATCCCACCGTGTAGTACGGGTTCAGTGAGGACAGCGGATCTTGGAACACCATCGCCATCTGGTTCCCGCGCAGACGCCGCATCTGCTTATCCGGCTTACCGACCAAGTCCTCGTCCCAGAACCGAACGGAACCTTCGACGTCGGCGTTGGACGGAAGTAGGCCCATGATGGCCAGGGACGTCATCGACTTCCCCGAACCCGACTCCCCCACTAGGCCCATGGTGCCGCCGTGGGGGATCTCAAAGGACAGATCCTGCACCACCGTGGCGCGGGGAAAGCGGATCGTGAGGTCTTGCACTACCAACATTGTCTCGGCGGTGGAGCCGCCGGTGGACATCGTGTTCATCGGCTACGCACCCGCACTCTGGGGTCCAGGGCGCTGTAGGTCAGGTCCACCACGATATTGGCGATCACCACAGCGAACGCCGCCAGCAGGGTGACACCCATGATGACCGGCTGGTCGTTGGTGCCGATCGCCTGGTAGACGTAGCGACCAACGCCGTTGAGGCCAAAGACGGTCTCGGTGATCAGCGCCCCACCCAGCAAGGTGGCAAAGTCCATGCCGAGCAGCGTGACCACGGGGGTCAGCGACGGGCGCAGACCGTGGCGGATGAGCACCGGGCCGTTGCGCAGACCCTTGGCCCGGGCGGTGCGCATGAAGTTCTCACCGAGGGTGTCGATCATGTTGGTGCGGGTGAGTCTGGCGTACATCGAGGCGTACATCAGGGCCAACACCATCCACGGCATCAGGTAGGTCTGGAACCACCTGGTTGGATCATCGACGAACGCGACGACGGCGGGGAAGGGCAGCCATTGCAGTTGCACCACCAGCACAAACTGCAGGATGAGGGCCACGAAGTAGTTCGGGAGGGAGACGCCGGCCAGGGCGAACATCATCGCCGACCGGTCCCACCAGGTGCCCTGCTTCACCGCTGAGATCACGCCGGCGGCCACCCCGGAGAGCAACCAGAGCACCGCGGCGCCCACAGCGATGGTGACGGTCACCGGCAGGCGAGCGGCGATGGCGTCCCAGACGTCGGTGCGGGATTGGAAGGAGTAGCCCAGGCACGGGGCGCCGCAGTAGATCTCCGCTGCGGTGCCGGCGCCGTAGGTGCGGCCCACGAAGATGCCACTGATGAACGCCCAGAACTGCGCCAGGAACGGTTCGGTGAGGCCGAGTTGGCGGCGGATGTTCTCGATTGTTTGCGGGGTACAGGTGTCACCGCAGATGCTCGCCGCCGGATCGGGGGTGAGGTAAAAGAAGATCACGAAGGTGAAGAACGCGACCGCGAAGAGCGTCAAGACCGCCCCAAGGAGGCGCTTGATTGTGTACATGATCATGATTTGCCTCCGCTCGCCCAGATCTTCTGGAGGTTGTCGCCGATGATGGTGAAGGAGAACACCGTCAGGAACAGGAACATCCCGGGGATCACGAAGAACATCGGGTGGCTTCCGTACCAGGGCACCGCTTGGGCGATCATCTGACCCCAGGACGGCGTCGGCGGGATGACACCGACGCCCAGGAAGGACAGCCCGGCCTCGGTGGCGATGAAGGTCGGGACCGCGAGGGTGGCCATCACGATGACGGTGCCGGACAGGTTCGTCAGCACCTCACGGAAGATCAGCGTGAAACTGCCGGCTCCCGAGGCGCGGGCGGCCTCGACGAACTCTCGGTTGGCGATGGACATCGTCTGGCCGCGGATCACGCGCGCGGTCGCGGGCCAGCTGAACAGGCTGAGCACCAGGACCAGTAGCAGCGGACGGTTGCCTTGGGGCACGGCGGAGAGCACTGCGATCATGAAGATCAGAGCCGGGAAAGCCATCAGGAAGTCCATGACCCGGGAGATGACGGTGTCCACCAAGCCGCCCACAAATCCGGCGAGCATTCCCAGGGTGATCCCCAAGAGCATCGTCAGGGCAGTCGCCCCGATGGCGATCAACATCGAGACGCGGGCACCGTAGACGATCCGGGCGAAGATGTCCCGGCCGTTCTGCGGCTCTACACCGAACCAGTGCTCGGCGCTGATCCCGCCCCAGCTGCCCAGTGGCAGCCCACCGGTAGCCGGGTCCACGGCACTTTCGTCGAATTGGAACGGGGTCCATCCGGAGACTTGGGTGATCAGCGGCGCGAAGATCGCCATCAGTGTGACGATCACCAGGAACGCCACGGAGAAGATGACACTGGGCTTGCGCAGAATCTTTCGGATGGCCGAGGCATCCGGCCCGGCGTTAGCGCCGGTACCGGATGCGTCGATCTCCTCCATCTGTGCGGAGGCGGGGACCGTCATAAACTCACCCTTCGGGGTCCTTCAGACCGAGCGTGGAGTAATCGATGTACCCGGTCCGGGGCGGGTTCGCGAAGGCTCCGCCGACGTTCTCACCCACCATCTGCAAATCCGCAATCAGCAGCAGTGGCACCACCGGGGCCTGTTCCATGATCATCTCGTTGATGTCGGAGTAGGCGGCGTTCTGCTCATCGATGTCGGCCATGTTCCGGGCCTGATCGAGCGCGGCGTTGATTTCCTCGTCGTCGATCTGAGACATGTTCAAGTTTCCACTGTCAGCGATCCGGTTGCCGTGGAACCGGTTCTCCAAAGCGATCTGCCCGGTAAGCCATCCGCGGGTGCACACTCCGGTGATGGCGATGTCGCCGAGTTGGCTGGGAGTGGCGATGACGTCGTAGTAGTTGGCGGCGTCGAGCACGTTGAGGTTGACGGTCACCCCGGCCTCGGCGTAGGCCTGTTGCACCGATTCGGCCATGGATTGCCACATCGGCAGGTTGCGCACGTCCATGGTGAGCTCGAGGTCCTGCACACCGGCGTCGGCGAGCATCTGTGCGGCGGCTTCTGGGTCGCCGCGGTCCTCATCGCTGGGGTAGAGGTTGAACTCCTCGCGGCCGGGGATCATCGGCAGCAGCATGTCGTGGGTGACCTGCGCCAGCGCCGGCCCGCCCGCAGCGTTCTGCACGCTGACCTTGTCCACTGCCAGGGACAGGGCCTGGCGCACCTCCACCTGATCCAAGGGTTCAGAGTTCATGTTGAAGCCCATGTACCAAACGCACGTGGGCTCGGTGCGCACGGTCCGCGCGGCCAGCTCGGGGTTGGACTGCACCTGCTGGAGGTTGGCCGGTTGCAGCGGATCCGTGGACGACTGCACCGCGTTCACGTCCGAGCCTTGGGCCGCCATCATCCGCTGGTCGATGGTGGCCGAATCGAGGTTGAGCAGGAACTCAAAACCATCGGCGAGCGCGGGACGGATCGGATCGGTCTGCGCGTCCCAGTGCTCATTGCGCTCGAGCACCAAGATGTCGCCCTCGCGATACTCGGCCACCTGGTAGGGGCCCGAGGCGATGGGTTCCTCACCGATCTGACCGGGTGAGTCCACCTGATCTGCGGGGAATGGTGCCGAGGGCGGGGTGGCCACGATGTAGGGGAAGCCCGCGACCGTTCCTTCGGTGTGGAACTCGATGGTGCGGTCGTCGATCACCACGATCGAGTCCAGGCCCTCCCCCTCTTCGAAGATGCCGTCATAGTCAGAGGCACCGGCGAGGCTGGAGCGAAGCAGCTGGTCACCGATCCGAACCGAGGGATCGAAGGCCCGCTCCATGCCGAACTTCACGTCTGCTGCGGTGATCTCACTTCCGTCCTGGAAGTAGACGCCCTCTTTGAGCGTGAAGGTCCACACCGTGGAGTCCTCATTGGATTCCCAGCTCTCGGCCAGGTCTCCGACCAGTTCGAGCTCTTGGGTTTCGTAGTTATAGGTGTACTCGGTCAAGAACCGATACAGCAGCACGTACAGGTTGCGGACGTTTCCGTCCACGCCGATGGCTGGGTCAAAGCTGGCGAAGTCCACCCCGCCCAGGACCGTCACGACGCCGCCGGACTCCGCTGCACCGGTGTGCAGGGCCCAGCCGTCGTCGTCCACGACCACCCCGTCCTCTTGATCGGTGGCGTCGTCACCACCCGCACCAGAGCCGGTATCGGTGTCTGCTCCGCCACAAGCAGCCAGGCCGAGCAAGGCGGCGACGGTTATCGCCGCAGTGGCGATTGTGGGTTTCCTGGAGGTGCTCATGGCTTTTACTTTCGGGTCGGTGGGGTCGGTCGCTTGGCCGGCGTGCGGCCCGGGTCTGCCCGCTTGGAGCAGACCCGGACGCGTTGGCGGATTACTCGGACTCGGGGTTCTTCAGCCCGAGGTCGGCGTAGGAGAGGTATCCCGTACGGGCGGGGTGTGCGAAGGCGCCGCCGATGTCTTCTCCGACCATCTGCAGGTTGGTCTGTCGGATGAGTGGCACGATCGGGGCTTGCTCCACGATCAACTCATTGATCTGCGCGTAGGCCTGGTTCTGCTCCTGCAGGTCGGTCATGACGGCGGCCTGGTCGAACAGATCGTTGATCTCGGAGTTGTCGAACTGCGCAATATTGGGGTTGCCGGTCTCGGTGATCCGGTCACCGTGGAACAGCGGGGTGAGCAACGGTTCACCGGAGTACCAACCGCCGGTGCACCATCCGGTGATCGCCATATCGTTCATTTGGCTGGGCGTGCCGATCTGCTCGTAGTAGTTCGCGGCGTCGATCACGTTAAGGGAGACGTCGATACCGACCTCGGCGAGCGACTGCTGCACCGACTCCGCCTGTGCCTGCCAGGTGGGCAGGTTGCGTACGTCCATGGTCAATTCGAAGCCGTCCTCGTAGCCCGCTTCGGCCAACAGTTCACGCGCTTGCTCTGCGTCTCCGGCGTCATCGGGGGACTCAAACAGGTTGAATTCCGTGCGCTCGGGCACCAACGGCAACAGCATGTCGTTGGCGACCTCGGCGAGGTTCGGTCCACCGGAGGAGTTCACCACCGACTGCTTGTCGATGGCCCAGTGGATCGCCTGGCGCACCTCGAGTTGGTCCAGAGGCTCGGTGGTGGTGTCCATGGCCATGTACATGGTGCAGGTCGGCAGGGCGCGCACCGTGCGAGCGGAGAGCTCATCGTTCTGTTGAACCTGGTTGAGGCTCGCGGCCTGCAACGGGTTGGTTGAGGATTGCAACGCCGAGGCATCGGTACCTTGGCCGGCGATCACGCGCTGATCGATGGTGGAGTCATCCAGCGTGAACAGAAACTCGAAGCCATCGGGGTTGGCCGGACGAATCGGGTCGGTCTCGGCGTCCCACTCTTCGTTGCGAACCAGGGTGAGGCGGTCGCCTTCGGCGTAGGACTCCACCCGGTAGGGACCAGAGGCAATGGGCGTTTCCTGAATCTGCCCGGGGCTGTCTACGCCATCGGCAGGGAACGGGGTGGCCGGCGGGGTTGCGAGCACGTAGGGGAAGGCGGCCATCGGGCCGGCGGTGCGGAATTCGATGGTGCGATCGTCCACGACCACGATCGAGTCCAGTCCCTCACCCTCTTCGAAGATGCCGTCGTAATCGGGGGCGCCGTCGATGTAGGTCTTGAGGTAGTCCGACCCGATCGCCAAGGACGGGTCGAAGGCGCGCTCGAAGCCGAACTTCACGTCCTGCGCGGTGATGTCGGACCCGTCCTCAAAACGGATGCCCTCCTTGAGCGTGAACGTCCACACCGTCGCATCGTCGTTGGACTCCCAGGATTCGGCGAGGTCGCCGACGAGTTCCATTTCCTCGGATTCGACGTCGTACCGGTACTGGGTGAGGTTGCGGTAGATCAGCTGATAGAAGTTGTTGACGTTGCCGTCGTTGCCCATCGCGGGATCCAGGGACGCGAAGTCCACACCCCCGAGGACGGTAACGACGCCGCCCTGCTGTGGCTCTCCGGTGTACAGGGCGAAGCCGGTTTCGGAGTCGATGATCGACTCACTACCGCCTTCGGCGTCGGGGCTATCGGCCGATCCGCCACCGCAGGCGGCCAGCACGAGCATGACTGTGATGCCGCTGGCTACTCCAGCAAGGCGTCCACTACGACTCATGGTCATTCCCTATCTCGGGTTGTTGGAAGGTCTACAGCGGGTTTTCGGAAGATCTACGGCGAGGTCATCGGCGACGTCACGGTAGAGGTGACGTGCGACACACTACTAGATGACGTGTGACATTGTACAGAGTACTGATAAGAGTCGGCCTGCGATTACCGGATGGTTTCAGTGGGGTTAAAGCCGCATCTAGTGCGTTGGGCGTTGGCCGCTGGGCGTTGGCCGCCGGCCGCCGGCCGCTGGGCGCTGGGCGCTGCCCATCAGCACTCGGCGTCCATGGTGTGCGGAGTGGCGGAGGGCTCGGGCGGCCGCGCGCGCTCCGTGGCGCCCCGCAATACGCGGTCCCCCGCAATGCACAGTGCCCCGAGCGGTCCGACAAACGACCGCTCGAGGCACCACTCTCAGTTCGGCTGGAACGCAGCCGAGCCGCTGCTCAGCCCAACCGCTGCTCAGCCCAACCGCAGCATCGTCCAGGACACCGGGGGCACGCTCACGCTCACCGAACCCTCAGACACCGAGGCGCTGTCGTTCGGCTGGGGCAGCACCGAGGTCTCATCGTCGGCGCTGGCAGCCCAGGTGTGGTCGGGGTTGGACAAGGTCACGGCCTCCAGCACAGACAACTCACCAAAGGCGCTGACGTCGAAGGAGATGTCGCTGCTCTCTTCCACCGACCGGTTCACCAGGAACACGTTCAACGCCCCGGCTTCGGCGTCGTGTGTGGCCACGGCGTCCACGGTGGCCGCGTCGCCGTACTTCTCGGTGTGCACCGTGGGTGAATCGATCTGCACTTGCAGCACCTCGCCCACCGCGTGCTTCGCGGTCAGCGCGAAGGGGTGGAAGGTGGTCTGGCGCCACGCGCGCCCGCCCGGCTCGGTCATGATCGGGGCGATCACGTTCACCAGTTGCGCCAACGATGCCGAGGCCACCCGGTCGGTGTGCCGCAGCAGCGAGATCAGCAGG
>JBMDWZ010000157.1:0-15069 GCA_048594865.1 Beutenbergiaceae bacterium
CTCGGATGGCGAGACAAGATCAGCCCAGCCGTCCAAGCGGTGCTGGGAAACGTCGTCGGCAAGGACTTCATGGCCGTGCACATGATCTGGGGCGCGGTCAATGAATGGAGCGCCGCGGCCGCCTACAAGCGGATGATCGCCTTGGAGGAGCACCCTGAACTCTCGGTGCTCCTGGCCCGGATCGCCGCCCAGGAATCTCGGCACGTTGCCTTCTACGCCACCCAGGCCCGCGCGCGACTGGAAAGCTCGGCCAAGGCCCGAAAGCTCGCTCGCATGGCACTACAGATCGGGTGGGGACCGGTCGGTTCGGGGATCATGGACGACGACGAGGTCACGCACGTCATGGGTCACCTGTTCGCGGGTGACGCGGGGCGCAAGGTCATCGACGCGATCGACACGCACATCTCCCGGCTGCCCGGAATGGAGAACCTGAGCATCGTGGGCGATTCGATGCGGGCCCGCGGTGTCTACGCATGAGCGCACCCGCTCAACGTCACACCTTCGACCTTCACCACTACGTCGCCAACCCGCAGCCGGTGATGCCGGCCGATCACCGGATCGACGCCGACCTGCCCGCCGGGGTAATCGCGGTGTTGGCGCATGGGGAACGAGTGGAAAGCGGCACCGTGGCCTGGCTGCGCGACCTGCTCGTCACCCCCACCCACTCCGACCCCGTCGTCACGGCATTCCTGACCACGTGGGCCTATGAACGGCACTGGATCGGGGCGACGCTGCGCAGCATCGTGGCTGATCAGGCGCAACGGGGGGCCGGCCAGCAGACCGAGGCGCCCGAACAACAGCGGTCGCCCGAACAACAGCCGCACGCGGAGCCGCAGACCCCGTGGCACGAGCGCGCAGCCGTTCAAATCTCAGACCGGGTAAGTCCGGCGCTGTCGGCGCTGAGCTCCAATGTGCTGGGCCGACCGGTGGTTGCCGGGCACATGGCAACCGGCCTGGCCGACACCCTGGCGTTGCGGCTGACCTTCATCCGCCTCGCCCACATGTGCCCCGACCTGGCCGATCTGTCTGCTGCGGTGCTCCGGTGCACCGAGCCCCATCTGCGCTTTTACACCGAACAGGTCAATGTGATCGCGGCCACCGACCGGCGGTCCAAGCGATACGTGCACCGCGCGCTGAAGGGCTGGCGGTGGCCCGGATCCCGCACCGGTGACCGGGCCAGGACCGGCGCCATGCTGCGGTTTCTGCTCGCCGATCCGGTGTCCCGACAGGCGGTTGCTGAAGCCGACCAGGCGCTCGCCCGGCTACCCGGCGCCCCGGAAAATGCGGTGATACGCACAGATTTCGCTCGTTTCGTTGTACATGGACCATTGGGGCATAACTGCGCGTACAGTTGCCTGAGTGTCCGCTCCTGAGTTCTCCATGCCTACCGACCCCCTGGTCAACGCCCACATTCTGTTAACGGGCGGTACCGGGTTTGTTGGTCAAGCCGTCCTGGAAAAGTTGCTCTCGGCTTATCCCTCCACGCGGATCACCGCGTTGGTGCGGCCCCGAGGGGCGCTAACCGGGGAAATGCGGATCAAGAAACTGCTGCGTAAACCGGTGTTCGCCTCCTGGCGGGACGCGGTGGGCGCCGAGCAGGCCGATGCGGAACTGGCGCGCCGGGTGTCGGTGCTCGAGGGTGACCTCGACGACGTTCCGGACCTGCCCGGCGACTTGGACGTGGTGATCCACTCGGCGTCATCGGTGTCATTCGACCTGCCGATCGATGAGGCGTTCGCCGCCAACGTGGGCGGCCCGGAGTCGCTGTACACCAAGCTGCTAGCTAGCGGCAGTGACCCGCATGTGGTGCACGTGTCCACCAGTTACGTGGCTGGCCTGCGCAAGGGCATCGCCGAGGAGCGCAGCCTGGACCACGAGGTGGACCGGGTGGCGGAAACCAAACTGGCGCTCGCCGCCCGGGAAAAGGCCGAAGCCGATTCCCGCGCACCTGACGTGCTTGGCCCGCTGATGTCCAAGGCCCGCGCGCAGCACCGCCGCGCCGGTGCTCAAGCTGTGTCCCAAGCCGCCGAGACCGCCCGTCAAGAATGGGTCAACGAGCGGCTGGTTGAGGCCGGCCGCGCTCGCGCCCGGTCGTTGGGCTGGCCCGATGTGTACACCTTCACCAAGGCCCTGGGCGAACGCGCCGCCGAAGACCTATGGGGTGACCGGCGGCTGTCGGTGGTTCGCCCCACGATCATCGAATCCTCCCTGAACCACCCCTACCCGGGCTGGATCGACGGGTTCAAGGTCGCCGATCCGCTGATCGCCGCCTACGGCCGGGGGATGCTCCCGGAATTCCCGGCGCTCGCGGACACCATCCTGGACGTCATCCCGGTAGACCACGTCGTCAACGCCACCCTCGCCGCGGCCGCCGTGCCGCCACCGGCGGGAGACCAGCAGTACTTCCAAGTGTGCTCCGGCATCCGCAACCCGGTCCGCTTCGGCCAACTGTTGAAGCTCATCGGTGAGTACTTCCGCAGCAATCCATTGCTCGACGACGAAGGTTCGATCGTGCACGTCCCGAACTGGTCCTTTCCCAACGGGCCGGCCGTGGAACGTAGCCTGCGCCGTCGGGAATTCGCCGTGGACCTGGCCGACAAGGCCGTGGGCCGGTTCCCGCGCAACGACACCACCCGCAAATGGATCTCCACGCTGTACAAGGCCAAGCGGGACCTGGGCACGCTGCGCAAGTTCACCGACCTGTACCAGCCCTACACGCAGACCGAAGTGGTCTTCGATGACGCCAACACTCGGGCTCTGCACCTGGCGATCCCCGCTGATCGTGCCGCCGCCCACGGGTTCGATGTGGAGGCGATCGACTGGGCGCACTACCTCCAAGAGGTGCACGTGCCCACCGTCCCGGGGCTGATGCGCAGCCGCCGCTCGGGTCAGTCCAAAGCCTCGGCCGGCAGCGCCTCACTGCCGGAGCGCAGCGACGTGGTGGCGGTCTTCGACCTGCACGGCACGGTCGCCGCGGCCAGCCTCATCGAGCATTACGTGTGGGTGGAACTGGCCGCGAAGGGCAGCGGCAAGGCCGTCTCCGACCTCGGTGGCATGGTCGCCAACGCCGGCACCTACCTGCGCGCCGAACTGCGTGACCGCGGTGACTTCATCCGCTCCTTCATGCGCCGCTACGCCGGAGCCAATGAAGACAAGCTGCGCGAAGTGATCGCCAAGCGAGTGGCTACCTCACTGCGCGCCCGCCTGCACACCGAAGCGGTGCAGCGGATCGCCGCGCACCGCGCCGCCGGGCACCGCACCGTGCTGGTCACCGGGCAGATCGACGTGTTCGTTGAACCCTTGGCGGACATGTTCGATGAGATCGTCGCCGGGAAGATGGACACCGACGCCAACGGTCGCTGGACCGGGCACCTGCAGACCTCCCCACTGGTGGATGAGGCCCGCGCCACGTGGCTGGTGCGCTACGCCCGCGAACACGACTTCGACCTGGCCGGCTCTTACGCCTACGGCGACACCTACTCCGACCGGCCGTGGCTGGAGGTGGTGGGCAACCCGAACGCGGTCAACCCCGACGCTGCGCTGTATCGCTACGCGCAATCCAAGCGTTGGCCGGTGCGTTCCTGGACCCAGACCTCCGAAGGCAGGTTCTCCCCGGTGATGCGGTCCCTGCGCTCGGGAGGGCAGTAGATGGCTACCGCCGCTAACGGCCCCCTGAGCGGGCTGGCCATGGTCACCGGCGGCAGCGCCGGAATCGGCTTGGCATTCGCCAAGGCGTTGGCTGCTCGCGGCTGTGACCTGGTGCTGGTCGCCCGGAACGCCGAACGCTTGGAGACCACCGCGCAGAAGCTGCGGGACTCCTTCGGGGTGGACGTCGAGGTGCTCGCCGCCGACCTCTCCGACGCCGAGCAGACCACCGTGATCGCCCAACGGTTGCAAGACCAAAGCCGCCCGATCGACATCCTGGTGAACAACGCCGGATCCGGGCTGCACGCCAAGTTCCACACCGGCGACCTCGATGTGCACACCCGGGCCCTGGACCTCATGGTGCGCGCCGTGCTGGTGCTGGGCTCCACGGCGGCGCGGGCGATGGCCGAGCGCGGCTCCGGCGTCATCATCAACGTGGGCTCGGTCGCGGGGCTGCTGGCGATGAACCACTACTCGGCGATCAAATCCTGGGTGAACACCTTCTCCGATGCCCTGGCGCTGGAGATGCGCGGCACCGGTGTTCAGGTGCTCGGGCTGCTGCCGGGCTGGGTCCGCACCGAGTTCCACCAGCGCGCCAAGATCAAGACCTCCTCCATCCCCGGGTTCCTGTGGTTGGACGCCGATGAGCTGATCCACGACACCCTCAAGGCCGTGGAGGCAGGTAAAACCCGCGTGGTCCCCTCCAAGCGGTTCCGGGTGATCTCCTTCTTCCTCAAGCACCTCCCACGCCCGGTTGAACGGGCCGTTAGCGCGAAGATCCAAAGGGGTCGCTGATGGCTCGTCAGCCCGTCGATCGTTTCCACTCCGGTTGGCATCGAACCGTACGGTTCATTTGCCAGCGGATGCTCTTTGGCACCCTGCTCAGTGCCGAGGTGAAGGTCTCGATCGAGGGCAAGAAGAACATCAAGGAACTCAGCGGGCCGTTCATTCTGGTGGCAAACCACTCCAGCCACCTCGATTCCCCGCTGATCGTGGCCAAACTTCCCTACAAGTTGACCCGCAACCTGGCCCAATCGGTGGCCGCGGACTACTGGTACAAGTCGAAGTGGAAGTCCACGTTCGCCTCGTTCTTCGTGAACTCCTACCCCGTGGAGCGTGTGGGCCGCAGCGCCGGCAAGGGTGGGCGCAAGAAGCCCGGACTCAGCGTCTCGCTGCTGCGCTCGGGCATCCCGTTGTGCATCTTCCCCGAGGGCACCCGATCCCGGGACGGGGTGATGAAGAAGTTCACCCCTGGAGCTGCCGGTCTGGCGCGTTCGCTGCGGGTCCCAGTGGTTCCGGTGGCGATCGTCGGCGCCCACGACGCAATGCCCGTGGGCACCAACTGGCCCAAGCCGGGGCGCCCGGAAGTGACGCTGCTCATCGGTGAGCCGCTACGGGCCCACGCCGGTGAACCGCTCGCCGATTTCAACGCGCGCGTCGAAGCCCAGGTGCGGGCCATGCACGAATCGCGCAGCCCCTTCGTGCGCGCGGGCGGCCTCGAAGCCGAAGAACTCGACGCCGAAACCGATCAGCCAGCCGGCACGGCGGCCGACGGCGAACCGGCCAATGACCAAAGTCCCACCCTCAGCACAACGCACGACGGCGAAGCTGGCGGCGCGCAAGCGAACTCGTCTCAGCGCGGGGTTGCGAAGGGCGAGAATGTGGACAAGCGTGATGACGGACTACAGGAGGAAGCCTCGTGACCGAAGTTCAGCACATGAAGTGGTGGGGTTGGGGCGTGGAAGGCGTGGCCTTCCAGTACGCCGATAAGCCGAACTTCGCCGAGTTCGTGGAGACCCAGATCGGGCTGGACCTGTCCAAGCCTGGGGTGGACAAGCCACGGTTCGAAGACCTCGACGTGCCCGCTTCCCAGCTCCCCGACGACCTCGGCGCAGCGTTGCGCGCGATCGTCGGCGACCACCAAGTGCGCACCACCGACATGGACCGGGTGGTGCACACGTACGGCAAGGGCCTGCGGGACCTGGTGATGGTGCGCGAGGGCATCTTCCCCAGGGTGATCGACGCCGTCGTCTATCCCGCCAACGAAGAGCAGGTTCAGCAGGTGCTGGACCTGGTGATCGCCCAGGACGCGGTCATCATCCCCTTCGGCGGCGGATCCAACATTTCCGGAAGCCTCACCCCGCAAGCCGAGGAGACCCGTCCGGTGATCTCACTGGATCTGGGCCGAATGAACCGAGTGTTGGAGCTGGACGAATCGGCCGGTCTGGCGCGCGTCCAGGCCGGTGTGCTCGGCCCGGACCTGGAGCACCAACTGGGCAAGGTCGGTTGGACCATGGGTCACCAGCCCGACTCCTTCCGGCACTCCACGCTGGGCGGCTGGATCGCCACCCGCTCCAGCGGCATGCAGTCCGACAAGTACGGCGACATCGCCGAGATCACCCGCGGCCTGCGGCTGGTGCAGCCGGGCAAGGTCGTGGTGGTGCGGCCGCTGCCCTCCACCTCCACCGGCCCGAGCGTGCGGGAGATGATCCTGGGCTCCGAAGGCCGCCTCGGAGTCATCACCGAAGCGTGGGTGCAGGTGCACCGGCTCCCGGAAAACCGGGACATCATCGCCTACCTGTTCCCCAACTGGGCGGCGGGCTTGGCCGCGATGGAAGCCATCTCGGTGTCCGACGCCTCACCCAGCGTGACCCGGGTGTCCGACGCCGCCGAGACCGCCTTCTCGCTATCCACCCGCAAGGCCTCCAAGTCACTGTCCTCCAAGATCGGCGAGGGCCTGTTTGAGGTGCTGCGCCGCCGTGGCTGGGACCTGGACAAGGTCTGCATCAGCTACATCGGCTACGAAGGTTCGGCCAGCCACATCCGGCACACCAAGTCGATCGTCAGCAAGATCATCTCCGCCAACGGCGGCATCACGCTCGGCCGTGGCCCCGGGTCGATGTATGACCAGAAGAAGTTCGACACCCCCTACCTGCGCGACTTCCTGCTCGATAAGGGCGCGCTCGGGGACGTGTCGGACACCGCCGCGCCGTGGTCCAAGCTCGGTGAGCTGTACGTCAACACGGTGCGTAACGCCAAGGCCGCGTACGCCGAACTCGGGGTCAAGGGCTACATCATGTGCCACCTTTCGCACTCCTATCACTCCGGGGCGTGCCTGTACTTCACCTTCGCGTTCCCACCGAAGCCCGGTGTGGACACCCTGGAGCAGTACGACTTTGTGAAGGCCGCGGTGCAGCAATCGTTCGTGGATCACCACGGAACCTTGTCCCACCACCACGGTGTTGGCACCGACCACGCCCCGTGGTTGGAGCAGGACATCTCGGTGGCAGGCACCGACATGCTGGTGGGTCTGCTGCAAACCAACGACCCCAGCCGCAACCTCAACCCCGGAACATTGATCCCCCCTCATCGCGAGTGGTGACGTTTCGGTATACGAGAACCGGCTTCTCGGCACTGTAAGGGCCGCGAAACATCTTTGTGGTATACCAAAGGTGTGAGCGATCTTCTTGTAACCAACGTGCGCCCGTGGGGCGCTGAGCCCGTAGACCTCGAAATCTCCGGCGGCACCATCGCCGCCATCCACCCCGTTGGCAGTTCACCTGCCGGCGAGGGTGCCAGTGCGCCAACCCCGTTCGACGGCGAGGGCCGGGTGGCGTTGCCAGCGTTCACCGACGCCCACGTGCACCTGGATTCCACCCGGATCGGGCTGCCGTACCGGCCCAGTTCGCTGCCGCCCGGGCACGGAATCTGGGACTGCATCATGAATGACCGCGACAACTGGCGCGACGCCGGAGCGTCGGTCGCCGAGCGTGCCTCCACCACCCTGGGGCGGGCGATCGCCAACGGCATGACCCGGGCCCGGTCCTACGCCCAGGTGGACGCCGATTGTGGCCTGGAACGACTCGAGGGTGTGGTCGCGGCAAAGCAGGAGCACGCCGCCCGCGCCCAGGTGCAGATCGTGGCCTTCCCGCAGGCCGGATTGTTCGTGGAGCCTGGGGTGCCGCAGCTCATCGACCAGGCGATGACCGCCGGGGCCGATGTGGTCGGCGGAATCGACCCGTGCTCCTTGGAGCGCGACCCGGTGCGGCACCTAGACACGGTGTTCGAGATCGCCGCTCGCCACGACGCCCCCATCGACGTGCACCTGCACGAACCTGGGGATCTGGGCGCCTTCTCGGCTTCGATGATTCTCGACCGGATCAAGGCCCACGGGTGTAAGTCCAAGGTCACGATCGCCCACGCGTACTTCCTGGCGACCCTGCCGCAGGCCAAGCTGGAGCCCTTGCTGGATGAGTTCGCCCAGTGGGACGTGGCGCTGACCACGATCGCACCGCGCCTGGGGCTGCCCATCGAGTCGATCTTGAGCCGCGGCATCCGGATCGGCCTGGGCCAGGACGGTCAACGGGATTACTGGTCGCCCTATGGCAACACCGACATGCTCGACCGCGCTTGGCAGTTGGCCTTCACCCAGGGCTACCGCCGCGATCAGCAGATCGAAGACTGCCTAGCGGTGGCCAGCCTCGGCGGTGCCGATGTCATCGACGGGCACTCCCCTGGCTCCGCCACCAACGACGAGGCCCACACGATCACGGGCCGGGCGGGCCTGAGCATTGGTGACGTTGCCGACGTCGTCTTGGTCCCCGCGGACAACGCCGCCGCGGCCGTGATGGACCGGTCGCAAGGCCGCGCCGTCATCCACGGTGGCGCGCTGGTGGCCGATAACGGCGAACTCCTGGGCTAACCAAACACCAGCCCAGATCCGGCTTAACGTCGTTATGGCCAGCCGTAACGACGTTAAGCCGGATCTCGAGGGCTGAACGTCTGCGCCATCATCTCCAGGGTGGCCGGGCGGCCTTCCTCGATGTGCGCGTAGGTCAACGACTCGGCCAACCGTGCGTGGCCCTGTCGGATGGCTGAAACGATCGCGCCATGCTCACGGCAGGCGATCTCGTGGTCTCGGCTAGCGGTGAGGTAGAACAGCCACGTCATCCGTGAGGAAATCGAGCGCATCAGGCCATCGAGCAGGGGGTTGCCCGCTGCCGTCACCAACGCCACGTGGAAGGTGGCATTGGATTCGGCGAAGCCAAGCTCATCGCCCGCTCGCATCTCGTTGATGGAGTTCTCCAGGGCCTCGCCCAGCGCCGGCAGGCCGCTGACGCGCGCGGCGGCGCGGGCCGCCGCCTTGGTCTCTAGCGCCAGGCGGGCATCGAACAGATCGTGCACGTCGCTCTCGCTCCAGGACGCCACCACCGCACTGCGCCGGGGATTGGCGGTCACCAGACTGTCCGTCGCCAGCCGCGACAGCGCCTCTCGAAGCGGAATCCTGGACACGTCCAGCTCATCGGCCAACTTCTGTTCGCGCAGCCTGTCTCCGGGCTTGAGGTCGCCCAGAATGATCCGACTCCGCAGGCTCTGATAGATGCCATGGGACAGCGAGGCGTGCGGCTGGGCCTCGGGCACGGGCTCGGCTGCGCTCACCATTGCGCCATCATAGGGTCTCGTCTCCCTCATGCAGGAGGATGCGCACCGCCGCCAAATCCTGGGCAGCCACTCCGATCGAGGAGTGCAGGGTGATGTCGGCGGGGTCTTGCCGGCCAGCGCCGCCCGCGGCAATCGCACCGAGTTCGATGAGGTCGCTTGCCGGCAACCCGGCGGACACGGCATCGATCACCTGCTGAGATTCATCGGCCGCAATATGGGCATCATCGACGACGACGAGGTCGGCCTTGGCAAAGACGTCCGGTCCCGCTTCGCGGTAGCCGGGGCGTGGTGGTGAACCTACGGCGGCCACGTGCATTCCGGGGTGCAGGTGGGCGGCGGTGAGAATGGGGTCTTGGGCCGGGGTGAGGCTGATCAGCACGTCCGCGGCATCGGCCACCTCTTCGATGCTGCCCGCCACCGTGGCTGAGGCGGGCGCCGTGGTCGAACCAGGCACAGCGTCCAGGGCTGCGGCGGCGGCCTCCGGTCGCCGGGCCCAGAGCAGCACGCGCTCGATGTCCATGACCGCGCTAATCGCCTCGATATGCGCCGGGGCCAAGCCGCCGGCGCCGAGCACGCCCAAGGTGCGAGCGTCCGGGCGGGCCAGCAGTTGCACGCCGAGCGCGGTGGCCGCTGCGGTGCGCAGCCGGGTGAGTGCGGAGCCGTCGATGAGCGCCAGGCAGTCCCCGGTGCGCGTGGAGTACACCGAGATCACCGACCGCTGCGCCGGCTCGCCAAGATCCCGGCGGCTCGGGGCATCGAGCAGCGTCTTGACCAAGGTGTAGTTCGCATCGGCCGCACTCATCAGCACGTGCGCGGCATCGGCCAGTTCCGGTTGGGCAGTCAGGGGCAGCCGGGTCGGGATCGGCTGTGTCACCACGCCCCGATGGTGGTCGCGGTGAACGGTGTGCAGGGCCTGCACCAGGGCGCGGGGAGTCAGGACTTCGGCGCACTGCGCGGCACTGATGATTCGGGGCCATTTCACCATTGCAGTATACAGAACGATAGCGCGCACTCTTGGCCGGCAATTGACTACCGAGCCCCTGTCGCCCTCGGTCATAGGGTGGTAACGGCTTAGTTACTCATGTTTAGAGCCAGCGACGACACTGACGAGAGTTCACATAGACGTAACATCAAGTAGCCCGCCCGAAACCTCCGGTCGCAATTCTGTATACCGAAACGACTTGACGGGAGGTGAGAGACGATGGCGAGATTCATTGCACGGCGGCTACTGCAGGCCTTCATCACCATCTATGTGGTGATCACGGTCGCGTTCATCTTCGGCCGCCTCAGCGGCTCCCCGGCGGCGCTGCTCCTGGGCGAAAACGCCTCCCGGGAGCAGATCGAGGCCCTGGACGAAGAGCTCGGCTTCAACCGCCCGGTACTGGACCAGTACTTCAGCTACATCGGCGGCATCCTGCGCGGTGACTTCGGTGACTCCTACCGCAACCGCGGCACCTCCTCCATGGACCTGGTGATGGACCGGCTACCCACCTCGCTCACCCTGGGCGCCTGGGGACTGGGACTTGGACTCCTACTCGCGTTCGCCGTCGTCGTCACCACCCACGTCACCCGCTGGTGGCCGCTGCGCACGATCGCCCTCACCCTGGGCTCGATCCGGCAAGCCACCCCAGACTTCTTCTTCGGCCTGCTGCTGGTGATCGTCTTCGCCGTTCAGCTCGGATGGCTGCCGTCCCTCGGGTCGGGCTCGGTGGCGTCCCTGGTGATGCCCGCGGCCACGATCGCCACCGGCCAATTCATCGTCTACGCCCGGCTACTGGACAACTCGATCGCCGAGCAGATCTCCGCCGATTACGTCCGCACCGCCAGGGCCCGTGGGGAGTCCCACCGGCGAGTGGTGCTGACCGAGGCGCTACCCAACGCCCTGTTGCCGGTGATGACCGTGGCCGGGATCAACCTGGGCGTCTTCCTCGGCGGTCTGGTGATCGTGGAGAACGTGTTCGCCTGGCCCGGCCTGGGGCAACTGATGCTCAACGCCGTCTACGCTCGCGACTTCCCGGTGGTGCAATCCGGGCTCATCATCGTGGCCCTGATCTTCGTGCTCGCGAACCTCGTTGTAGACCTGCTGTACAGCGTCGTCGATCCCCGAGTGAGGCTGACATGACCGCAACCCAACTCGGACCCGCCGGAGCAGCCGGCACCCGCCGTCGTCGACCGCCCTCGAACATCGCCACCATCATCGGCATGCTGATGGTGGGCTCGGTGATCGCCTTCATCCTCATTTACCCGCTACTGCCCGGCTACGCGCCCTACGCCCAAAACCTGTCCGCGGCGCTACAGCCACCCGGCACCGACGGGTATTGGCTCGGCAGTGACTCCCTGGGCCGGGACACCGCCAGCAGGCTCGCCCTCGCCGGCCGGATCACCCTGGCGATCGTGCTCGGCGTGATCGTGGTCAACACCATCATCGGCACCATCGTTGGGCTCATCGCCGGCTACCGCGGCGGCAAGGTGGACAGCCTGCTGATGGGCGTGGCCGACATCCAACTGGCCCTGCCGGTGATCCTGGTGCTGATCGCCCTGGCGGCGATCTTCGGCCCGAGCGTGACCCTGATGATCATCGTGCTGGCCGCGACCTTCTGGGTTGGTTATGCCCGGATCGCCCGGTCGGTAGCGCTGGGCCTCGCGAGCCGGGACTTTGTGCTCTCGGCGCGCATCCAAGGCGCCCGCGCCCCCTGGATCGTGCGCAAGCACATCTTGCCCGGGGTGCTCAGCCAGGTGCTCATCATCGCCACCACCGACCTCGGCGCGATGATCCTCATCACCGCCTCCTTCGACTTCCTGGGCCTGGGCATTCAGGCCCCGATGCCCTCCTGGGGTTCGCTGATCAGCGAGGGCCAGGCCTACCTGCGCCAAGCGCCGTGGCTGGTGCTGGTCCCCGGAACGTGCATGTTCCTCATGGTCTTCGGCACCAACCTGATCTCCCAGCGTTTCACCCACGAACACACCAGCCGTTCCCGTGGAAAGGCAGGCCGATGAGCGCCCCCGTTCTGAGCGTGCAAGACCTCACCGTTGGCTACACCACCCCCGAAGGTGAAGACATTGCCCTGGTGCAAGACGTCAGCCTCGAGATCGGCTCGGGCAAGGTGCTGTGCCTGGTGGGGGAGTCCGGGTCGGGCAAGAGCCTGACGTCCCTGGCGATCATGGGCCTGCTGCCCGCGCCGCTGGAGGTGTGGAGCGGGTCGATCACCTACCGCGGCCAGGACCTGCTGGCGATGAGCGATGCCAAACGGCGTGAAATGCGCGGCCGGGACCTGGCGATGATCTTCCAAGACCCGATGACGGCGCTGAACCCGGTGCGCCGGGTGGGTTACCAGATTGGCCGCACCCTGGCCCTGCACCAGCCGCACCTGTCTCGCGCCAAGCGGATGCAGCGGGTACATGAGTTGCTGGCGGACGTCGGGGTACCGCAGCCGGAGGTTCGGGCCAAGGGCTACCCCCACGAATGGTCCGGCGGGATGCGGCAGCGCGCGGTGATCGCGATGGCGATGGCCAACCAGCCCGATCTGCTGCTGGCCGATGAACCCACCACCGCCCTGGACACCACCGTGCAGGCGCAGGTGATGGAGGCGTTGGCCGAGGCCCGGGCCCAAGCCGAGGCCTCGATGATGCTCATCACCCACGACATGGGGTTGGTCGCTCAGGCCGCCGATGAGGTCGCCATCATGTACTCCGGACGGATCGTGGAATCCGGTTCGGTCACCGAGGTTTTCGACGCCCCGCAACATCCCTATACCCGCGGCCTGCTGGCTTCGATCCTGTCCGGCCCACGCACCGGCGACGCCGCATTCGCGATCCCCGGCACCCCGCCGCTGCCGGCCGAGCGTCCCACCGGGTGTGCCTTCGCTCCACGGTGCACCAACCCCGCCAAGAACGAGCACTGCGCGCAGGTGATCCCACTGCTGCCACGCGAGGAGACCCACCCCGCGGCCTGCCACCACCTTGAGAAAGCCGCGCAGACCACCCCGGCGGGAGCAGCAGTATGAGCCGCGACCTCACCGCGCTGGAAGCTAGCCGCGACGTGCTCACGGTGGAAAACCTGAGCGTGGAGTTCAAGATCCGCACCCCCAGCGGGCGGCGCACCCTAACCGCGGTCGACGACGTCAGCCTCACCTTGCCGCGGGGTACCACCCTGGGCCTGGTGGGGGAGTCGGGCTGCGGGAAGTCCACCCTGGTGCGCACGATCTTCGGCATCAACTCCCCGGCCGCCGGCCGCGTGCAGATCCTCGGCGATGACCCCGCTCAGCTCACCCCGCGCCAACTGCGGGCCGTGCGCCGCCGGATCCAGTTGGTGTTCCAGGACCCCTACTCCGCCCTGGATCCACGGATGAGCGCCCACGACATCGTCGCCGAACCGCTGCGGATTGCTCGGATGTACAACCGCGACCGGGTGGTGGAGCTTCTGGAAATGGTGGGCCTGGGCGCCAACATCATGCAGCGCAAGCCGGCGGCGTTCTCCGGCGGGCAGCGCCAACGGCTGGGCATCGCCCGGGCGCTCGCGCTGGAACCCGACGTGCTGGTGTTGGATGAACCGGTCTCCGCGCTCGACGTGTCGGTCCAAGCCCAGGTCATCAACGTGCTCGCCGATCTGCAGGAACGCCTGGGACTGTCCTACCTGTTTATCGCCCACGACCTGTCGGTGGTGCGGCACATCTCCGACTCCCTGGCGGTGATGCACCTGGGCAAGATCGTGGAGTACGGCAACGCCGAGGAGATCTTCGCTAACCCGGTGCACCCCTACACCCGGTCCTTGCTCTCTGCGGTGCCGGTGCCCGACCCCCGCCAACGTGGCGGGCGGGTGGTGCTGGAGGGGGAACTCCCCGACCCCACCCAGCGCCCCAGCGGATGCTCCTTTCGGTCCCGCTGCCCGATCGCGACCGATGAGTGCGCAGCGGCCGAACCCGAGCTCAGCCCGGTCACCGAGCACCAGTCCGTTGCGTGCATCCGCGCGGCCGACTCGCCCACCCTGATCGCCCCAAGCCTGTCCGTAACCTGAAAGAAGGCCCCATGAAACGCAGAACCCCCGCCATTGTGTTCCTCGCTGCCGCCTCCCTGGCCCTGGCAGCGTGCGCCGGCACCTCCTCCGAGGCTGACCCCGAGGGTGGCGCAGAGGGGGGTGAGGTCACCGGTGGTGACTTGACCGTCGCCCAGGTCACCGAACCCGACGCCACGCCCGACCCGATCATCGACGGGTCGCTGGCCGGCTACAACTACTACTACAACCTCTTCGACCGCCTCGTGATGCTCGACGCCGATGGTGAGTTGCAGCCCCAACTCGCCACCGAGTGGGAGTCCAATGAGGACTTCACCCAGTGGACCTTCACCCTGCGTGAAGGCGTCACCTTCCACGACGGCAGCGAATTGACCGCGCAGGATGTGGTGTTCACCTTCGAGACCATCCTGGACACCGAAGAGTCCTCGGTGCGCGAGCACATGCGGACCTTGGACAGTGTCTCGGCCGACGGCAACGACGTGATCTTCGAGCTCAACGCCCCGTTCTCCCCGTGGCCCTCGATCACCACCTCGGCGCACATCGTGCCCCAGGCCGTGTATGAGGAGCTCGGCTCCGACGGCTTCGCCCAAGCTCCGGTGGGCAGCGGACCCTTCTCCTTCGTCTCCCGCACCCAGGGCGTGGACTACGTCCTGGAGCGCAATGACGATTACTGGGGCGACGCCGCGGCGCTGGACGGCATCACCTTCCAGACCATTTCCGATGAAGACGCGCGCCTCAACGGGGTGCTGTCCAACAGTGTGGACGTTGCGCTGATCTCCCCCAACCAGGTCTCCGGACTGGAGGGCCAGGCGAACGCCACCATCGAATCGCGGGTCTCCAACGGCGTCACCTTCCTGGGCGTCAACAGCGAGGCCGGCGCACTGGCCGATGAGCGCGTGCGCCGCGCCATCGTGCACGCCATCGACCGCGAAGCGATCACCGACAGTGTGCTCGCCGGTGCCGGGGAACCG